>JABGWJ010000004.1 GCA_018645565.1 bacterium | reverse complement strand
TCATAAGTCTGGAGAAAATTTAAGATATCATTTTAATCAAGGCCTTGGCGCTCTTATTAAAGATGAAATTCAGGGAAATATTACTTCAGAAATTGGTTGGGCATATGATAAATCAGATTTCATAGAAAGTGATGAAAAAACAACATACCTAAAAAGCGCCATTACAATTGATAGAGATTTTAGCAAATTCAAAACCAAAGCAGAACTTGAATACTACCATCAAATATCTGAGGTTGTTTTATTTAATCTATCTAGATTTCAAACAATAGTAGAATTTCAATTTCTAATAAATGAAACCTGGAGTACTGTAATCGGTATTGATAGAGAAGTATATACAGAGAGTAGCAATCGATTTAGAATCGATCCAATAACCATATATATTTCGATAAACCGAAAAGGGCTACTGAATTAAAAAGGGTTAACTAAAGCTAATCTAAAGTAAGGATCTACATTTTTAGCATCTGGGTTTTTTGACCAATCATTGCTCGTTTGTGCAATTCCTGCACTATAAACTAAAAGCGGAAAATTTCCAATTAGTAATGAAATTCTACTTTCTATGCCTGCCGTAACTACCCAATCTTCATTCTCAGACCCCCAAACTTTTCCATAATCAGATATTATAGAAAATGATATTTTACCAGCTTTAATAATTTTTAAAATTTGGATAATATTTAAATTAATTAAAGGGCTTCTAAATTCTGATGTGCCAATAAAAGCGCTACTCCCCAAAATAGAGCCAGTATATCCTCGAGGACTCATATGCTCTTTACCAAGAATGATCTGCCCAGCAAGATAATTAGTTGGAATATCAACTAAACCCGTTGTCTCTTGATTAGGAGGGGATCCTGAAATATTTTCATACCTTGCTCTAGAATAAAAAGTAAATGGACCAACTTTTTGATTTAAATAAGAATCTAATTCGTAATGATTATAGGTAAAATCCCCCCAAATTTTTTCATCGATGAACTTGGTGGATAGTTTTAGACCATATCCATTCCGAGGCATTAAAATATTATTCAGTTCTGGCCTTTTATTCACGAATGTATATGAAAGAGAAAAAGCACCTTCTTCTCCCCTTTGTGGAACAAGTTCTTGAAAAACATCTAAACTATCAGGCTGATATGTTATTCCCCGATTAAAAAATGTTAATGAATATTTTAAATTATGATTGCTCGAAATCCTTCTACCAAAATTATAATTCTGATAACCAAACAATTCAACTCCATTATAAAATTCGACTAAAGAACCCTTGTCTTTATTATATGCTCTTTCTTTAAAAAATATATCTTTGTAATAATTAAAACCCCAAAAACCACCTATTAGTTTTCCGGTTGCATTTAAATAACCAAACCCACCGGCGATATTTTCCCAATCACTAAAAACAAATGATTGAAATATCTCTCGCCCAGTTGCATCAGCATAAGCACCATTATAGACTAATCCAGTAATATCGGGAATTATAATCGTTGCAAAGTGCTTTATGTTTGAAAGTGAAGAATATTTTATTGGTTTCAAATTATCCACTGGATCTGGGATTGAGTCTAGGTTCGGAATTACATAATCAGGTCTTTTATTTTGCCAGCTCGAAAATTTAGGATTCATTTTAATATCATCAGAAATAGCTAACCGATTTGGAAAGATATCAACAACTCTAGCAGAATCAACATCAGAAAGAGTCATACCAGTAATAGCAGAATTATCAAATTTCCATGCCACGGTAGAAACCAAACCACCTACATTAGTATTTTGAATTACCTTAGATGTCTTAATATCAACTGTATAAAAATTAGGTGTCATATTAGAATGTGAAGTGTAGGTTATTTTATTACCACTAGGATGCCAAACTGGTAAATAATCAACGTTTTTATCTTTTGTTATTCTCGTCGGCTCTTTTCGCTCTAGATCAAAAATAACAATATCCATATTCCCATCTTCTTTTGATAAAGCAAATGCAATGCTTTTACCATCCGGACTCCACGCTGGGGTTACAATTTGTACATCCCCAGAATAATTAGTTACTCTTCTAATACTACTAATATCACTCATTGATGTAATATACAAATTTGAAGAGCTGTTTTTATGTGCAACAAAGGCAATGCTTTTACTATCTGGTGACCAGCAAGCGTTACTAGCTCTTCTAGACCTTGTTATTCTTTCGTTCTTTTTTAATTCAATATTATGGTAGTAAACATCCCAGGTTAGTGATTGGTTTTCACCAAATCCATATTTTGAATAAAGGATGTTTGAGCCATCAGGTGATACTTTTACAAAATTTGAAATTCTACCATAATCAATCTCTTTAAGTTTCCATAATTGTCTAGTGTTCTTTTTTGTTATTTTTTCTCCTTTTTCTAAAAGATTTTTTCTTCTAGCTCTTTCTTTACTTGTGTCTCTAATTGCCAAGACTAAAGATAAATCTCTCTGCTTTTTATTTAATCTACCGACCATTACAATTTTTGTAGAATCTCCCTTGAACCAATCAAAGCCATAAACATCTTTCATAGGTAATGCATACGTTTTACCCACATCCTCATACGTTTCTTTTTGAGATCTCAATCCATAATAATATGTACTCATTTGTCTCCGCCAATCTTCTTCAAACTGCTTAATAGTAATTCCCGTATGCATTTCAAATGCTTGAGGAAAATTGAATAGTTTTAAACTATCTCTGTGATTTAAGATTTGAACAAGTTTTTGATCACCATATTTATCTGCAAAATAAAGAACTTTTGAAAAACCATCATTGTGTGGATCTTGTATTTTATGTAATGAGTTTTTAAGAGTATGGTACTTATGAGAAATATCAAACCTCAATGGTCTCCATTTTTCCGTAAAGTATTCAGCTAAACCTTCAACAACCCAACCTGGTGCACCTCCGTACAATTGATTCATTGGGAACGGTAGCCATGACTTAATAACGTTAAAATAAATAAGATGTTGAAGCTCATGAGCAAGGACTGTTCTTAACCACTTTTCACCCTCATTCCAAACAGCAACATCATTTTGATCTACCCATATAACAGTATAATTAGCTGGGACTGCAAAACCATTCATTATTTCATCCTCTGAAGTGAAAACAATGTCGAGTCTTATTAGAGAATCTAACCCAACTTGCTTCATCAAAATTGGTCTCACTTTTTCTGCTATATTCGCTCCTTTTAAAGCGATATCGTAAATATCATCATGGTAGTGTATATTAAAATTCTTTGTCTTTATTGTCTCCCATTCAAGTTCTGGGTGCGTACGATTACTTAACATCCAAGCTCCTTGAGAAAAACAAAAGTTTAAAGTGATAATAAATACTGTAAATAAAATTTTCATTCAACTATTCCTAATAATTTTAATTCATTTTTAAGAGTCGTAACACTTTTGTAATGAATACCATTCAATCCAATTTTTTTTGCGCCGTAAATATTTTCGGATAAATCATCAATAAAAACACTTTCTTTTGGTTCTACCTCAGCAAGCTCACACGCTTTTAAATAAATTTCTTTATCTGGCTTTCTTAGCCCAACTTTGTATGAGTAAATAGTTCCATCAACCAAATGTGGGAATACATATTTATTATCAAGCTCATCACTTATATGTTTTGGATTTGTATTTGAAAGAAGCCAAACTTTATAATATTTTTTTAAATCCAATAGCACATCTATCACTTTTGTCTCTTTTCCCAGAATCATTGCCCATGCCTCCCAAAACTTATTTTCTGTTAAATATGAATTATTAGATAAAGCAATTTTAAAAACCTGGAACCATTCCTTATTAGTCATTTGACCTTTTTCATAGATATCGTGACTTTTTTCTGGAAAGGAAGACTTAACCTCTTCAACTGGAATACCTGTTGTACTTGATATGCAATGGAACATTTTATCGGGGTGTATCTCAAGCAATACTCCACCAATATCGAAAAAAATTACTTTAATGTTTTTATTATCTACTACCACTCGAAAGGGCCCTCAACAGCATACCAAAGATACAAGGACATTATTGTCCTATATGGTCTCCATGATTCAGATTTTTGATTCATCATTTCTATCGTTGGCAATTTATCTAAGGAATAAAAGATTTGGAACCCTTTTTGTACTCCCAAATCAGTTACTGGAAACACATCCGTTCTTCTGAGGGTAAAAATTAGAAACATTTCTGCTGTCCATCTACCCACTCCTTTAATACTAGTTAATTGCTTAATGATTTCTTGATCATCTAATTCAGATATCTTTTTCTCATTAATAATATTATTACTAAAAGCATCTGCAATGTTTTTTATGTAGCTAGATTTTTGCCTTGATATACCTACCTTGTATATTTTTTCAATATCAATTTCCAGTACATCCGCAGGTGTCATTTTTACATCTTGATCAAATAAAGACAGGTATCTATCAGATATTTTTTTCGCTGCCTTTCCACTTATTTGTTGATAGATAACAGACCTACAAAGAGACCAAAAATAATTTTTTTCAATTGGTAAAACAGGTACTCTAAATTTTTGTAAAAAAGTTTTTAATCTTATATCCTTGGATGACAATTTTTTGATGCCATCAATCATTACCTCTTCTTCAAGAGTAACATTATTTGTCATTATATTATCTTTTACTTATACAATAATAATCAAAATTGTTCTATATAAAACCCAAACTATAGTTAGCCTAAGACAACTAAATCTTTAGTTGTCTTATTAAGAATTTCACAATCATTTTGATTTATAATAACATCGTCTTCAATTCTAACTCCACCCCAACCAGCAATGTATATACCCGGCTCAATTGTCATGACATTGTTCTCTTTAAGTACCTCTTTACTCGTAGGAGAAAAGCGAGGAGAAGTATGTATTTCCAATCCTAAACCGTGACCAGTTCCATGAGTATAATATTCTCCATATCCCATTTCATGTATGTAGTCTCTGGTTGCTGCGTCAACCTCCTGGCAAGGAACGCCTGCTTTTGCAATCTCACACCCCCTCTTTTGAGCTTCTTTCACAATAGCATAAACTTCACGATGCTTATCTGTTGCCTCTCCAACTACAGGAGTACGAGTCATATCTGCGTGATATCCTGCGTATTTTGCAGCCGCATCAATTACAATGAAGTCACCTTTTTTGAATTCCCGATCTGTTGGAATCGCATGCGGCAATGCCCCATTTGGGCCGGTGGCTACAATAGGAGAATAAGCTTCACCATCACCATACTCTCTATATTTTGACACCAAAGTATTTGCAACCTGTTTTTCAGTAAAACCTGGACGAAGCATTGGAAGAATTTCTTCATATACTTTATCAGTAATTTCAACCGCTACTCTAAACGCATCTATTTCTGTCTTGTCTTTTACAGAAGCAAGCTCTTCAACAATCATTTGGGTACTAACCCAGTCAACTCCATTAAATGTTTTTTTCATAGAATCATAAAGTGTAAAGTTCACATGATCTGCTTCAAAAGCAATTTTCAAATTTGAATTTAGTAAATTATTTTTTTTGATAATTGAAAAGTGTGAATCCATATCGATATAACGGTCAAAACCTTTTACCTGCTCTTTTGATTGCTCTATGTATCTACCATCTGTAATAAAATATTGCCCTTTATCTGTCACTAAGCAGGTTCCCGCCGATCCAGTAAATCCGCATATATATCTAATATTTGTAAGATTAGTTATTAACAATCCGTCTAAGCTGTGTTCTGATAGTACGCTTCTTAATTTTTCTTGTCTTTTGTAGTATATTTTTTCAGTCATGATTTTTTATTCTCTTTTTCAGATGTTTTAATTAATGTTTTTACAGAGTTTCTTTCTAGCCGAATCATATCAGGGTCTTCTCCCTTTTGTTCTAAAAGATCTAAGACTTCAAGTGCTTGGTAAAACAATGCCTGGTTTTTTAAAACATTTACTAGCGTGAAAGTTGCCAGCCTCACACTAACATTTAAAGAATCGGTAGATTCTTCTATCTTTCTTTTTGTTTTTGACGTGTTTGTTTTTTTTGTCTTCTTTTTTGCTTGAGGCTTGGCTTTACTATCTTCTTTGTTAGATGACTCTACTTTTTCAATGAACTCTTTTGCCGTTTGATTTGAGGGGTCTAACAAAAAAACTTTTTTCCAAGAAGTGAGCAAACGAGAAGGAGACCTTCCTAATACAGTTTGGATTTCACAATACATAATGGCTGCGTCTATATGGTCTGGACTATATTTGATAGCATGTTTCAATTCTTTTTCAGCGTCTTTTAAATTCCCTTCGGCTTTTTCAATCTTAGCGAGAACAAACCTGCCTGCGGAGTCGTTTTCATGATAACCTAGACCAATATTGCAAACTTTTCTAGCTCTTCTGTAATCTTCTTGATTTAAATATATATCAGCTAAAACAGGAAATAATATTGTATCAAAATGATCAGCAAAATATAATTCAAGTTCTATCTGGTTTTTTAGATCCATTTTATCGCCTATTTTTTTTTACCCAATTTGTTATGAACTCAATTGTTTCTTTTACTGGGGTACCTGGTCCATATAATTTACCCACTCCTGAACTTTCAAGAGACTCAATATCTTTTTTAGGTATTATTCCACCCCCAATTAATAAAACATTATCTAACTGCTTCATTTCCATTAATTCTATAATACGAGGGAATATTGTGTTATGTGCATTATTAAGACTAGACAATGCTATAACATCTGCATCTTCTTGAAGAGCTGCAGAAACTATCATTTCTGGGGTCTGCCTTAAGCCTAAATAAATAACTTCCATACCTGCATCCCTATATGCAGCCGCTAATACTTTGATACCTCTATCATGACCATCTAAGCCAGGTTTTGCCATGACAATTCTTATTTTTCTTTTCATATTTCTAATAAATTAATTATCCTTGATATTAGTTCATAATTATTAGTAATTAAAAATTTATAATTTATTTGAATTAATAATAAACGTTGCAGGGCCATCATTGTTTAATTCAACATTCATTGCCTCTCCAAAAAGGCCTTCCAATGTTTTGACTCCTTTTAAACGAAATTCATTTGTTAATTTTTTATATAAATCAAGACTTATATCGGGCGATTGTGCATTTACAAAACTAGGGCGTCGCCCTTTTTTAACATTTGCGCAAAGAGTGAACTGACTAACAGCTAATATAGAACCAGCTATATCTAAAACTGATAAATTCATTTTACCCTCATTATCTTCAAAAACCCTAAGGTTTATTATCTTATCAACTACCTTAGAAATATCTTTTTGATTATCGCCTTTTTCTACCCCAACGAGCAGTAATAATCCAGATTTAATCTCTGAAAAAACCTTTTTATTTATCAATACTTTAGCACTTGAGCATCTTTGTGCGACAATAATCATTCTACCCGAATGTTTTCTTTTCCGTATTTATCACGCAACTGTCTAATGAAATTTTTATCTGTAGACACTTTAATGTTATGGGCTAAAACAGTTACGGGTTTGCTAATAGCAGGATTTGGATTCGACAAGTGAAAAAGCAAATTACATTCCCCTGGATACCTCTTAGAAAACTCATAAAGGTCTTCAACATCTTCGGGTGAAATATTTTGAGATTTAAGATTAATTACCAATTTTCTAGAAAAATATTCTCTGGCGTTTTCAACAGAGACTATTGTGTCTGCCATTACTTTTAAATCAGAAAAGTTAGTATCATCCGCCATTTTCCCATTAATAAAGATAACTGCGTCTTCTTCAATTAAATTTTCATATTTTTCAAAACAATCTGAAAATGCAATTACCTCTACATTTCCGCCAAAACAATCCATTTCAAAAAATGCCATGGCACGATTTCGCCTATCATACTTTTTTGTTATTTTTGTTACCATACCCCCTACAGTAACAACTTCATTTTTTTTAAGGGTGAGACTGTCTGAAAAGTCTACAGATGTAAATTCTTCAACATCATCAGCGTGTTCTAATAAAGGATGCCCCGATACATACATCCCTAATACTTCTTTTTCATGAGTTAGTGATTTTTTTTCATTCCAATCCTCGATATCTTTTAAATCAGGAACTTTAATGAGCGAGCTTTGATTGTCTCCGGTAGAAAAAAGGTCTACTTGGTTTTTATTGCCTGCGTTTTGAAGCTGGTGACCATATTTAATTGCGGTATCTACTGCATCAAAATTCTGTGCTCTAGTTCCAGCTAAGGAGTCCATTGCCCCAGATTTAATCAAGCTTTCTAATACTCTTTTGTTAACTTTTTGTTGATCAATCCTCGAACAAAAATCAAATATAGATTTAAAAGGGCCCTCTTCTTCTCGATTTTCAATGATACTTTGCAATGCTTTTTCACCAACATTTTTAATTGCATTGAGTCCATAAGAGATTGTATTCTCATCAACTGGGTAAAATTGAGTGTAAGATACATTAACATCTGGAGATTTAACTTCAATTTTTAACTTTTTACATTCATTAATTAACGTAACAATTCTATCTATGGTAGACATTTCACTGGTTAGGTTAGCAGACATAAACTCTGGAGCATGATATGTTTTTAGCCATGCCGTTTGATATGCTATATAAGCATAAGCTGTTGAATGACTTTTATTGAACCCATATTGTGCGAATTTTTCTATTAAAGCATATATCTCCTCGGCTTTCTTTTTAGAAATTTCATTTTTCTGGGCTCCTGATACAAACTTTAAGGAAAGTTCATCCATTAATTTTTTATCTTTTTTGCCCATCGCACGTCTCATAATATCTGCCTCAGATAATGAAAAACCAGCAATGTCGTGCGCTATCTGCATAACCTGTTCCTGATAAACAATGATACCATAAGTTTCTTCTAATATTGGAACCAAGGAGGGGTGAGGGTACTCTATTTTTTTATTACCCTGCTTCCTAGAGATAAAGTTATCAATGTTATTCATTGGCCCAGGCCTGTAAAGAGCATTCATCGCAATCAAGTCACCGATTGCGGTAGGTTTTAACTTCTTTAAAAATTCACGCATGCCTGATGATTCAAATTGAAAAACACCAATCGTTAATCCATTCGCAAATAATTTATAAACTTCAGGCTCCTCCATAGACACTTTTTCGATTTCAATTCGGTCACCTTTTAACTCAATCAAATCAAGCGCTTTATTAATTACAGTTAAATTTCGAAGACCTAGAAAATCTAATTTGAGGAGGCCTAAGTCCTCTAGTCCTTTCATATCATATTGTGTTGTGACATCACCAGAGGAAGACTTATAAAGTGGTACATAGTTTGTCAAATCACCTGGAGCGATTACGACTCCAGCGGCATGAATTGAAGCATGTCTATTCATTCCTTCAAGAATTAGCGAGTGTTCAATTAATTCCTTAAACTCATTTTCAGACATTTTTCTAAATTCAGGGCTTTTTTTAATTGCACTTTCTAATGTTATATTTAATTCATCAGGAATTGCTTTAGCTAAACGATCCACTTCACTGAAAGTGTACCCCATTACTCTTCCGACATCTCTAATTACTTGTTTTGCTTTCATTGACCCAAAGGTAATTATTTGAGATACAGATCTTTCACCGTATTGATTTTTAATATAATCAATAACCTCCCCTCTCCTTTCAATGCAAAAATCAATGTCAATATCAGGCATACTAATTCTATCTGGATTAAGAAATCGCTCAAATAATAAATTGTGCTTTATTGGATCTATATCTGTAATACCTAGAGCGTAGGAAACTAAGCTCCCGGCTGCTGAACCCCTACCTGGACCAACGGGAATTTTTTTATTCTTAGCATACTGTACAAAATCAGCCGTAATTAAAAAATAACCAGCAAAACCCATGTTTTTGATGACATTTAATTCATGATCTATCAAATCATTAATCTTTGGTGTAATATCTGCGTATAGTTTCTCCACACCCTTGATAACTAGTTTTTTCAAATAAATATCTGGATCAGGATCACTCTCGTCTTCAGGAATTGGGAAATTAGGTAAATGATAAACTCCAGTAGTGATTTTAAAATCTATACTCTCTTCAATTTTTCTAGTATTCTCGATTGCACCAGGAACATCTTTGAAAAGCTTATGCATTTCATCTTGTGTTTTAAAATAAAATTCTGGTGTTGCGTACCTTAACCTATTAGGGTCGTCTCTATTTTTCCCAGTCCCAAGGCATATATGAATGTCATGTGCCTCTGAATGCTCTTTCTTAGAATAATGAGCATCGTTAGTACAAACAAGTGGAAGAGAAAGATCATGAGCTAATTTTTTCATGTTTTCAATATTGGCTATTTCTTCTGGAATTCCATGATTTTGAACCTCTAAATAAAAACGATCAGAAAATATCTCTGAGTATTTTAAGGCTGCATCTCTTGCACCATTGTAATCACCATTTAACATTTTTTCTGGAATTTCACCTTTCAAACACCCTGAAAGACAGACAAGTCCTTCACTATGTTTTTCTAAAAGATCCATATCAATTCGAGGCCGATAATAAAAACCCTCAAGATATCCAGCTGTTACCAATTTCATAAGGTTTTCATAACCTATTTGATTTTGAACTAGGAGTATTAAATGGTTATTACCCCATCCACCACCTGGCTGTAATTTCTTGTCGTGCCTGCTACCAACAGCCACATAGGTTTCGCAACCAATAATTGGATTGATTCCTGCCTTTTTTGCTTTTTGATAAAAAGGAACAACACTAAACATATTACCATGTTCAGTAAGAGCTAAACTATCCATGTTTAAGTCATCTATAGTGTTTACTAGCTGCTGCACTTGCTGAGCACCATCAAGAAGGCTATAGTCAGAATGATTATGAAGATGTACAAACTCTGAAGTCATTATATTGTCCCTATGTAAATGGAGAATAAACCTCCAAGGGTACAAATTTTTAATAATTTTGACCCTCTTTTAGCTGTATCTATAGTCGGTTTATTTAGTAATGAAATTACAACTACTCCTAATGGAATCTCAACAGTCATAATAAGAAATAAACCATAATAAAAATTATAATATCCAATTATAAACAATATAAAAGCACAAATGCCTAAGATTATTGAAAGAAAAGCGCATAGTTTTATTGATTTGTTCTTACCCCAAACAATGGGAAGAGTTTTAGAATTGATAGCTTGATCACCCTTTATATCTGCGATGTCTTTTACAATTTCTCTAATAAGAGTTAGCCCAAAGGCTAAAAAGGCAGGCACCATCAGAGGATCAATGTTATTAAATACAGACCCTGCATATATGAAAGAAAGACCCAAAATAAAAGCTACAACAACATTCCCAATAAGGGGATAATTTTTAAGCTTTGCGTTATAAAAAACTAACAACGGAAAAGAGATACCAATCGAAATAAGTTGAGATAATTGGTTCAATTGAAGTGCTATTAATATTCCAATAATGAACGAAAAAATTGAAATATATAAAGCATGTACTCTAGGCACTTCTCCAGTTATAATTGCTCTATCTGGTCTGTTAATTTTATCAACTTCAAAATCATAATAATCGTTCAAAACGTTCGCCCCTATTGTAAAAAAAACAACAACGAGCATAGGTAGTAGAACTAACTCAATTGACCCTTTATATTCAACAATAAGAGCTGAAAACAAAATAGCTATGGCACCTGAAATGACATTTAAAGGCCTAACAATCTTAATATATGAACTTACTTTTCCCATTATTTGATTATTTTTAATACCCTTACATCTTTATTATAATCATCTATCATTTCAATATTATTGTATCCAAACCCTTTGAATATTTTTTCCACCTCCGCTGGATGATGTCCTCGCCCTACTTCGACAATTAACGCGCCACTTTTTTCAAGAATAACATCAAGCTTATTTGCAAAAACTCTATAAAATTCTAATCCATCAGCATTATCAGTGAGAGCTTTATGGGGTTCGAATTCTTTTACATCTTTCATAAGAAACTGAATATCTTTTTGAGGAATGTAAGGCGGGTTAGAAACTATAGCATCTGCTATATAATTAAGGTTTTCGGATAAAAAATCTAGTTTTATAAATTCTATATTTTTAACACCGATTAATTCAGAATTTTTTTTAGCAATATTAAGTGCTTGTTGCGAATAATCTATCGCGATTACATTAGATGAAGGCAGTTCTTTTGCTAAAGTAATACCGATACAGCCGGAGCCAGTGCCTACATCAATTATGAAGGGATTTTTTTTTGATGAAAGATAATCTATAGATACATTAATAAGTATTTCTGTTTCAGGGCGAGGAATTAAAACACTTTTACAAACACTAAAGTTTCTACCGTAAAAATTTGAAACACCAGTAATATATTGAATTGGCTCATTTTTAACTCGCCTTTTTACCAGTTCCTTTAATTGTTTAAGATTTTTTTTGGAGATTTGCTCTTCGAAATTTATATATAAATCGATTTTCTTATACCCCAAGATGTGTTGTAAAAATATTTCTATCTCTAATCTTGGATTTTCAAAGTACTTATCTTGAAAATATTTTACACCCCAGTTAATTACATCAATTATTCGCCAAATTTTATTAGTCACTTTTTGAGGAGAATTCAATATCTTACAATCAAATATGTAAATCTATTCTTAACTTATTTCAGAAGATAAAATATCTTGCTGCTCCGCGACTTTAAGCTTTTCAATAATTTCTTCAAGCTCACCATTCATAGCCTCTGATAATCTATAAGATGTAAAATTTATACGGTGATCTGTAATCCTACCTTGTGGAAAATTATATGTTCTTATTTTTGCAGACCTATCTCCTGTTGAGACTAGACTCTTCCTCTCAGCCGCTCTTTCAGCATCTACTTTTTGTTTTTGGTCAGCCAACAACCTAGACCTTAAAACTTTTAAGGCAGAAGCTCTATTTTTATGTTGTGATGACTCATCCTGACAAGTAACAACAAGCCCAGTAGGAATGTGGGTGATCCGTATAGCAGATTCTGTCTTATTCACATGCTGTCCTCCAGCACCACTAGCTCTATATGTATCAATCTTTAAATCTATATCATTAATTTCAACATCTACCTCCTCAGCCTCAGGTAAAACGGCTACAGTAGCTGCAGATGTGTGGACTCTTCCTCCAGTTTCAGTCTCTGGAACGCGCTGAACACGATGGACTCCACTTTCGTACTTTAACATCCCGTATGCCCCTTTCCCTTTTAAACCAATAATTACTTCTTTGAAACCACCAATCCCGATTTCATTTGATGCTATTAGCTCTTTTTCCCAATTATATTTTTCAGAAAAATGAGAATACATCCGAAATAAATCTGCTGCAAATAATGCAGCTTCATCACCGCCTGTCCCCGCTCTTATTTCTAAAATTATATTTTTATTATCTAAAGGATCCTTAGGTATTAATTTAATTTTTAAATCTTCTTCGATATCTGCTTTAGTTTTTTTATTTGAAGCTAGATCTTCAATTGCCATTTCTTTTAACTCGGGGTCATCTGAGTCAATTAAGGATTCACAATCAATTATTTGATCTAAAATTTTAATATACTCAATCCCTATTAAAACTACTGGCTCGAGCTGTTTATATTCTTTTGCTAGATCTTTTAGTTTTTCAGGGTTTGATAAAATCTCTTGATCCGTCATTTGTCCTTGGATAAAATTATATTTATCAATAATTGATTCTAATTTATCTCTCACTCTATAGCCTCTGCTGTAAATTGTTTACCCCGAAAAATTTCATACTCATCTCCAAATGCATCTTTAATCGCAGCAATAGAAACTTCGACCATTTTATCATCAGGTTCTCTTGTTGTAATATTTTGTAATAGTATACCAGGCTTCTTTAAAATCCTGAAAATCATGCTTTCGCTTTTAGATGTTATTTTTATTATTTCGTAACCAACCCCAGATACAAGAGGAATTAAAGGTAAATGCGATAGTAATCTAATTGATAAAGAAATTTTTCCAAAAAAATAAATAGTTATTGTGTCAACCACAGCAAAAACAAAAATAGCTGAGAGCAAAACAATAAACATAAAACTAGTTCCACAGCGGGGATGTAGTGTTGAAAATGATTGTGCATTTTTAATCGAGATATCTTTTCCTGATTCGAAGTTATAAACAACCTTATGTTCAGCACCATGGTACTGAAACAATCTTGAAACATCATTTATTCTTGATATTAAAAATAAATAAATTATGAAAAATAAAATTCGAAACGCACCAGAGGAAAGGTTAAAAAGGATTGCATCTTTTTCTATGTTCAACAATTGAGTTGTTAACCACATTGGCAAAACCATAAATAATAAAATTGCTAAGGAAATTGAAATAAAAGTAGTTAGAGTATCTAAAAATTTAGAAACATTACTATCATCTTTACTTTCTTCTGGATAACTGATATCTGCTGACCACTGCAAAGTAGACATCCCCATCTTCATAGCTTCATATAATGAAGCGATACCTCTAAATATCGGCTTTGACCAAAATATAGAACTCTGGGTTATTGAAGTAAATTTTTTTCTTTTTAATCTTAACTTCCCCTTCGGGTCTCTAACGGCAGTTGAATACGCACCTGGAACTCTCATCATCACACCTTCGATAACTGCTTGCCCACCAACAAGGATACTAGGCTTCATTGTTAAAAGTAAAAGTGATTTTTTCATTATAAAAAAATAGCCCAACTAGGGCTTGTGTCTAGTTGGGCTATTTTGATAATTAGATTTTCTATTTTTTACTATATTTCTTTTGGAATTTCTCGATTCTTCCTGCAGTGTCAACTAAGTTTTGTTGTCCTGTGAAGAAAGGATGTGACTTGTTAGAAATTTCAATATTATATAGAGGATATTCATTCCCATCATCCCATACTACTGTGTCTTTCGTTTCAATCGTAGATTTTGTCAAAAACGAATAATCACATGATGTATCTTTAAAGACTACTAGTCTGTAATTTTCTGGATGTATATTTTTTTTCATTTTTTACTCCTAAATCATTTCGAGGGCTTTTTTAACACGATTCATTCCCTCTTGAATTATTTTCCTATTTGTTGCATATGAAAACCTTATATGCCCCCTTGCACCAAAACCATCTCCTGGAACTGTAACTACCTTTACAGAATCAAGAATATACTCTGAAATATCAAAAGTATCTTTCAATAATTTGCCATTGACCTTTTGGTTTAAATAAGAACTGAAATCAGGAAAAACATAGAATGCTCCCTTTGGGTTTGCACACTTCACTCCAGGCAAATCATTCAAAAGCTCTACAATTAAATCCCTTCTTTTTAGAAACAAACTCTTCATATCTTCAACACAAGTTTGGTCACCAATTAATGCTTCTATACTTGCTTTTTGCCCTATTGAATTAGCGCAAGAAGTGGCCTGGCCTTGAATTTTTGACATGGCTTTTATAATATCTTTAGGACCAGCACTATAACCTATTCGCCAACCAGTCATTGCGTATGTTTTAGATAAACTCATACACGTTAGAACCGTAGCGCCAATATCATGAGTTTGGTTTAATTTTTCAGCACTAGTAAATGCACCATCATAAACCAACCTCTCATAACACTCATCAGATATTACAACCCAACCATGCTTTTTAGCTAATTTTAATAATTTAACGATAGCATCATTTCTCCATACTCCTCCTGTAGGATTTGATGGCGAGTTAATGATAACTCCCTTAATAGAAGAATCTATCTTTGCATCAAGGTCTTCAAAGTCTGGTTCAAAATTACTTTCCGGAAGCGTATTTACTAAAACCGGTTCAGCATCTGCCATTTTTACAAATTCAGGAAAAGAGACCCAATAAGGTGAGAATACAATTACACTATCTGAAGGATTAAAGATAGCTTGGCAAGCATTATACAAGCTTTGCTTCTCGCCATTTGAAACGAGAATATCAGAAGGGTCATATGATATTTTATTTTCTCTATTTAGTTTTTCACAAATTGCTTCTCTGAGTTCAATCATTCCAGGCCCAGCAGTATATTTTGTGTAACCCTGATCTAAGGCTTTCTTAGCTGCATCACGAATGTGTTTTGGAGTGTTAAAATCAGGCTCCCCAACTGAAAAGTTTATAACATCGATGCCCTTAGATCTCATTTCTGCAGCTTTTGTCGCCATTTGCAAAGTAAACGAAGGATTTATTTTATTTACTCTTTCTGCTATACTCATAAATTATGTTTTTTATCAAGCTTCTTAGAAGTCATGTTGCTTTTTATGATATTCTTCAGAGTTAAATCTAGATTCATCATCGCTATCAACTTCTTGTTTAATAGAATTATTATTTTTCTCTTTGTATTTAATTTTTCTTGAATGGTTCTTAGCGTAGGGAGGTTTTTTCTTTGTTTTAAACTTTTTCTTTTTCTTTCTTCTGGAGATAATTGGCGCATCATCTACGGTCACATATGATATTGCAGCATCATCATCATTAATTTCTTCTTTGACATAATCCTCAGGTGCTTCTTTTGAATCTTTAAACTCTAAGTTGTTTAAGTTATTCAAACTAAAAATCGAACCGAAACCCCTAGTTATTCCATTACCAAAGCCAATAAAACTAGGCAGTATAAAATTTGTTTTAAATTCTCCTTTAAATGATTGCCAACCATTTTCATCTACTTTCTCAGGTTCGAGACTTTCAACCTCTACTTTTGTGAATATTTTTGTGGAAATGTTTAAACCTAGTTCCTTTGATAGAAATAATAGATTTTGACCAAGCAACTTGTTTAAAAAAAGAGGCTTTTCATTGTCCTCCAAGCGTTTGTATTTACTACCCCCACCTGCATTTAAGGCAACCCAAGGGGTTATAAACTTATACCTTAACAAATTATCTGTTAATAAAACCGAATCTTTATTTTCTTCCACCTCTGCGTCATCAACATTTACCAAAAGGTCTCCGAAACTAAAGGATTTTAAATTTTTTAAAAGTGATATAACAGATTGAACACCTTCATTTATGCCTAAAATATAAATTTGTTCATTAATTATTTTAACCTGGACTCGAGGATATAAGTATTTACTCCTCAATCTCCCATCAAGAAAAGGGACTATTTTTTCATCAGGAAATTGTTTCATAAAGACACCCTTAACTTGATAAGGCGTCTTCCTGATTGGCTTATCAGTAACTAGACGAGCAGTTATAGACTCAGATACAATTATTTCCATAAATCAAATTAATATAAGATACCAAAGGTCACTACTGACTCATTGTATCTAAAAATTCATCATTAGACTTAGTTCTTTTTATTCTGTCAATTAGAAATTGAATAGCTTCATCGACCTTCATACCGTTCACTAATTTCCTAAGAATCCACATTCTGCCTAATTCTTTTCTACTAAGCAGTAATTCTTCTTTTCTCGTACCAGACTTTATAATGTCAAACGCAGGATAGATTCTTCTATCACTTAAATGTCTATCAAGAGCTAGTTCCATATTCCCAGTACCTTTGAATTCCTCATAAATTACTTCATCCGCACGACTACCAGTGTCTACCAAAGCAGTTGCGATAATTGTTAGACTCCCGCCTTCTTCTGTGTTCCTAGCGGCACCTAAAAATTGTTTAGGCTTTTTTAATGCATTAAAGTCTACCCCGCCTGATAAAATTTTACCGCTATGAGGAATGACAGCATTGTGCGCTCTTCCAAGCCTCGTTATACTATCGAGTAAAATGACAACATCGTCACCAAACTCTACCATTCGCTTAGCTTTTTGCAATACCATATCAGAGACAGAAACATGTCTTTCAGGTGGCTCATCAAACGTAGAGCTTACAACCTCAGCATCAACATTACGTTTCATATCCGTTACTTCTTCAGGCCTTTCATCAATTAATAATACTATTCTTTTTGTATCTGGATGATTTTTGCTAATAGCGTTTGCAATTTTTTGTAATAATACAGTTTTGCCTGTCTTAGGCTGGGCTACAAGGAGAGCTCTCTGACCCATCCCAATAGGCGAAACTAAATCCATAATTCTCATAGATATATTTTTTTCATCTGTTTCAAGAGTAAATCTTTTTTCTGGGTAAAGAGGTGTAAAATTTTCAAATAGAATACAATCTTTTAGTTTTTCGACTGGTTGGTCATTCACTAGTTCCACCCTAAGTAAAGCATAAAATCTTTCTTTTGCTTTTGGTGGTCTGATTTGCCCAGACACATTGTGACCAGTTTTTAATCGAAACCTTTTAATCTGCGATGGACTGACATAAATGTCATCTGGCCCAGGCATATAATTAAAATTTGGGGACCTGAGAAACCCATAGCCATCATGCATAACTTCTAAAACTCCTTTTGCAGAAACAGAGCCATCCTTTTCTGCTTGAGCTTCCAATATCTTGACAGTTAACTCTTGCTTATTTAAACCAGATATATTGTCTGATATTTTTAATTTTTTTGCTAGCTCTGCTAGCTCCTTAATGCGTAAAGCCTGTAACTCGCTTAAATCCATAAATAATATTCCCTAATAATTCATTAAAATAGTATATTAAAACTCTACCGGGGATTGTGGTAGATTATCAAAATTACACTAATTGTATGTTCTGTCAAAGTATTTTCCAATTGAGCTATAAACTTCACTTGCGACGTAATGGCTTCCAAAAATCAAATTTAGATAATTTGGATTATTATATTCATTTAAAAGACTAACCCCTTCTTCTACAGAGTCAACTGAAAGACATTCAATATTATTTTCATTCATTATACTTAGTAAATCTGGAACCTTTACAAGATACCCCTCCTTGTCGCTGCAAAGAATCAGTTTTTTAAAATTATTTTTTAACAAGTTACATATTGCGGATATATTCTTATCACTTTTTATACAAAACAATCCTGCTTTTTCTTTGTCTGGGTAAAGAACGTTAATAGTATTTAACATAGCTTTTATACCTTCATAATTGTGTGCAACATCATAAAATAAATTATTGTTTGATATTTTTTCTAATCGCCCTTTCCAAATAGATTTTGAAATTGCAGTTTTTATTTTTGAAGAGCTTATTGCACTTCCTAAAGCATATTTTGAAAGACAAATAGCCAACGAACAATTTTGAACTTGATGATCACCAAACAAAGGCAATTCAATATCTAAATCTGAATAATGAAAGTGAGTTCCTTTTTCATCAACTTTCGAAATAATTATTTCATCATTTTGAATTATTTCTAAACTAGTATTTTTTTCTCTACAAGTATTATCAATAACTTGCAAAATTTGACTTTTTTGTTCAAAAGTGGCAACCGGAATCCCTTTCTTTATAATCCCAGCTTTCTCTTTAGATATTTTTTCAAGCGTATTGCCCAGAATCTCAGTATGATCAAAGGAAATCGCTGAAATTCCACAGACAATTGGAGATATAACATTAGTAGAGTCTAACCTGCCACCAAGGCCTGTTTCGACTATGGCAATATCAACCGACTTAGCATTAAAATAATCAAAAGCTAAAGCAGTAGTTGTTTCAAAAAAAGTCGATTTTATAGAAATTATATGCTTTCTATTTTTATTGAAAAATTCAGCTATATAATTATCAGAAATTTGATTCCTGTTTACTTGAATTCTTTCATTGAACCTCACTAAATGAGGAGATGTATATAAACCCACTTTTAAACCATGCTCAATTAAAATATCACTTAACATAGAGCAAGTACTACCTTTTCCGTTAGTCCCCGCTATATGAATCAATTTTAATTTATTATGTGGATTACCAATTTTATCTAATAATTGAACTGTATGTTTTAAACCAACTTTTATCCCTAGACGTTGTAAACCATACAACTCTTCAAGAATTGAATCTATATTATATGTCATTGACTAATTGAGGATGCCCAACCGGCTCACCTAAAAAGGTTTTACCAAGTCTTTCAAATTTCATCGGTAAATCTGTAACAAAACAATCTAATCTATATGATTTTTCAGCGGTGTTTTTTAAATTGTATTTTTTTAATATAATATTAGCTTCTTTTGCTGTCGCAGATGCAGAGTCAACTAACTTTATATTTTTTGTGTATCTGGTTATAGCGTCCTTTAATAAAGGATAATGAGTACAGCCAAGTATCATAGTATCAATATCATTCTGAAAACTTGATAAGTAATGCTCTACAATATAATTTATAGCGCTACCTGTTATCATCCCTTCTTCAACAAAAGGTACAAAAAGAGGACAAGCTTTTGAAATAACATGAATTTTATTATCAATGCTTAATAAAGAACTCTCATACGCTCTAGAATTAATTGTCGCATCTGTTCCAATCACACCAATTCTTTTCGTAGATGTATCTAAATAAGCTTGTTGTGAACCTGGCTCAATAACTCCAATAATTTTAGTTTCTTTGAATTGTAATCTCAATTCTTTTAGAGCCATTGCTGTTGCAGTGTTGCAAGCAATTATTATTAGCTTCGCTCCTTTTTGGATTAAAAATTCTGTTATTTGAACAGAATATTCGATTATTAACTCTCTACTTTTGACACCATAAGGAAGACGCGCAATATCTCCAAAGTATAAAACAGACTCGTTTGGTAAATTATTTTTTAATGCTTTTACAACGGTCAAACCCCCAAGTCCTGAATCGAAAACACCTATAGGCCTTTTATCCATGATTACTCCTCTGCAAGAATTTTTTCTCTAGATGCTTTAAACTTAATTATGGCTTTATATATACCCTCTGCAATTTTTTTCCGATAACTTGGGGATTTTAAGTTTTTTTCTTCTCCCGAATTAGAAACAAAACCACCCTCTATTAAAACGCATGGCATACTTGCTCCCGATAAAACGTAAAACCCTGCTTGTTTTACACCTCGGTTAGGAACAGTTAATTTTTTGTCAAGCTCTTCCTGGATAATAGCCGCTAAAGCCTCACTCTCTTTTAAGAACATGCTACTTGCCATTGTTGCAGTTATTTTTCTTTCCATAGAAAGTTTCTTATAATTAATCTTTTTATCCTCAAGTTCAATAACAGCATTTTCTCTAGAAGCGACATCTATTGCAGTGGCTGTTTTATCATGTGAATGTAAATAAGTTTCGAACCCAGTAACTTTCCTATTCGGGTTTGAATTAATATGAATACTCACAAAAACTTTTCCTCCAGCTTCATTTGCTATTTTAGTTCTTTTCCATAATGGTACAAAAATATCTTCAGTCCTCGTATAAACTACTTTAATACCAGTTTTCTTCTCGAGTAACCGGCCAACTCTTTTGGTAATATCTAAAACGATATCTTTTTCTTTTGTACCATATTTGCCGCTAGTCCCTGGGTCCTTTCCTCCATGACCAGCATCCAAAACAATTGTATCAAGATGCCATCTTTCTTTTACATTTTTAAGACGTTTAACATTATTATCTAAAGCTGTCCGTAAAGTTATAACAATTTCATTTGGATCATGATTTTGATACCACTCTTGGCTAATAACACCTTTCCTCAATTTAAAAGCAATCTGTGCTGTCTCATTAATCTGATCTGATTCAATTTTTCTTATGACGCCTCTTGTTATTGTTTTATTTAAAGTAGAAGTATCTACAATACCACCTACAATAGTTAAATAAAACCACCCATGTTTATTTATAAAAGAACTAATATCACGATCTGAAAAAGATTTTTGTGTATTTATACGAATTATGGTGCCATTAGATTTTTGTTCAATCTTTAAAGATCTAACGTTATATCTAACAACATCGAATTCGATTAATTCTTTGCGCTTATCAAAGGTTAATCCCGGGATTGCAACTATACGTAAAATATCAAAAAAATCTTCAGCAGGCACGTACAAGTCCCCATTATATTCTTGCACAGGATCAATCATTTGATATGAAACATCATCAACAATTAAAAAACTCGTTCCAGCAGAAATTTTAATTTTTTTCCCTAATATGTAAAGAACTAGTTTTTTACGCTCTGAATTTTCATATAACCGAGCTGAAAGCGAGGAAACAATATCTCTGGTTGATACATATATTTTTTTTTCACCTTTTAATGTTTTTATTAAAGTACTCTTAGAGATTGAATTATTGACTACTTTTATATCCGCAATAAGACTAGAAGTAATAAATGTTATTATTGATATTATTTTTATAATTGTCATTAAATAATAGTAAAAATCAATACCTTAATAAAATATGAGAAGGGTTCGCGTTTTTAATAAAAAAAGGTTATTCAAATAAATTTATACTATACACAGGTGAGAGGAAAATTAGAAATTATATTGTTACGTTAAAAAAAAATCAAGCTATGGAGCTTTAATATAAAAAATTATTTAAAAGCAATTGCACCTCGATTGCCCGAGGTGCAATGTTACGGCATTGAAGCCATATTACTTTTTTTCGTACCACATAACGAGTATCATCAATGCTAGTAATCCTGCTAGCCCCGCGTCGCCAAACTGTGCCATCACTCGTCCTAGGCCTTCAATCACACCGAAAAAGTCATCAAACAGGATACCGACAACGATTCCAATAACGACTAGAGACTTGAGTAAATCAGTTGCGATTCCAAGCCACTCGTTAAGGGTTTCAAATCCACCTTTAAGCATATTTTCCTCCTGTTAAAAGGCGTGCAGGAGCTTATTAAAAAAAGCCCCTGGCCCTAATTGATTATTTATCCTAGAAACGAGAGAAAGACCAGCAAAGCAAGCAGACCAGCGAAACCGCCATCTAGAAATGTATTTACTAAGTCTACTATTCCGCCTATTGGATCAAATCCAGTAGAATAAATAATGTTAACGAAAACAAAAAGCACGATGAGCGCTTTAATAACGCCAACAATTCCAGCTGCAGCATTTTGTACGGTTGCATTTACATCAGCCATGCCAATACCTCCTTGGTTTGGTTTTTAAGATTAAAATAGAAAAATTTTCTATTTGTTTTTAATTGATTGTCATAGTAAAAATTATTTTTTACTTAGGGCAATCCGTTTACTAGAACTGAATTTACAAATAATAGAAGCATTTCCAATATTTATATTTAAAAATACTTTCTCCCACTTAATATGACTTTCTAGTTTTTCGAGCACCTTTAATAACAGAATCGGCAACTAAATATCTAATAATTAATTGCGCAGGATAAATTTTACTCAAGGCTCTTATAAAGGTCCTACATAATGCGTTGAATAAAAAATAGCCTTTTAATGTGGAAATATAGTCTGCTGCGAATTTTGATTTATGCTCAGGATATCGCCTTATTAGAGTATGTAAATTTTGGGATCCATATATTTCCATCGATTTGCAGAATTCGTCTAAATTGCGTCTATGATGATGAGTGGAATTAGATTTTTTTGAAAAAACAAAACTATCCGGGTAAATATTCCATAATTTTGCTGACAAATCTGTGTCTTCCCCTCCGTACCTATTGATTTTCTCATCAAAAAGCCCACTTTCTTCTAGCGCCTCGCGCTTTATCATTGCGTTGCCAAAGAGCATGTATTGCAACGGTATATTTTCATTATCATCATATTGCCGAGCTCCTCTTAACCTTCCAAAATAATATTTTTCTACAGGATTTAATGATAAATTTTTTGGTGGAATATTATCACCCATTACAGCAATAATATTTTTACTAAAGTATCTCAAAAGTGATTCTAACCAATCTTTTTCTACAGTCATGTCACCGTCTAAGAAAGCAACCATTTTTGAATTTCCTTTTTTTATGCCGGTATTCCTTGTTGCTGCTAACCCTAAATTTTTCTTTTGATTAATAATTGTTATATTTTTTGTAGATTTATATTTTTGAAGAACATTTTGTGTATTATCGCTGGAATAGTCATTTATAAAAATGCAATGGTATTCTTTAAGTGGAATTGTTTGATCTAATAAGCTCTCGATACAGCTTCCTATTACATTTTCTACATTATAACAAGGAACTACAATATCAATTTTAGTTACTTGTTCCATAAAAAATTTTCGTAATGAGTGTAAAGAGCTTTAGTAACATTTTTGATGCCATGGTATTTTGCAACCCACTTTTTCCCTTCCTTTTTTTTATGTAACAACATTTCTTTATTTTGAGTTAACTGGATTATTTTTTGTTTAAGATTGCCTTTATCAATAGCTATGAAAGGATGGTCTGGGATGAATTTCCTATATTCTTCAACTAACTCTGTCATACATATCAGCCCCATCGAAAGAGCCTCAACCGAGCTCATACCATAACCCCAACCACCGCGATTATGAATTTGGTCAATATAAATATCACACTCTTTTTTCATTTTAACTACTTCGTCTTGAGATTTGCCTTCAATAAGTAAAAATTCAATTATATTTTCTTGCTCTAGCTCACGACATATTTTAATAATATCCTCACTACCTTTATAATATCTATTTGTAGGACTGTGACATACTTTAACCTGGTTCGAAACCTTTTTTATTAAATTATAATTTTCAGTTTCATATGGCAAAAATAAATATTCAATATTCGGATGTTTGTAGAGTAAATCAACTTCACTAGTTAAATTTAAATTACTAATTTGATCCAATTCTTTCATTACTCCTCTAGTGCGCATGTCCTGACCGTGATATGTGCAAACAATAGGCTTTTTACGCTTTGAAAGTTCTTTCGCAAACCGGCAATCTCTATAAAAATCTAAGCCCCATTCAAAATGATAAACATCATAATCATAGAGATTGTGTTTTTTTATTGCAGATTCAATATAAAAAGCCCAAACCCAATCTCTGATTTTAAAAAATGCTTTTTCAATCATAGAATTTTCTTTCCATATTGGCGGGAACCCTTCTCTATCTTTGTAGTCTCCCAACTCTCCTCTATAAATTTGGTAATATTTATGCCTCAGGTTTAAATATTTTGAATTTGTAGATATTAATGGCAGGTTCAAACAAATCCCCGGGTCTGGTTGATTAGGGTTTCTATACATAGTAATAATATCACATTCATTACCATTGAGCTCATGAGCTTTTTTCCAAAGGCTCATTGTGCCAACAGTGTTTTCAGGAGATATGTATAATATTTTTATGACAACAACCTTTCATAAACATTAATTAATTCAGAGCTATTATTATCCCAATTGTATTCAGATTTAACCTTCAATTGATTTTTTAATATGTTTTTATTAGATACTTTTTTAATTGCATTAATTATTGAGTTTCCTAAACTAACAATATCACCTGGAATAAAAAAGTTAGCGCCGGTAACATCATACCTCCTCATTGGGGAAAGATCAGGACAAACTATTTGGCATCCTGCTGCCATAAATTCAAATAATTTTGTTGGAGTAGCGTATCTTGTAAGAGGGTTGTCATTGAATGGTATTACTCCAATTTTATGCCTCGCAAGAATTTCCCAAATATCACTATGTAAAACATGATTTTTTAAACTAATGTTTTTTATTAATCCTAAACGTTCTATTTCATCTACAACTTGTTTTTTATAGCTCGGGGTCCTAAAACTTCCAATCAATAATAAAGAAGCATCCGGGACTTCTTTAATTACAAAAAGCATAGCATTAATGAGCTCGATAATCCCCCTTTCTGGACCCATGCTCCCATGATAAATAATTGAATTATTTTTTTTAGTTTTAATATTTAAACTATCTATAAAAGACTTTAATGGAAAGTTCTCCAATAAAACTGACTCAAAACCCATATTCTTATAGTCAGAATTAGTTATGGCGGGACTCGCAATAATTATTTCATCTACATAACGCAAAAATAACTTTTCTTTAAAAATCCAAAATTTTATTTTTAAATACTTTATATACTTGTTCCACCTTGAAAAAGTATTGATCATAATAGGATAGTCTTCATGGACATCATAAATAATTTTTGCGCCAAATGACTTTTTGGCAAAAATTGCCAATGAGAACAATTCAGGTTCATGGATGTGAATCACTTTTGAAGGAGATTCCAACAGTTTTTTCTTGACAGCAGCAATATACAGTTTTATGCTATAATTTGAATTATTATAGTTTATATGATTTATATATTTATCAGATAAAGAGATATTTACACTCGATAGTGTATAATAGTCTGTTTTAATCTTTCTTTTTGATAATGTTTTTATTTCTTTATAATAAATCCTTTCATCATCGGGAAAATGAGAACATGATATTACAGCTATCAACTTAATAGACTCTTAATTGTTAACCTCTCATCATTATTTAATGCGAGATAATACCATCCTAACAAGTACGAAAGAGTAATTGCTAACCGATATCCTAAAGTATTAATAGAAAGAAAAGTCAGTACTATAAAAAAAACTGGGTAACAAAGTGCAAGCCAATTATATCTAACAAAATATATTTTATATAGTTTTACATATATTGATAACGACATTAATAAAAAAGCTACTGCAGTTGCACAGGCAGAGCCAACAATGCCATATTGAGGGATTAGAAGAATATTTAAGAATATGTTTGTGATGGCCCCAATCGCTCTAAAAATTGGTACCCACTTTGTTATCTTTTTTGAATAAACTCCAGGCAATTGGATTATATAAGTCCCGAAAAAAAAGTACCCCAATAAAACTATTGGAATAATTTTTTCTGAATCCCAATAATTGCTCCCTATCAAATGATAAGTACTAATATTAAAACGAACAATTTCTGAAGACCACAAAGAAACCAGAACGACGACAAACCCTAAAAACCCTAAAAACAAAGAAGCTATTGATGAAAAATCTAATTTAGCATCTTTTTCTTTTACTCGTTTTAAAAAATATGGGGTCCAGCCCATATTAAATCCCATAACGATAATTAATCCAAATATTCCGAGTTTGTATCCAGCAGAAAACAAACCTACGGCATGAGTGCCCTCAAACCATTCAAGCATATATCGATTAGATAGTTCCATAATCATAGTAAAAATACCCGCAGGAAGAAATGGAAGCGCAAAGCTCAAAATGTTTTTTGCTACTTCTGATCTTATGTGGAGCAGCTTTATTTTTTTAATCACAACTGGCAAGGAAGCAATAAAAATAAAACCAGAAGCCATCAAGTTTGAAATTAAAACACCCTCAATGCCCAGGTTCCATTTAATAACGAGTAAAATATTGAAAGCCATCGTTAGGATAACATTACCAAGGCTATAAAATATATAAAGGAAAGGTTTGTTTTCAGCTCTTAATAATAAGACATGATGATTCCATAAATTATCCAAGAAAAGAATTCCTGATAAAATTATAATCCATTCTGGCTTTACCACACCTAGAATAATTTCAGATACGTGGTTTCTTATTAAAAATAATAATCCTGAAAAAATAGCAGAACTAAATAATTGTAATAAATATATAGTTGAAATATGCGTTGCTTTTTCATCGTCGCTTAATTGCACTGAATATTTCATTAATGCAGTATCCATACCATATCGATATACCATTAAAGCAATACCAATAAAAGCATAAGCAAGAGAAATGACACCATACTCTTCAGGAGTAAATACGTGAGTGTAAATAGGTAAAAGAAGAAATGTCACTAGCCTAGCCAGTACGTGCCCAGTGCCATAGATTAACGATTCTTTGCCTAGATTTTTTATTGACATTTATTTAAAATAATTTTTGAAAACTATCTCTAAATACGCCGCTAGCTCCAAAATTTTCTTTAAATCTTCCTAAACCCATATTTGCAACACCATTAACCGTAAAAGTACCAAAATCATATACTTTTATTTTTTGGTTAGTAGCCCATTTAAAGACATTGAAAAACAAAAGATTTAAAGGCCTTAATTCCTGATAATCATTTTTATGACTAATGTAAAAAGCTAATGCGACACCTTCCTTAACAATAAAATTTAAAACACCTGCAATCATTTGATTTTTATAAAAAGCACCAAAAATATTAATTGAATTCGGAAAAATTTTCATTAATAATTTTAGTTCGTCAATCGTATGTGTCGGAGAAACACCATGTCTAATTTTTAAATTTTTCTCAAGCATCAAAAAAAACTCATCTACCTGATCAGTTATTTTTATTTCAACACCCAAATTTTGTGATTTTCTAACTGCCCTTGAATGAGATGATTTGAATTTTTTTAATATCGCATCCTCATTTTCCTCAATGAAAAGAGTACTTGTTACTTCCCTATTTAGATAATTAAACCCGCTTGATAACAATGCATATTCTATATAGTTTGATATTCTTTTAGAATAAAATGCTGGCGGGGTTTTCAACTGAATCCCATCAAAGCCTTCACTTTTTGTGTACTTAATGAGCTTTTCTACAACTTCAAAAGAATCTTTAATTGAAAAGTCTTCTTTAGTTACAAAAGAAGCAAATGATGCACCTGGGTGAGAAACAAATAATTTCTTATTATTTTTTAATACCACTGCAGCTGGAATAACAGATAGAAGACTATTGTTTTTGTGAAATTCTAAACTAAAATCTTTAAACCTATTTTTGGGATGATAGTTGAGGAAATCCCTTAAATGAAAAATTGTTCCATTATTTGCCCTAAGAACAAAAGTGTCCCAAACAGCAAAATTACTTTTTAATAACTTTTTAACTTTAATCATGAATCATTTTAACAGAATAGCAGATTAAAAGTTCCTGCTCTGAAATGCAAGTTTATATTGGTTGTTTCTCAAAGTTAGTCAAATTTAATTTTAAACAATCAAAATCATGGATTAATTTATGAAATCAAATATAAAAAATATTAGTGCTAGAGAAATATTAGACTCTAGAGGTAATCCGACTGTAGAAGTTGACGTTTTTTTAGAAAACGGAATTTCTGGTAGAGCGGCTGTCCCTTCTGGCGCATCAACAGGCAAGTTCGAAGCAGTCGAATTGAGAGATGGTGATAAAAGTAGATATAATGGAAAAGGCGTATTAAAAGCTGTCCATAATGTAAATGACAAAATTAATAGAGTATTAAAAGGACAAGACATTAACGATCAATCAAAAATTGATAAAGTTATGATCGAACTGGATGGTACTGATAATAAATCTGTTTTAGGCGCAAACGCAATTCTTGGCGTTTCACTTGCTTCAGTTAGGGCAGCATCAAATGATAAAAATATTCCTCTATATAAGTACCTTGGCGTAAGTGATAATTTTAAAATGCCTGTTCCTATGATGAATATTTTAAATGGTGGGAGCCATGCAAATAATACAGTAGATATTCAAGAATTTATGATATTCCCTTTTGGTGCTAGTTCATTTTCACACGCTCTTCGTATTGGAACAGAAATTTTTCACAGTCTAAAATCAGAGCTCCATAAAAAAGGGTTAAATACTGCAGTTGGAGACGAGGGTGGTTTTGCACCAAACCTTAAATCGAATGAAGAAGCGATAGATATAATATTAAACTCAATTGAAAAAGCAGGGTACAAGCCCGGAGAAGAAGTTTTTATTGCCCTAGATGTGGCCGCAAGTGAATTATTTAACGATGGAAAATACAATTTAAATTCAGAAAATAAAGCATTCTCCTCTGATGAAATGGTCGAATATCTAGCTTCTTTAGTTAAAAAATATCCAATAGTATCAATTGAAGACGGATTAGATGAGAACGATTGGGAAGGATGGACAAAACTCAATAAAAAACTCGGCAAAAGCATTCAAATTGTAGGAGATGACTTAACTGTAACAAATATAACGAGGCTACAGAAAGCGATTGATCAAAAATCAATGAATTCAATATTAATCAAGTTAAATCAAATTGGGACTGTCTCAGAGACAATCCAAGCTGTGAATCTCGCTAAGAAAGTCGGTTATGGAGCTGTTGTTTCACATAGGTCGGGCGAAACGGAAGATACTTTCATAGCTGATTTTTCAGTTGCAATGGGAATGGGCCAAATAAAAACTGGATCTATATCTAGAAGCGATAGAGTCGCTAAATATAATCAGTTACTAAGAATTGAAGAAGAATTAAAGGGTTCGTCCTCTTTCCCCTCAATGGAATGCCTTGGTAAAAGTGAATGAGGAGAACCTTTTCAAAAAGAAATACTAAAAGATCACAACCTAAATCTATAACTATTTTTCAAAAACAATTTTTTCAAGGTTTAGTATTTTTAATAGGTCTTAGTTTGGTAATTATATTTGTTTTTGGTGACCATGGATTACTAAAACTTTATAAAATAAAAAATGAGCGAAAGTTGATTCAGAATAAAATTGCAAACTTACGAGCAGAACGAGAAACACTAAAAAATGAAAAAAATAAAATAGAAAACGATTTAAACTATATCGAAAAAATTGCCAGAGAAAAATATAAAATGGTAAAACCGGGAGAAAAAATATTCAAGGTTATTGATAATTAAAAACTTTGCTTAAAAAATACAGTGTCTGCAGTCAATGCCATATTTGACTTGCAAACTATGCTTACCTCTTGCGGTGGAGAATCAAAATTATAAACTAATTCTACCCCAACTTTTTCTTCGTTTTCTATTCCATATTTTACCGTATTTTTTCCTCTGTAAGGGTCAATTTGACCAAGCTTATTTTCTTCGTTTTTGACAGAAATTAACGTAAACGCTGCAAAATCAAATGGCCAGAATTGCTTGTTTGTCACATTTAAATCAATAAATACTCTATTATCTTTTTTACTTGCTCTGACAATCTCATATTTAACCGTACTATCTGCCATATCAACATTAGGCAAACAAGTTATAAGAACTGTGTCAGCCGAGAAGCAAAAGGAATTTGCATCTTGAACCTTTAGTAATGCAGTAAAATTCTTGGGCTTAGTAATTTCTGAAGGATATTTGAAAACAGGTTCTCTTTTTATTCTCTCAACTTTACTAAAAGAGACATCTCCAGACAATATGCTCCAAAAATATATAATTTCACTATCATCGTCAGCCGACCTTGATCCATCGAGCCTTACAAATTTATCAAATGGTGCAATAAAATCATCTCCGGCATTTGCTAAGGGAGCTTCGTCGTCTATTATGTTTACATTTATTGTATCATATGCTTTTAGTCCTTTGCTATCAGAAACAGTCAGTAGAATATTTTGATATACATCTTTTTTAAAATTTTTAAATTTATACATTCCCTTTTTACTATTAAGGACAATGCTGCTATCATTTAGTAATGTCCATTTGTAGGTAGCTATATCATTATCCACATCATAAGATTTGCTTCCGTCTAATAATAAACTAGAATTACAGCCATTGCTTATTATTGTATCCTTCCCCGCATAAGCAATTGGAAAATCAGGCTGCGGTAATACATTAACATTAAAACTAAAATCAGTAGAGTCTGCACCATCTGAAATGTTTAAGTTTAAAATCAACTCTCCAAAATAGTCTTTATCTGGAATGATACTTAACTCATTATCATTAATCTCTATATTTGCATTTTCAGTCTGTCTAACTCTGTAACTAAACGGGTCTGACTCAGCATCTATTGTATTTAAAACGATAGTTAGTATTTCATCTTCTAGCATTGATTGAGGCGCGAAAGCAGACAAGCCAGGCAGGGGGTTAATAAGCGTAAAACTAGTATCCACACTACTTTTACCATCTGAGGTTGTGAGTTTAATTGCAGTAGATCCACGATAATCCTTCTTAGGTTTTACCACTATTTTGTTTTTTTCTACATCAAAATCGACACCGTCACCCCCAGTGACCGAGTATGTCAACTTATCGCCATCAATATCTGATCCAGACATTAAAAGATCAACATAATTTCTATTCCCCATAGTTTTAGATAAAATAGATTCTAAAACTGGTGCATCGTTTATTGGTTCAACATTTAATATAAAACTAGATTCATCGGTAGACTTACCATCAGAAACAGCAAGATTAACATTTATAGGACCATAATAATTTTTTTGAGGTATAATGGTTAAATTGTTTTTGATGATTTTAGCAGTAGCGCCATTATCAGCAGTAGCGCCATAAGTTAATTCGTCTCCTTCAGCATCTTTTGCAGATAACTCAGTCCTAAAGATCTCATCTTCTTTTATTGTTTTATTATCTGTAATAGACAAAGAAGGCTTATCGTTTACAGACTGGACATTCAATATAAAACTCATATCTAAATTAAGATTAACTAATATTGTACCGTGGTAATCTTTTTCTGGAGTAATAATTAGATAGTCACCATCCTGTTTTATTTGAGCATTCCCATCAACAGAAGCAGAATAATTAATACCTGAACCCGCAATCGGAACTTTTAAAATAAAACTATTATCCTCTTTTACATTTTGGTAAGCACCGTGCAAAAGTTCAATAACCCATTTCGGCTCTGGCCCATCACCAAAAATCCAGTCTTGAGTTTGATTGTTATTAGTGGTGCTACTCTGTATTTGAGCCTGAATATTAAAATGAGAACAAAAACAAAAAAGCAAAAAGCACGATATGCTCTTATTAAAGATTTTTGATACTCTCATTTTTCGACCTAATAAATGCATCAAAATATATTTCAACTCTTCTGTTTTGAGCCCTCGCTTCTTCTATTTCAGCTCTATTTTTAATATTACGTAGACTGATTTTTGGACGAAACTCACCATAACCGAGAGCAGAAAAATAGTGCTGATCCATTTCTGCAAGTTCACTCAGTCTTTGAACTAAATTCAAAGCTCTAGCAGAACTTAATTCCCAATTATTTCTAAACTTAGAGTTCATAGGTATTGGTTTATCATCTGTATGTCCTTCTGCTCTTATTTCAATATTTAAAGTGTCTTGCCCTGCACTAATTCTGCTTAGAAGTGGCTTCCAACGTTTTTGTTTGTATATGTTCATTAATGTAGATGTCCGAATTAGTCCACCAATTTGAACTAATATTGGATCTGCCTCTGGATTTAAATCTGCAGACAAAGATTTAAATAATTTAGAACCAGTAAGAGTAATTTTTATACCCTTAGTGACTCTTTCAATTTCTACTAAATTATTTTGTTGAAGTGTTCTTAGTTCTTTCTCGGTCTCATCTAAAATAATATTCACTAATCGATCAACATGAGCTTCAGCATCATTTAAGATTACAAGTAATAAAACAAAAAACGTTAGCAATAAGGTTGTTAAATCGGCAAATGTTAATGCCCAGGCAGTGGTTTTAGCTCTAGCTAACTCTTGTGATATTTTCTGGTTTTGCAATATTATTCTTTTTTGGTTTCAAGAGTTTTTCTTTCAGACATAGCTACAAAAGTCATCAGTTTTTCTTTAATTAAAACTGGATGTTCTCTCCCATGAATACTTATGATACCTTCTAAAACTATGTTTTTTAACATTATTTCATTTTCAGATCGTCGTTTTAATTTCCCCCCTAAAGGTAAAAAAACCATATTTGCTAAAAACACGCCATAAAAAGTGGTAATCAAGGCTGTCCCCATCCCTACTAAAAGAGACTGAAATTGATCTGCGACATTAAAATCAACAGATGATGTTTCTCCAGACATTTGAAATTTATTCATCATAATAATTAACCCTAATACCGTACCAAGCATTCCAAATGCCGGAGCGTAAGCCGCCATGTACAATATAATTTCCTGTGCACTAACATGTCGAGTTGATATATTATTTAAATCCATTGTAAGAAAAGTTCTTAGTCTATTAGTGTCTCTTTCATTAATAGCTAACTCAACACCATTTCTTAAAAAAACGCTATCTATATCATTTAAATCGCTCTCTAAAGACAATAAGCCATCTTTCCGCGCTTTTTCAGCAAGAACTACAATTTTATCAATTGTAGATGCAAAATCAAATTTTTCAGATAAAATAACATTTTTAAAAACATTACCCATATTAATGACAGCCTTAATAGGATAATTAACTAAGGTAGCAGAAATAACACCTCCAAGAACAATAAAAACAGCTTGCGGCTGATAAAACCAAGATAGCTGCTCAAACCTCCATCCGCCATCTGTTGTTAAAATCATCTCACCGCGATCAACTTCTGGCCAGATCATTGTAACAAAAATGCATATTATCCCAGCTACTAATCCTATAATTGTACCAAAATCAAATTGTGATTTCATCTCTTATCTCGCTTGTTTAAATCTAAAAACTCAGTCTCTTTGTCCGCTTTTTGACAAGTTCTTACTGGCCTCATATAATTTACTTTGCTCTTCATTTGATAGTCCACTAAAACCAACCTCTTTTATTTTTTCTAGAATTATATCAATATCTCTATTAATATATTTTTTCTTTAAAGCTCTATCTTCTTTTCTCTGTACTTGAAATTCAACTGTCTTTTTTCTCATTGCAAATATAATATCTGCAAGTTGCCACTTCTTTTTAAGAAGTATGTACCCAATGAGCATTCCTGAAATATGAGTTACATGACTAATCCCATCGGCTCTGCCTAATAATCCAAAAAAAGCAATAGAACCCATAATAACAACCAGCCAAATTGAGCGAACAGGAATTAAACCCCAAATGTAAAGCATCCTGTTCGGAAATGATATACCATAGGCTAATAATATACCATAAACAGCTCCGCTTGCACCGATAACTGGATTATCAGAGTTTATTTGAAATAAATATGTAATTAGCCCTGAACCGATGCCAGTTAAAAAATAATACTTTAAAAATTTACTTTTACCCCACGCCTGCTCTAATTCTCTTCCAAAAACCCATAACCCTAACATATTTAATAATATGTGAGATATCCCAACACTTGAATAATAGGGTGCATGAAAAAACATATATGTGAATGGTTGCCAGAGCATTAGTTCAGAAATAAAAACGTTTGGAACAAGTCCAAACAATCTAAAAAAAATATCTTCTTTTCCCGCTAAAGACTGGAGCACATAAATAACAAAATTAATGGAAATTAATATTTTTATCGCTTCTGTAAATATTTGAGGCTTGTAAGCAGTCTCTCCGGGGTTAAAATGTAATCTATATTTCATAAAATCGTTTAAATATAATATAATAAACCAAAGATAATCTGTATAAAAATATAAACTACCCTTTATAGAAAATATCTTTAATTACTCTAAAAGACTTCAATCTTTCAAACCCATCAAAATAATAACATAATTTTTGATATAAAAAATTTGAAATGTTTTTTTTATCTATTGTTGAAATATTATCAAAATCAATATCAAACACATTACCCTCAATTAACTTTGATAACACTTGAAAACTATTATCTGTTTTTTCTAAAGAAACTAAACCTTCTTCATTTATATTTTTATCTTCCATGTCAATCAAAAAACCCATCTCAGATAGCAACTTAGTTTCATAATGCCAAAAACAAATATTTTCATCAAGACTACTTGTTTCAAAATGCTTAAATGTTTCAACTAATATTTTAAACAATCTTGGGTATGGGTCATTTTTTTCTAATGTAAAATCAGATATTTCAAGGATAGATTGTGAAAGAGTCATTTTTTTTAGAGATAACGGAATTTTTGTCCATATTTTTTCAAAAGATACTTTCGAAACAATCTGTAATTCCCTTTTTTCATTTTCATTGAAAATAATATTAATGTAACTAAGTGGTTGAAAATAAGGAGCAATTAAATTCTTTTTTGATTTTGCCCCTTTAATAATAAATGAAACTTTACCTTTGTCCTTAGTAAAACATCTTGAAATAAGGCTTGTTTCGCCGTAAGAAAATGTTTTTAATACAATCGCCGGGGAACTGACAATCATCTAGACTTAACAGGATCAGTAGGCCTTAGCATAGATGACTTCGTGTTTTGCTTTTTTACCTGAGTAAACGCACTTTAACCCCTTAGGGTCTTCATTAAAAGGAATACACCTAATTGTTGCTTTTGTTTCTTCTTTAATTTTTAATTCAGTTTCTGAATCGCCATCCCATCCGCATCTAACGAATCCACCGTTATTTATTATATTTTTAAATTCATCATAAGTTTTGACATCATGTGTGTTTTTATTTCTGAATTCTTTTGCTTGATTAAATAAATTATTTTGTATTTCTTCAAGTATAGTTTTTATTTTAATACTTAATTCATTTTTAGATATAGAAAATTTTTCTCCATTATCTCTACGTGCCATAACTAATTTTTTTGACTCTACATCTCTTGGACCAATCTCAATTCGAACCGGGACTCCTTTTAATTCCCATTCATTAAATTTAAATCCTGGAGAAGAGTCGCTCCAGTCAATAAAATATCGAATCCCTATAGATTTCAACTCTTCTTCTAAGGGGTTGATATATTTTTTTATCTCATCTTTTTGATCTTCGCTTCTAAAAATAGGAATCAATACTGTTTGGATTGGTGCAATTTTAGGAGGCATTCTTAAACCATTTTTATCTCCATGGGCTAAAATTACGCCACCTATAAGGCGAGTACTGATACCCCAACTAGTTGCCCAGACAAACTCTTCACTATTACTATCCGTTTGAAACTTAACATCAAAAGCTTTAGCAAAATTTTGCCCTAAATTATGAGATGTACCTGCTTGCAATGCTCTTTTATCTAGCATCATAGCTTCAATACAGTAAGTTTTATCTGCCCCCGCAAATTTTTCAGCATCAGTTTTTAAACCAGTAAAAACAGGGATTGCTAAATATTCTTCTGCTAATTTTTTATATAATTCTAAGATATCTAAAGTTTCTTTCTGTGCCTCTTCTTTTGTTTGGTGTGCAGTGTGTCCCTCTTGCCATAAAAACTCAGTTGTCCTTAAAAAGAGCCTAGTTCTCATTTCCCACCTTACAACATTGGCCCATTGGTTTATTAATATCGGCAAATCTCGATAAGATTGTATCCATTTTTTGTACATCGACCAAATAACTGTTTCTGAAGTTGGCCTTATAATTACTTCTTCATCTAAGCGAGAATCTGGATCAACAATTATTTCTCCATTTTCAGACTTAAGTCTAGTATGCGTTACTATTGCACACTCTTTAGCAAACCCTTCAACATGTTCCGCTTCTTTTGCAAGGAATGATTTTGGAATTAAAAGTGGAAAATAAGCATTGGTATGACCTGTTTTCTTAATCATGTCATCAAACACATCTTTTACATTTTCCCATAATTGAAATCCATATGGCTTAATAACCATAGTACCTTTTACTGGCCCATAATCTGCAAGGCCAGCTTTTGTGACTACTTCTGTATACCAACTAGATATATCAGAATCAATATTTGGAAGTTTTTTACTCATTATATAATTGTGATTCTATTTATTGAGACAAAATTACCGGCTTATGATGATATGGCCAAGAGCTTTGCCAGATTTTTTCTTTTTCTTTTGAACGTAAGTTGAATAAAATTCTATCCATGCTTAGCGCTAATAGATTAAAACAAATTCAATCCTTAAAAACAAAAAAAGGGAGATTAAAAGAGAACTTATTCTTAATTGAAGGGAAGAGGTCACTTAAAGAGTATTTGCAAAAAAGCGAACTATTAGAACAAGTAATAATTACTGATTCTGAAGCTAGTCAAAACACAGATTTACTTAATCTATGTAATGAAAAAAAGGTCGACCTTACTATTATTAAAGCCAAATTATTAAAAACAATATCAGATACTAAAACACCATCTGGATTAATTGGTATCTGTAAAATAGATATAAATATTAAAGAAGATTTCAATTCAGATAGATGGCTTTACTTATATAAAGTTAAAGACCCTGGAAACCTTGGAACAATACTCAGAACCGCTGCCTGGTTCAATATTAAAAATGTCGGTTTATCAGCAGAGTGTGTAGACCCTTTTAATACAAAAGTTGTAAGGTCAGCAATGGGAGCTCATGCGTATATAAAAATACATCAACATTTAAACTTTGACGATTTTATTAAAAATAATTATCAGCTTTTTGGGGCAGATCAAAATGGTGAAGATTGTATTGAAAAATCTGATTATGATAAAAAAATAGTACTTTGCCTTGGTGGAGAATCAGAGGGATTTAATGAATCATTAAAAGAAAAATTTAACAAAATTGTTTCAATAAAAAGAGTTGGATACGGAGAATCGTTAAACGTTGCAATAGCTGGCTCAATATTAATGAAAGACATATCAAAAAAATAAAAAAAAGGGGCATTCATCAGAGAAGCCCCTTTACTAGTGCTGGTTAATTTTTATATGATTAAGTAAGTATTTAAACATAGTCTTCCTAAGTCGACAAAACAACCTGAATTTTAATTTTTTTAGTAAAAATCATCTTTTTTTTATAAAACCCCACTAACGTAAATTCAGTTAAAATCAATCACCTGGAGCTAATTTATCATGAGCAATATAGTTGGGGTTGTCGGCGTTGTCGGCGTTGTCATAATATCCGTTATTTCAGCATTCTTTGTTGGTGGAATTATCATGGGGCTTTTTGCATCTTCGCCCGATCAAATTAATAAAGTATATCTTTATATATCATTTTTTTTTGGACAGGGAATAATAATATTGCCCCCAATTTATTATTTAAACATAAAGAAAAAACCTATCCTAAATGCCTTTCGAATAAAGAGAATATCAATTAACACATTGAAATATTCTGTGATTTTTAGTCTGGGTGTATTAATTATTTTTGATACGTTAGATCGGATTATTCATAGGCTCGTAACAACTCCAGATTATATAATTGATTTAGGACAAATTATGCAACCTGATTCCACAGCTGGTTATATTTTCT
>JABGWJ010000078.1 GCA_018645565.1 bacterium | reverse complement strand
TCCCACCATTTGGTTTTATCTATTTTTGTAGGTTTATTATTTCTGCTTAGGGACTTTTCTACTTTGTCCACTATGCCTTATTGGTTTGCTTTTGTCCAAATATCTTTAGCCTATATACCGATGGGATGGTTTGGATGGAAATTAACAGGACAAAATAAATAACGCAATCTGTCTATTGACCACATTCGTGGGGTTTTTTGTTTGTGGGGGAGCATAACACTCCCCCCATTAATCTATAACACAAAGTCATCTATCTCCGTAGCAAGTAAAGGAGCATAATGACGCTCCGTTGTGGTCACAGATGAATGACCTAGTAGCTTGCTTACTTCATAGATTGGTCTGCCTTGCCTGATTAGATTGTAACCAAAGGTTCTACGTAAGTCGTGGAACCTAATATCAGGGATACCAAGCCTTCTGGCTTCTTTCTTGAACTTGTGTGATACGAAGTCCTTACTGTAATTCCAGAGCTCATCAACTCCACTTAATATCTCCTGAGCTTGGTTATTCAGTTTGATTAATCTCTTCCCACTTTTACCATATGCGACTATATGATTAGAGAATATGTTTTCTCTTGAAATAGAGCGTATTTCACCGCTTCTAGCACCAGTGTAGTAAGCGAATCTGACAAACAGATTGAAGCGATTATCCTCTATTTCATCAAGCAGGGTCTTTAGTTCAGAATCACTTAGAACTCTGTTTCTAGATTCACCTTTAGTGTCGCCTTCAAGCTTTAGAGCTTTCTTCACTAATCCATTTTTAAATCCCCAGTTCCAACAAATGTTAATCATTCTTCTATGTATTGCTTTAGTGGTAGGATGAGGCGGAAGTGTTTTACCTGAGATGTATGCTTTAAGTATGTAAGTATTGAGTTCTCTGGTTCTCTTTGACCAGTTATGGTCATATGAAAGATATCTACTTACCACTTCTTCAAAAGGTAGATTCAACTTACGATTTGAAACTCCAGTCAGTTCTTCAAGTAATTCAAGCTCTATACCAGATTTCAGCTTTAGAGCTACTTTTTTACTTTTTGTACGAAGACTTCGAGTGAGCCTTTGGTTTTCATAGGATGCAGTGATGTACCATACATCACGGTTCTTGTATAATGTTGCCATAATTACTCCGAATTATGACTGTTTCTGCTACGTATATACTTGCATTACTTAGTTTACCGACGTAGACACGCCAGATTTAGGATCTGGTGCACTTTGTGCGTGAAGGTTCGAGCCCTTTCCGCGGTACTTTTCGAGAAACCTTACTTTTAGTGGGGTTTTTTTCTATATACCTAGATTTCATAGTTTGGTATATTATGGCATATGATGGTTCATACGGGTTCTCCACTTTATTTTTGGAGAACCGCATTAGCTTTGTCCAACTATTTGGTAGAGTTTGTTAGTAATGCCTTTATTGAGTGCGAGAAACTATTACACTGTCTCTCGACATAATGATTAAAATTATTCCCTATCTTTTTTTGTGATGATTTTTTTAATAAACCTATTTTTATAGTTGACGAACATTTTTATATAAATAGCTAATATTTCGAAAATAATTGTTTTTATTGATACTCACTCTCAATAGCTTTAAAGCTAGTTATTTTTAATTTTAAAATTAAAGATAACTTATTTAACCATATACCAATAAGCTATTAAATAAGGATAATTATGTGCAAAATCAAATCAAACTTATTCATTTTTACTTTTCTAACTATGTGCTTTGGTGCTGATATTTATGCTCCAAAATCATTCAATGATATAATGGCTGATGCGACTGGAAAGCAGTGGACTCCAGTTTCAGTGAATGCTGTTGAAAACAGAGCGCATGTAATTATGATTGATAATACCGGATCATACTGCTTAAAGGTTGGTTTGGATATCAAAGGTAGTTTAGTTGTAGGTGATGTAAGCTCTTTAAAAGATGGAACTGCTACTTATGGAGATGCACTGCGATCTATGTTTCAAATTCTAGATATGAATACTGCTTCACTTGCAACAAACAGTCTTTCTGGTACTTACACAATTCATCCTGAACTTGCTTCTTACTATGCAATTGATGCAGATGGTAGCGCTCTAACGATTCGTGATAAGTCTTCTTTTTATCAGCCAAATGAAAGTATTTCTGCTTATCTAGTTTTTACTTTAGCGGATGCGGGTCAATCTTCTGTTTCTTACACCGTTAAAGCATCTTCAAGATATGTATATAATGCAAGTACAAGTGCATTTGCAATAGATAATAGCTGGAACCAAAGTCAGTGGATTAAGGTGAATACAGATATGACGGTTGTGCTGACGTCTGTTGAATCTGAGGCGACAGCCTGGACGTTGGCTAACGCACGAGACTTAATTGATATTGGCGTTGATCAAGCTAGTGAATTTAATCCTGGTAGTACATCTTGGCAGACAAATTCGTTTGCTGCTTATCCAGTGGATCAAAACACCGGCGATCTTGCTGCCTGGAATTACGATGATAGCCCTCTCAAAACAAACCAATTTTATAATAATGTTGATGATGACTATCAAAATCAACTTGGCCATTCTGAGACAGCTGATGCTGCGGCCACTGCAGTATTAAATGTTATTGATCAGAATTTAATTAATATGGGCGAGTCACTTCGTTATTCAAAAGAAACATACCTCGCTTTTAGGAGTGCACTTCTCGAGAATAACTTTAGTAGCGTAGACCTTTATAATGCGAAGCTTGGCGAAAGAACTGTGGAGCATGTTTACTTTACAAGCGCTTATGATGATGATGGGGTTTATCATCCTTTTATGGTGATTGCAACCCATAATGCTCCTTCAGGTCCTCAATTTTTAATTGATGTTGCTAGGCCCCCGGGAGACGGAACACCAGGTACTAACTATGATCAGCAAACGGTTACTAGAAATGCTGTACTTGAACAAAAATTGGTTAAGATCCCTTTAAAAGATTATGGTCTTATTTCTACATTACTTGATAATGACCTAACTAGCTATGGAACGCTTGGATCAGATGCAAACCTTTCGCAGTCCGATTGGGATGTTGATAATTATACGAGCCTTTCTTCAACTGGTATCGCTGTTGATGGGGTAATTATTTATCCTTCATCAAACAACGTTTTGATTTATGCATCTTTAGCTGCAGAAATAACTTCAACCGGCATTCACGTTGGTAGGGGTATGGGTTTTCATTATCATGCAGATGGTCACGGTTTTAATGGTAATGGGATTAATCTTTACAACAGTAATGATTATGCCGGACATACTCACCCACCATTAATTGGTTTTGTATTCGATGGAATCGCACTTTTTGGAAAAAATGATGAGGGGACTACTCAGCTAGATGGAGTATCAGAAACTCTTGATGAATATGGTGGTCATACTCATGATGATTATGGCTATCACTATCATGCTCATTCGGGAACAACAACTCAGCAAAATGGTCCAAATACGCACACCTTTAATCATAATTTTTTACAAAAAGGAGCATTCAAAGGATTGATAAATGATGTTCCTGGGTTTTTAAATGTGAACACAAATCAGTTTATGGATAATGATATCAAACGTTATGTTGGTGGTTCTGGTACTTCTGTTTTAGGGAATAATATTAATTCTGATCAATTAATACCTAGTAAGGTTACAATTTATCAAAACTATCCAAATCCGTTTAACCCAACCACAAGTATAAACTATGCTCTTTCAAATAAAGCATTTGTAAGTGTTTTTATTTATGATGTTCTTGGTCATGAGGTGAAGTCTTTAATTAATGCTGAACAAGAAGCTGGTTACAAATCTATTCATTGGAATGCTACTAATAGTCTTGGTAAGTCAGTGCCCGCTGGAATGTATATCTACACAATACAAGTAGGAGGGATCAGGCAAACTCGAAAAATGGTACTTCTGAAATAAGAAAATTTTAGTGGAGAACAGAGCCACTCATGCATTTGAGGCTTTGTTTTTAACTTGAATAAAAGATCTGTTTAATATGTTAAAAAAAGGAACCTCGGCGCATGAATATTTTTTATAAATTTGTTGTTTTAATTTTAATTTCAATTTTTCATTCATTTTCATTATCTCAGACTGAACTAACATGGACACCTACTGTTGTTAATTCATATGTTAATGCTCACTCAGATGCTGTATCACAAGGTGACGGCAATGGTATCGATATGTTTTTTAGGAATAGTGGAGTAGTTGTTAAAGGCAATTCTTATTTTTCTGTTAATGGTGTTCATCCAGTTAATCAGGGTGATTATACAAGCTATTACCCTAAAAGTATTGTAAAGGCAAATTTAGAAACTGATGAAATCGAATTATTATGTAACTATTATGGTTCGTCATCTGATGTTCCGTCAACTATAAGTGGTGTTGATGTAGATCATGAAATAGATATGGAAGGTTTGACTTTTGGTCCAGATAATGGTGAGACTTATATATATGTCGGTGATGAGTACAATTATATCTACCAAATAAATCTATCCGATTGCTCTATTTCTAAACAGTGGGATTTATCAAATATCGGTGTTTCAACTAGTACAGATAAAGGAATAGAAGCTATTACTTACTCATCAGAAACTGGATACTTCTATGTAGGTATACAAGATGATCTAGAAATTCATGAAATACAATTAAATGATATTGAAAATTGTTCAACAGCTTCAAATTGTTCTATTACGTTAATTAATTCTTTTTCAACTTTAAATTCACCGAGCGGTTTATTTTATGATTTGACGGAAGATCGTTTGTTCGTTTTTGCCGGAACGATAACTAATGGAGAACAATATTTATATGTCTACACCACGAATGGTGTACTTGAATATTTTATTACTATACCTTCATCAGTTGGTATATCAAGAGGCGATGGTATATTTATAGATTCTGAATACGCATATATTGCTGATAGTCAAGGCCCAATGTGGCTAGATAGCGGATCCTTGGGAAAAAATCTTTTAAAAGTAAATTGGAGTGGTTTGTCAAGTTTATCAATAAATGGAGAAGGCCATGAGAACAATAAAAATACAATCCCAAATTCATTTTCTGTGTATCAAAACTATCCAAACCCATTTAATCCTATCACGTCTTTGCGATATGATTTACCAGAGGATGGCTTAGTTAATATTACAATCTATGACATGATGGGTAGAATTGTAAAAACACTAACAAATAGTTCACAAAGAGCAGGGTATAAGTCAGTTCAATGGAATGCTACAAATGACCTCGCACAATCAGTTTCTGCGGGGTTGTATATTTATAGAATCCAAGTTGGAGCGTTTAGCAAGACCAAGAAGATGGTGCTCGTAAAGTAAATAATTTCTTTTCAAAATTAAGCCTCGCTTTTTGCTTGGCTTTTTTGTTTATGATATAACCTTGCTATTTTAGATTATATTGGTACGGAATATTTATTTTAGTGTTTACGTATACAGCATAATAAATATTATAATTCCTGTTATAGAAACATACATCCAAATAGGGAAAGTAATTCTTGCGATTTTTTTATGTTGTTGGATTTGCAATACCATACCTCTATATACGCTAATCATTGCCAGAGGTAAAACAGACATTGCTAATAAAATATGAGTTAAAAGAATTGGATAATAGATAAAAGTCAGTTCACCTGTATATAGTTTTGGTCCACTTTTAAACCAGTGATAAACAACATAACTAACAAGAAACAATGAGGAGGTAAAAAATGCAGAAAGCATTACTTTTCTATGCTTTTCTCGTTTTTTTTGTCGTATCAAAACGTATCCAATAATGAGCAATATGGTTGTAATAAAATTTAAAAAAGCGTTTAAATATGGGAGAGATGAAACATCGATAGCACCTTCCATTCCTTCGGGCCTAGGACCTAGTATCAAAAAGGCTACTGCGAGACTTAAAACACCGGATAAAATATAAATTATTTTTAACCAGAAATTTTCTTTTTCCATGATTATTATCTATTTAAATCAATGAAGATTATGATTAAAAGCGCGGGAAGATAAATAACCGAAGTTTTTAATAGCAGTTTTGCATTATCAATCGTTGTATCTCTTAAAAGAGGTACTCCAGAAATTAGATAAGCAATTCCTAATGCCAATGCTCCCCAGAAATAAAAATTACCTAAAATTCCAGTTACAACAAAAAACAGGGAAACTGGGATTAGTAAAAATGCGTGCCATAATATTTGCCGATTCGTTCTAAAATTTTCTTTTTCAATTACAGGAAGCATTTTGAATCCTGCTTTTGCATAATCCTTTTTACACATTAATGCGATTGCATAAAAATGAGGGTGCTGCCATAAAAATAAAATTGAAAAAAGGATCCATGCATTAGGATCTAATTGATTTGCTGCTGCAGCCCAACCACCCAAAGCAGGCATCGCTCCTGGAATAGCACCAATTGTGGTATTGAGCCATGTAATTCTTTTAAGTGGAGTGTAAACAAAAATATATAACAATACAGTAAATAGGCCAAGTATTCCGCTTAGTAAATTTATTGCAACGCAAAGAATTAATAGTCCAAAGATAGACAGAATCAATCCAAAATAAAGTGCAGTTGAAGCCATTATTAATCCAGACGGGATTGGTCTAGATTTAGTTCTATCCATTAATTTATCAAGGTCTCTTTCTACATAATGGTTAATTGCACCAGCTCCGCCAGACAAAAGTGCAGTTCCAAACATTGTTAGAAAGAAATTGATAATATTTGTGTTTCCCGTGTTTCCTAGGTAGTAGCCCAGTGCCGTAGAAACAAGTATGAGCATGGTTATTCTAGGCTTTGTCAGCTCAAAAAATGCACTAAGTTGATTTTGTGCTTGTAGTGGTTTTCTTTTCATACATTTTCACTAAAGGTTTTTAAAAAAGAATTTATATGATTTCTAAGTATTGATATGCTGCCTTTATCTGTTCCATTATAATACTGTCTAATATTCCCTTCTTCATCGATCAATACAAATTTCACTGAATGGCCTGCGGGCAAGCTCTCGGACATGAACATAAATCCTTCTTTGTTCAGTTTTTTAACACTCTCCATATCTGTTCTAAGAAATTTCCAACGTTCATCGTTTACGCCGTTGGCATCAGCATATAATTTTAAAACATCTTGGGTATCATATTCTGGGTCTACTGATATCGATATAAATTGCAAATTTGGATGGAGTTTATATTGTTTATAAAGCGTGCGCATGTTAGTTGACATAATGGGGCAAGGGCCAGGACAACTAGTAAAAATGAAATCAAGAATAGAAATTTTATTTTTTAAACTGTCTTGATTGAACGGCGTTCCAGTATGGCTGGTCATAGAAAAATTAGGGACTTTTTTTATAATTGCGGGAAGTTCGTGTATAGAATCATTTGCTTTTGAAATAACCCAAGTCGCACTAATGCCAAGAAAGCTTATTATAGTGACTAGAGAGATGATATAGCTTTTCTTAATCATGGTTCCAGTGAAATTTTCCAAAAAGTAAATACAGATACCGCTAATCCAATTAAAAGGGATGAAAACCACATATGAAATAACTGCATGAGCGGCTTCACATCAAAAAAGACTAATGATTCTCCAAGTAGTATTTGAGTAACAATCAATATCATTATAAAGTTAACTGAATTTATCATAAATGGTGATGACCTGAATTTAATATCGTAAACAATTTTTCTTAAGTAAAGTGTAAGGCCTAATAATGAAAATCCTAATATAGTATGGATGTATTTAAATGGTCCTAACATTTTTAGTAAAATAATACTTTCAATAAGGGGATTATCTTTTCTGCTCATATCAAGGCCACCTCTAATTTCAGTTCCAATTATTATTTCAATAAAAAGGCAAACTAATATTCCAATTATTACGTTTTTCAAGTGAGGGTGATAGTTACTGGATTTTTCAAAATTACCAACAATGAGATAGTATGATTGTATAGAGCTGTAAATGATGAGCCCAATTATTATCAGTGCGAGCAGTAAATGAATAGTTATTGTTATTGGGTCAAGTACCGTATCAACCAACTTAGCTCCAACCCAACCTTCAAGAAGTGTCAAGAAAAAAGCAATAGATATCGATAACAGAACACGTTTAGATTGTTTAAAATGTAGATAACCTAGTACAAATGTTATCAAAATAATGAAACCTACTAAAGCGCCAAAAAGTCTATTAAGGTATTCGACCCATGCGAGCACTAAATTAAATTTTTCTGGGTCAATGTAATCAGGCAATTGACTTAAGCTGGTTGGAGGGATCCATCTTCCAAAACATCTTGGCCAATCAGGACAACCCATTCCCGCGCCAGACACTCGTACGAGTCCACCTATAAAAATAAGTAGGTATGTAAATACCATTGATAAAATTGAAAACTGAAAATATCTTTGCATATCAAGGTTGTAAATTATGTACCAAACGCCTAATAAATCTTAGTACTTTTATTATCGTTTTATAATTGACCTTTATGGTAATATTGTGACTAATATTTTATTAATAAAAAATTAATCTAATTAAATAATGTCAAAACCTTTAAATCAAATCGAGCTTGGTACTTCATGTTTTGTGAAAGAGTCAGGGCAGGCAGGCACGTTGCAAAGGATTTTTTACTATCCAACAAAATATTTAGTCAAAACCGCCGATGGTGAATTTCAATATTATTCAACTCATGAAATTACGTTTGAGGGTTATGATCGACCAAAAACCAGTTTAAGTATTCCAGATGTTCCCTATGATGGGGTTGGTTCCAATTATGCTGTTTGGGTACCTTTTCAAGCGGAAAGTCAGGTCGAACATCATTTCTTGAGCAGTAAACAGATTGTATGGGAAATGATTACTTCGTTGGAACTATATAATGTTTGGTTTGATGGTATTCAGAGAGCAATCCCAGACGTCACTTCTGAACGATATGTGCATCAATTTTCTTTTGATAAGTTGCCCTTAAAGCCGGGGGCTTATTTCAAAATAAGACCAGCGACCCTAGCTCCTTGGTTCAGGTGTAGAATAATCACAATGGAGAAAGAAAAAGAATTTGGTTTCGATTTTAAGATGAATCCTTTTTATAGTGAATACGTATCCTTTAAGATTGAAGAATCCAAAAACGGTGTTTTTGTTATTTGCAATAGATTCAGTAAAGGGCCATTATCATTCTTAGCCCTTATTAATTGGAACAAGGGCAAGTCAAAAATTTTACAAAAACTCGCCGAAATTACACCAACAGTTGAATTAAAAGAGGATGATAGTTCTAACGTTTTAGATAGTTCAGCAAAAGAACCTCAACTTAATAGAGAACAAACTATTGCTTTTGTTGTGAACAAATCCTTAGATGGTGATAATGATCCTTTAAATGCTTTGTCTGATAAGGTTACTAGAGGTAAAGCTAAAGCATTTTTAGTTAAAATTAAAAGAGGTTCAGCTGAAAGGCCGGCAATGCCAGACATGAGTCAAGCTGCATCTGCTCCGGCACAAAGTAATACCGAACTGACGCAAGAGCATACGATAGCGTTGGTAGTAAATAAATCATTAGATGGCGATAATGACCCGTTAAATGCGATTGAGGATAAAGTAACTAGAGGAAAAGCAAAAGCATTATTGGTCAAAATTAAGCGCGGTTCTGCTGAGAGACCTTCAATGCCCGACGTATCATCATCTTCTCAATCAAACCCGGTCCCAGTGGCTGATGAGCTTTCTCCAGATAAAATTTTTGCTATTGCTGTAAATAAAGGTGCAGATGGTGATATGGAATTGGTAAATGCTATTGAGGACAGAGTAACCAGAGGTAAGGCCAAAGCTCTGTTAGTTAAAATTAAGCGAGGCACTGCTGATAGACCTCCAATGCCAGATAGTTCATTATCAAAAAATACTCCTGCTAATGATAAAAAATCAGAAAGTGAAGATGAAATGATCGAAAGACTTGTTGCTGCCGGTGTGGGAGGAGATATGGAAGAAATCAATGCTTTAGAGAGCAGGGTTTTGAGAGGAAAAATAAAAGCTGCAATTGTAAAGGAAAAGAGGAAGAAATAATAGTTATGGATAACGAAAAGTATTATCGCATGTCTTTCTCGCAACTTTTTTCACTTGTAATTTGTACATTACTACTTATTCTTTATGTATCTCTAGTCACATGGGTGCTCTAAAAATTGAATTTTGATTGGTTTACAATGACTTGGTTGCAGCAAAATCTTGAATGGGCAGTCGGACTTTTATTAGTAAGTATTATCATTTTATTTTTTTTCCCACTTTTGTTAGGTCGTCAGCTTAAAGAAGAAGAAGATAAAAAATGATTAGCACGAATGGCTCTCTACCAATAATATCGATCCTAATTTTAATATTTTCGATGCTCCTTATTTCAGAAGTTTTTAAGTTGAAAAAAATCCAAAGGAGATTGGTTAAAAAGTTTGATATCCTCCGTAAAGATCTCGACGAACTGAAAGATAAAAAATAAGATTAGACTATTGAGTTTTTTTAGTATTTCTAAGTAATATTTAAAATGGATGAATTAAAAACAGATCAACAAAAGAAGAGCGAAAACAGCAGGATATATGTCCTCTTTTATTCTTTCTTCTTGATACCTTTTATGATTGCTGTTTTTGGAGCGGTATTTTTTTTGCTATTCAAATTTGTTACTTACGAAACAAACGATGTTGAGAAATTATTAAATCAAGTAAAAATTGGATCTGCATCTAAAAGATGGCAGTCAGCATTTGAGCTTGCCAAGGTTCTAAATAATCCTGATAAAGAACCATTATCCGCTTCTTTTAAGGACCAGCTTTCTTCGGCTTACACAAGGTCTATCCATGATGACCCGTTGGTTAGGTCTTATTTAGCAATGGCCATGGGAGCAACACAAGATACAATATTTGGACAGAATTTGATATTGGGATTAAAAGATGAAAGTATTGAAACGAGAATTGCGGCTGTTCAAGCACTTGGTATGATTCAGTATGGTCCTGCCGTTGATCCTATTAATAAATTGATTCAATCTACGGATACTGAAACTGAAAGATTGTCAGCTACAATATCGTTAGGAATGATTGGAGATAGTAAGGCAATTCCTTTCTTAGAAAATTTGCTCGAAGACGAGGAGGCAAATATTCGATGGGATGCCGCAATCGCTTTAGCTAAAATGGGGAATAATAGCGGCGCGTATATAATTGAAGGCCTTTTAGACCGTGAGTATTTAAATAAATTTAGTCAGATTGATCCTGTTGAGCAGAAAAAGGTTCTGATGGTTGCAATAAAAACAGCTTCAATTTTATTTGATAAAAGGTTCGAAGATGATTTAATTTCTTTATCTAAAAATGACGCAGATCTCAAAATTAGAGATGCTGCAATTAAAGCTTTGAAAAATAATTATAGTAATGGAACCAATTAATTATGAGTGAGCCTAAAAATAATATTGCACCTAGGGCGGCGGTAGGTGCTGTTAGTAAGGGGCGTAAGACAACAATGGAAAGGCGTAGTTTTTTTAGCTGGCTTGCTGTTGGCTGGATAGGTTTTGCGGGAGTTACTGGGGGGTTTTTTACAATTATCCTTCGCTATCTCTTTCCAAATGTACTTTTTGAGCCACCTCAATCTTTTAAAATAGGTTTTCCAGATAAGTTTGCTCCAAACTCCGTAGACATTAGTTATAAAAAAGATTTTAACGCTTGGATTGTTAGAGATGATGAATCAATCTTTGCGCTTTCTACAGTATGTACTCATTTGGGTTGCACGCCAAATTGGTTAGCTACTGATAATAAATTTAAATGCCCTTGTCATGGAAGTGGCTTTAGAATGACTGGAATACATTTTGAAGGTCCAGCTCCGCGTCCTCTTGAGAGATTTAAAATAGGGGTTGCTGATGATGGTCAAATTCTTGTTGATAAAACTAAAAGTTATAAATGGGAAAAAGGTGAATGGGAGAATAAAGATTCTTTCTTAAAGGTTTAGAAATGAGTGATAAAAACGACAAATCATTATTAGAAAAAATGGAAGAGTCCCAGGTTTGGAAGTCCATCATAAGATCTGGTATTCCTCGAACAAGAAGGCAACGTATGCACGCAATTCTTGGCAGCGTTTTCCTTCACTTGCATCCTGCCCGTCTGCCTAAGCATGCTGTTAAAGTTGGGTATACCTGGTGCATGGGTGGATTATCCTTCTTCCTTTTTGTTAATCTAACAATAACCGGCATATTACTTATGTTTTATTACCGGCCCACAGTAGAATATGCATTCACTGATATAATTGATTTATCTGAGCAAGTCCCATTAGGTATAATGAGAGAATTGCACCGCTGGGCAGCTCATTCAATGGTTTTAATTGTGTGGCTTCATATGGTAAGAGTATTTATGACTGGGTCTTACAAGCCTCCTAGAGAATTTAATTGGGGTATTGGTGTTATATTAATGGTACTAACGATGTTACTCTCATTTACAGGATATTTACTTCCATGGGATCAATTAGCAATCTGGGCTGTAACTGTTGGTTCAAATATGGCGAGAGCAACTCCTTTCCTTGGTAATGAGGGTCCTGGTGCTGCTCTTCTAGCAATCGGTGACATTAATTTAGTTCATGTAGGTTCAGATGTGAGGTTCGCACTGCTAGGTGGCCGTTTTGTTGGAGAAGCAACTCTCTTAAGATTCTATGTGCTTCATTGTATAGCAATCCCTTTCGTTGCGATGATTTTTATGGCTGTTCATTTTTGGAGGATTAGAAAAGATGGGGGTATCTCGGGTCCTTTGTAAAAGGTTTTTGAGTTTTTAGATACAATGAACATAACCGCATTAAAATCATTAATTGATGCCCTTTCTGCACCGACGATTAGTTTTACAATATTAACCGTAATATTCCCTTTTATTTTTCCGCCATCAGACTGGTTTGAAAAAATTCATAGAAAGTCCGGTTTGTGGAGAATCTGGACAAAGTTAGGTGGCGTTATAGGAATGATTCTAATCACTGCATTTTTTGTGATTGGTTATTTTGATCCATATTTTAATAAGACTTTAACGAAAGCTGATAACTTCCCAATAGTTTTAATGATTTATTCAATGTGGTTTTACATATGGTTAGGCATGTTTAAAGCTTACAGGAATGATATTAGGTTAGATCAAGGCCTCAAGCCGAATGAATATAATGACCCTGATGACAAAGTGTTGGTTTGGCCTGACTTAGTTTATATCGAGTTTATTGCTTTAATATTATTTCAAGTCTTTTTGATTGTCTGGTCTATAATAGTAGCTGCTCCAATTGAAGAACCTGCTAATCCTGCTGCTACTCCAAATCCTTCAAAAGCGCCATGGTATTTTTTGGGTTTGCAAGAAATGTTAGTTTACTATGATCCCTGGATTGCAGGTGTACTACTTCCAACATTCATTATTGTTGGATTAATGGCAATACCTTACGTTGACATTAATAAAAAAGGTGATGGTTATTACTCCTTCAGAGAGAGAAGGGTAGGCATGTTTATTTTTATGTATGGCTGGGTTGTATTGTGGTTATTCCTTATTATCATCGGAACTTTTTTCAGAGGTCCTAATTGGAACTTTTTTGGACCATTTGAATATTGGGACATTCATAAAGTAGAAGCTCTAACGAATGTAAATTTATCCGAATTATTATGGGTAAAATGGTTCAATCAGGGGCTTCCTTCTAATATACTCATTAGAGAAGGTCTGGGTTTTGTAATTACTGGGTTGTACTTATTTGTTTTACCTGTCATCTTAGCAAAGACGTATTTAAAAGATATGTACGCAGCTTATGGCCCTACCAGGTTTGTAACTATAATGATGCTGGGGCTTGTTATGCTTGCACTACCAATTAAAATGTACCTGCGTTGGGTTTTTAACCTTCAATATATAGTCGCCATACCGGAATGGTTTTTTAATATTTAATATTGAGTAAAAAAGATGTTTAAAAACGACGAACGATATTGGGATATTAACTTACTAAACAAATGGTTTGCCATCTCATCCTTAATTTTTCTTGCTGTGATTGTGTGGATGTTTATTGATGATAATGATGATGAATTTAAAGAATATCAAAAAGAGTTTAGGCGATTACAAGTTGATATAGCTAAAAATAATTTAAAAGAAGAGCAGTTACTGGTTAAAGGAAAAACTGAAGACTTTGAAGCGGCACTCGAGGAAGCTGTAAATATATTTGATCAAAAATCTGAAGAAGTAAAAAATATAAATAGTGAATTAGGCGAACTTAGAGCAGGCTTTTACAATATCAACCTTACTTATTCTGCAAATAAAGCGAAGCTGGATGTATTAAAATTTGAATTAGAGAGTGCTAATCTTAAAAGTGGCAATAAATCTGATGAAATAAGACAAAACTATGAACAAAAATTAGCTTCTTTTGATGAAATCAAACTAAATAAGGAGCAATATGAGCTTGACATTGCAGCTCTAGAAAGACAACTGAAAGGCCTTAAGGCTGATATTAAGTCTGCCCAAAGTGATAGAGATAAAGTGCTTAAGCAGGTTGATCTTGCGCAAAATAAGCTTTCACTTTTGGATAGGTCAGAGATGTCTTTCATGAATAAGCTAGGTGACATTGTTCGAGATCTTCCTATTTTAGACTTTATGGATCCTTATTATAGAGTAAAGCAAACAGTCGTAAAAGATGTACTATATGACGTTAACTTTACTGCTATGCCCGCTGTAGACCGCTGTACTAGCTGTCATTTAGGTATAGCAAACCCAGATTTTAAAGATGCTGAACAACCTTACACCACGCATCCAGATTTAGATCTTTATTTGACTAGCAAATCACCGCATCCTGAAGAGTCTTTTGGTTGTACATCTTGTCATTCCGGTAGAAGTAGAGGTACATCATTTATTTCATCAGCTCATACGCCCAATACTCCTGAGCAGAAAAAAGAGTGGAAAGATAAGTATCATTGGAAACCCGTAAAGCATTGGTTGCAACCAATGTTACCGACCAGATACACTCAAGCTAGTTGTTTTAAATGTCACCAAAATACAAGTGACTTAGCTGGTGCAGAAAAAATTAACTTAGGGCTTACATTGATCGATCGATCAGGTTGTAACGGTTGTCATGTTTCTGGCAATTGGGAAGCGAAGGGAAAATCGGGGCCAGATTTAAGAAAATTAAATGAAAAGTCTCATCCTGAATGGGTATCAAAGTGGATTAAAAATCCGCGCAGCTTTAGATATAATACACGTATGCCTCATATTTTTGAGCAAGCAAATCAAGAAAAGCCTAACATTGCTAAGCGTAACATAACTGAAATAGCTTCAATTACTCATTATTTATTTGAAGATAAAGAAGTGAAAAAATCTATAAATCCTTCTAAGTATTTAGGGAATCCTGCTAATGGTCAAAATTTATTTTCTGCCATTGGGTGTATGGGGTGCCATGTTAAAGAACAAGATCCTTCTCTTGCTCCGTCTCCTTCTACATTTAAAGAGCTTACAAAGCTTCAAGGCCCAAATCTGATTGGGATGGGTTCAAAAGTCACGCCAGAATGGTTATTTAATTGGCTTAAAAAGCCTCATGAGTATATGCCATCTACAAAAATGCCAGACTTACGTTTGAGTGACAGCGATGCTAGAGATATTACTGCTTACCTTTATGATAATAAAAATTATGATTTTGACCAATTAGATGCTCCAGTAGCAAATGATGAGGTGCTTGACGAGCTTACTTTAGATTGGTTGATGAAAATGAATCCTGAAAAGTACGCGATTGAAAAAGCATCAAAGATGAGTAAAAACGACAAAATGTCATTTGTCGGCGAAAAAAGCATTAGACATTATGGTTGTTATGGCTGCCATAATATAGATGGTTTTATGGATGCGAAGCCCATCGGCGTTGAAATAACGCAAGAAGGCTCTAAACCAGTGGATAAATTTGACTTTGGCCTTTATCATGATATCCCCCATACTATACACGATTGGATTGAAAACAAATTACGCACTCCTAGAATCTATGATAGAGGTAAAGAGAGTGGGCCTTTAGATTTATTAAGGATGCCTAATTTTCATTTTTCAGAAGAAGAAATTGAAGCAGTTACTATGGCGGTGCTCTCTTTTAACACCGACAAAGTTGGAGAACCACTATTAGCTCATAAAAAAGTACCTGAAAGCAATAAAGAAGGTCATCGATTAGTTAAAAAGTATAATTGTCAAGGATGTCACTTGATTGAAAATAGAGGAGGGCAACTAGTTGAGCAGATAGGCTCACCAGAATATGGGCCTCCAAACTTGCATTCTCAAGGTAGAAAAACAAATCCTAATTGGCTGATTAAATTTTTTAATAATCCAATGACTGTTAGGCCTAATCTCCAAGTTAGGATGCCTAGCTTTCATCAAATTGATGATCGAGAATGGGACACTATCATTAAATACTTCCAGAGTATCGACGATGAAAATACTGGTTATAGAGCACCGCATCAATATGTAGAAAGCAGTAGTAAATTTAAAGCAGGCGAAAAAGTTCATGAGATAGGTGCTTGTAATAACTGTCACTTCTATGGGACAAAATTTCCGACACAAGTTGCTTCGACATGGGCTCCTAACTTAGCTCTTACGAAAGAGCGTCTTAATCCAGAGTGGGTTGTTGACTGGCTTAGAAACCCTCAAGAAATTATGCCGGGGACAAAAATGCCAGCTCCTTACTTACCTACGCCTGATGTTCTTGAAACCAATGATGCTATAGATATTTGGGGTAGAGATCTTGTAAAACTCAAAGGAAATCAAGAAGCTATGCTTGAAGGTCTTAGAGATTATATGTGGAATATTAAAGGGAAAGCAGATATTAGTGATGAGGTAAAAGATTACTTTGATGAAAATGGTTATGATTTTTCAGACGGAAACGATGAAGAAGATGACGAAGACTGGGGTGATGATGATTGGTAAAATTATTACTTCATAAATTTTATATAATTATTTAATTCTTCTCCTACCTCGCCAGCTAGCCACTCATCGCCTTCCCAAACTTTTAGGAGTTTTCTATCTGGTCCAATTAATACTGATCTTAGATTATGTCCAATATTATTTTCTTCAATACCCCAGTAAGAAGATCCCACCTCAGAAGTTAGAGTATATAAATCACTAATATTTTTCACACTGGACCATACCATCCAATTTGGATAGTCTTTTAGTATGTCTCCATAATATGAATCGAGTATTGCTGGTGTGTCATAAATGTAATCAAAGCTGACCATAATAAATTTCAGCTTACTAGATTCTTTAAATTTTCGAGCTAGTACACCATTTTTTATTACGACTGCTGGGCACATATTAGGAACAGGACATCTTGTAAAAATAAATGAGATAAAAATATAATTATCTCTTAATTGATTTAAGCTGGTAAAATTTCCTTTAGCGTCGATAAAGTTAACTTCGCTCAATTTCTGGCCAATTTCTTTTTGTTGGTATTCATCTTCTTCCCAAAATTCGTCTTTTTCAAATTTTAAAAAACTCGTTCCAAGTTTCTTAAAATTTTCTGCATAACTAGTTTTTTCTGTTATAATAAAGTCAAAACTGATGCTATCATGTTTCGTTATATTTTTTAAAACAGTATTGTTTTTAATTTTAAATGGCATGACCATTGGCATCATAAATCCACTGATAGAATCGTGGTCAACTAAAATTGAATTTGCATTTTCATCTATATCAAGTACCACACCTGTAACCTCATATACTTTATATGCTTCTGAGCATGAGAAAAGTAATGGAATAAATAAATATATAATTTTCTTCTTCATTAAAAAAAAAGGCGAACAATTTGTTCGCCTTTTAGGTTCTATTTGTAATTTATTTATTTTTTCTTAGGCCTTGAAAAAGTAAAGTCTTTCGTTACTGATCCTGATCCAACCGTAACTTTATCGACAATAACTTTTTTCTTAAATTTTTCTTGCCAACAAACTACTTCATATGTTCCTGCTGGAACATTCTTAATTTGATAATTACCATTTTCGTCTGTTACGGAATAATATGGATGATCAGAAACTAAGACCCAAGTTTTCATCCATGGATGAACATCGCATTTAATATAGAATGGATCTTCGGACTTATCAAATTTTGCTTTCTTTTGTTTGACAACTTTGGGCATAGCAAAGTTGAACTCTTTATTTTTTTTTGGTATTGAGTGAATGTTATGTAATGTGGCATCACTGTTTTTGATTAGCAATTCTTGGCCTGCTTGTATTCCAAAAACATGTGGAGTATAAACACAGCCTTTTTGATCTAGCTCAACAACTTCTTTTGGTATGCTACCATTGTATTTAACATTTCTAAGGTATACAATACTTTCAGCTAGTTCTCCATTCGAATTGACTTTAAAACTTTCAGAAAATACTTTACCTGAGTGAGAGGAACCACAAACTGGGTCAGCATCCATTCGCAGAGGTCTTTTTTTTGGTGGTTTTCCATCATATTTAACTTTTCCAACTATATCTCCAGCGCTTGCATCTGTTATAAAACAAAAAAGTATGAGAATTGTTAGGATACTTTTGAATATATTCATAATAAGAATTCCTTTTATTGCGTTAATTATGATTTTAATCTATAACAAACTAGATAATGACTTCAATACTATTAACGCTTTTGCACAGGACATATCAATATTTATTGATTTTTGAGGTTTTAGATTATGTACTCTTTTATGGTTATATGTTATTTGTTAATGGTAGTTAATTTATTTGCTATTACATTTTGTGGTTTAATGGGTATCTATGACATCTCATTTTTTGGAGCCACCCACGCTCAATTTGGACTTCTTGCAATTTTATTATTTGTGTTCACTGAGACTATTGTCATGTATTTTTTCATCGCGACAGCAAAAAGTATAAAAAATATTTTAATAGAAAGTAATAGCTCAATGTCTGAAGAGCTCTGGATCCGAATTAAAAATATCAAAAATATTATTTTTCCTCAAACAATGTTAACAATTACATTAATTGGAGCATTGTACATTTTCTATTTTGGCTATGTATCCTCGAATGTAAATAATTCTAATTTTACATATTCTTGGATTTCTTTCCCCTTTTTTATTCTTTGCTACATACATCATATCTGGACTCTTAAAGTAAAAAATGATTCTTTTAAAATGCAAGTTGGTGTAATCAAGGACTTACCAAACAATTCTTAAAAAAAATGTATTACATGGCAAAAACACTTCAGCTTCTTGGTATTTTTTCAATACCTATTGGAGTGATAGTTAAATACCCGAAGTTGATGGATCCTAAATTATTATTGGCGTCGATTATTATATTTGGTTCGGGAATGGCTATTGAAAAATATTTACTTAAATAAGTAATTATTTTGTGTGATTTTTTTGCCTTAGCGTGATAAATTTAAACTTAATAACAACTGTAATATATATGGCTAAATATAATCATTTAAAAGGTATTCCTGAGTTACCTGATTCTCCAAACATTAAAAAGAAGAGGCCTAAATCTGTAGCTGTCGTTGATGAGGACAACTGCACGGGCTGCCAAGCGTGTGTTCCGTTCTGCCCGGTTGATTGTATTGAATCAGTTCCAAAAGAAAAGTATGGTATCCCAATTCCACCCGTTCAAATACGATTTGACGAGTGTATTGGTTGTGTAGTTTGTGCTAGGGTTTGTACGAAAATGACTTGGGATGCAATAAGGATGATAGATACAGATACTTTTGAAGATTTGTACGGAATGAAAATAAATTAAGCAAAAGTTACCGGAGCAATAAATTGTATTCAAATTCTAATAATCACGATCATCATGAAGAAACTTTCATTCAGAAATATATATTTTCTGTTGACCATAAAGTAATAGGTATTCAGTATGGTATAACTTCTTTATTATTTTTATTATTTGGTTTTTCACTGATGGCAATAATGCGGTGGCAGCTAGCATATCCCGGAACAGAAATCCCTATTGTTGGTTTTATTTTTGGTGAGGGTGGTGTTTTAGCATCTGAGCAGTACAATTCCCTTGGTGCTATGCACGGTACTATTATGATTTTTCTTGGAATTGTTCCACTAGCAGTTGGAGCATTTGGGAATTATTTAGTCCCTCTTCAAATCGGTGCTATTGATATGGCATTTCCAAAATTAAATGCTGCCAGTTATTGGACATATTTTGTCGGTGGCGTAATCATGATTTCTAGCTTTTTTATGCCTGAAGGAGCCGCGAGGTCTGGTTGGACTTCTTATCCACCTCTTTCTGTCTTTGAAAATGGTCAAACAATATGGCTCATATCAATGATTTTTCTAATAACCTCCTCTCTATTAGGTTCAATGAATATTATCGTTACAATTGTTCAGTTGAGAGTACCAGGTTTAACTTGGATGCGTCTTCCTCTTTTTACATGGGCGCAGTTTGTAACCTCTTTTCTGTTAGTCCTCGCTTTTCCGCCTTTAGAGGCTGCGGCAGTATTGCAATTGATGGATCGAGTAGCAGGTACAAGTTTCTTTCTTCCAAGTGGTTTAGTTATGTCTGGTGAAATAGTTGATGTTGCGGGTGGTGGATCGCCATTGCTCTGGCAACATTTATTTTGGTTCTTAGCACATCCCGAGGTTTATGTTTTAATATTGCCTGCACTGGGTATTGTTGGTGAAATACTTGCCAATAATACGAGAAAGCCAATTTGGGGATTTAAGTCGATTGTATACTCAATGGTTTTTCTCGGTTTTTGTTCTTTTATCGTTTGGGCGCATCACATGTTCTTGACGGGAATGGGGCAGGCAATGAGTGCCTTTTTTCAAACCACTACTATGATAATTTCAATACCTTCTGTAGTCATTCTTACTTCTTATTTTTTATCACTATGGGGAGGGTCAATTAGATTTAATACTCCCATGCTATTTGCTTTAGCATTTTTGCCTATGTTTGGTATAGGTGGTCTTACTGGATTACCACTAGGACTAGCTGCTAGTGATATTTATCTTCATGACACATATTACGTTATCGGTCACTTTCACTATGTTGTTGCTCCTGGAACTATTTTTGCTTTATTTGCTGGGATATATTATTGGTTTCCAAAGATTACTGGAAAGCGAATGAGTGAAACTTTAGGAAAATTACACTTTTGGCCATCGTTAATATTTATGAATGGAATTTTTATGCCGATGTTTATACAAGGGCTTGCCGGTGTCTCACGAAGACTAGCTGATGGTGGGGTGTCTTATGCTCATGCAAGTGGAGTATTGCAATGGAATGAGTTTATGTCTATCTCTGCTTTTTGCCTCGGACTATCCCAAATCCCATTTATTGTTAATATTTTTATGTCATTATTTACCGGAGAGAAATCCGATAGAAACCCCTGGAAGTCAACTACAATTGAATGGGCTGCTCCATCGCCACCGTTAGCGCATGTTAACTTTGATTCTGAAATCACAGTTCATCGAACTGCTTACGAATACAGTGTGCCCGGAGCTAAAGAAGATTTCATTCCTCAAACAGAAAGTTAGATTAAAATGGATATACCTTACGTAGTAGAAGAACGAGAAGACACTGGTCTTATTAACTCAAAATTAGGCATCTGGATTTTTTTAGCTTCAGAGGTAATGTTATTTGGGGGTTTATTCTCTGCTTATATATTTTTACGAATGGCCGCGCTTCCAGGTGATTTTGAAAGATGGGCAAGTGAGCTTAGTGTACCGATGGCTACTGTTAATACAGTGGTTTTGATATCTTCAAGTGTCTCAATGGTAATGGCTTGGGCTTCATTAAAAATGAAAGATTTTTCAAAGTATAAAATGTACTTAGGTATTACAATTTTTTGCTCTTTTGTCTTTTTAACCATCAAATATTTTGAATATTCAGGAAAATTTGCTCATGATATCTACCCGTCGAGCAATACCTTTATGGCAATATATTTTACTCTTACTGGTTTGCATGTGTTACACATCATTGGTGGCGTAGTAGTCATGCTTTATTTCTACCTTCCAATCAGTCATAAAATGTGGGATAAACAACCAGAACAATTCACCAACAGAATAGAAGTATTTGGCCTGTACTGGCATTTTGTTGATCTGGTCTGGATTTTCTTATTCCCAGTATTATATTTACTATAAGGATTGAATTATGAGTGATAATCACGATACAGCATCAATGCAAGATCATATTAGAGTTTATCTAATGGTCTTTGGAGCACTTGGTGTTTTGACAGTAGTCACTGTCTTAGCATCATACTTAAATCTGAGTACTTCTGAAGGCATATTTCTTGCTCTTATAATAGCTTCTGTAAAAGCATCATTAGTATTAGGTTACTTTATGCACCTTATAACTGAAAGAAAGATGATTATTTGGATTCTTTTAATGACTGTATTTTTCTTTTTTATTATGATATTTTTACCTCTAATCTCTAATATTGATCATGCTGGAGATCCGGCTCAATGGTGGAAGGTTCTTTGAATGATTGGGATTAAGACATTTCATCTTTTTTTTATTGGTTTATCTATACTTTTAACTGGATGGTATAGTTATTTTGAAATAACAACACCAACAAATCCCGGCAACCTTTCAACATTCCTTGGAATTGCCTCTTTATTATCAATGTTAGCATTAGGCTATTATGGATATAACGTTTACAATAAATTTAAAAAATTATAAATAATGCATTACTTTAAAATAATAATAATTATTATCGCTTTTTTTTCGAGTTTATTGCATGCATGCGGGACATGTTACGGTGATCCTAATTCTGCAGCGGTGGATGGTATGAACTGGGCAATTATTTCGCTACTCATTACAACCGGAGGAGTGATGTCGGGTATAAGTTTTTCTATTTTTAGTATTGCCAAAAAGGCAAAGAATTATAATAAATCAAAGGAATTTTAAGTTTTGCTGGAGTTTTTACAAAGTTTAGGTTTACCTCAAAACCTATCAATTCAAGGCGAATACATTGACAATGCGAATGTATTAATGCACTGGCTTATGTTATATTTATTTCTAGGCTGGGGGGCATTTTTTATTGTCAGTCTTTATAAATTTCGTGAATCAAAAAATAAAAAAGCAGATTATTACGGAGTTAAATCACATCTTTCTTCTGTTTTAGAAGGTGCCGTAGCTATAGTGGAGATTATAGCCTTATTTGGATTTTCTTATCCAATATGGGCCTATAGAGTTAATGATGTCCCTGACAGTAGAGATGCTGTAAATATTAGAGTTATTGCTCAACAATTTGCATGGAATTTTCATTATCCAGGAGCTGATGGTGTTTTTGGAAGAACGGATATTAATCTAGTAGATGAGTCTGAACAAAATTTTATTGGTATTGATAGGTCTGATGCCTTTGCTAAAGATGATATTATTCTCCAAAATCAAATGCATATTCCAGTGAATAAAAAAATTAGAGTAGATTTATCTTCAAAGGATGTGATACACAACTTTAAACTTCCTGAGTTGAGAGTATCTCAAGATGCTATTCCAGGGATGACAATACCTGTTCACTTTACCGCAAAAACTACGTCTGATGAATTCTTAGAAAGCGTTAAAGGGACTCCTAGGGAGGGAAAGGGACTTGAAATAGCTTGTGCTCAATTATGTGGTATTACTCACTACAGGATGCGTGGATATTTAACAGTTGATACTGAAGAAGAATACAGTGATTGGCTTGCTAGCGAGGCTGAGTATTTAGATTTTGGTGATGACGAAGACGAGTGGGGCGATGACGAAGACTGGTAAATGGATTGGTAAAAAATGTGCAAAAAAGCCTTATTACAAATAAGGCTTTTTTTATATCTATTTTATAGAACAAATAGTTCTATCAGCAGTCACTAAAGCAGTAAACAATCTTTTTTTATAAATTGCTAAAACTATTGAATACTTATTGTTGAAGTCATATTTTACTTTTTATAATTTTTTTACTAGACCACCAAAGCTCTGATCAATTTTAAACCCTTGTTTGTAAAAAAAACTTTCATGGTAAAAACCAACTGTTATTATATTATGGCCATTTTGAATCATTCTATTAAAAAAATCATTCATTAGTTTTTTACTTAAATTTCTTTGTTGATATTTATTCATTATAACAACCCATTCAAGATGTACTCTTAAATTGCTTTTAACTTTATAATAAAGGCCGCCAATCACTTTGTTTCTACTATTTACTAAAAATAAAAAATCGTGGTTTACATTAAATGTCACAGAAAGATTTTCTTTCGATATAATCGTTTGAAATTTGGCAATTTCTTTTGGTTGAAAGGGGGGTCGGATTGTATAAATATTACCTTCAGAATCCTCTGTTTTAAATGCTAGGTCGATATTTTTTTTATCACCTTTTCTTATTTTTGCCAGTTCCACATAATCAGCTGCATCTATATGAGGATAAAGCATTCTTGCTAAGAAAAATTTCTCATCTTCTTTCAAGTTAGTGTTTAATAAAATATCTTCAATTTTATCTTTTAGATTCAATGGGCTTAAGGACTCGCGCCTCATATCTTTAATAATAGATTGAAAATAGGTATTTAAGCGGTCTCCTGAATTTTTTAAACAGGTCATCATGAAAAACCGTACTCTTGTTTCGGGGTATTCATCTAATAACGTATTTAAGTTATAATCATGGTATAATTCTTTTAAAATTGATGCCTTTGCCTCATTTGTTGCGTTACTGTTTAAATCAAGCCATCTTTCATATCTTAGAGAAGCAAAAACAACTGGTTTCGTCAGAACTCCAAAATTATTAAAATCAGTTAAAAAATTATTTATTCTACTTACTGTGAGTCCTAACTTTGAAAGTTCATTTTTTATTTCTTTTGTTGATAAATCATCTCTAAGCCTCTTAAGTATTGGGATGCCTTTTTTTACTTTCATTGCTTCTAAAGTAGCAGTAAATATAAGTTCCCAGTCTGCCATATGCTTTAAGCCTGGGTATCTTTTTTCCGTATCTAGAATATAATGTATGTAGAGGTCCAAATAAAATTTGCCAATAGACTCAACTTCTTTTCTATCAGATATAGATATAATCTTATTCCCCGTGTTATAATCATGTGGAGGTATTATTAAATTGTCTGGTATAGGAGGGTATATTGCTAGTTTATATTGCGTTCGATGCCAAAAATCAATATAGGCTTGGGCTCCATTCCAGATATAATGAAGCCAACGCATTTGCCAGCGATCTTTCTTGGAATTAGAACTTATTTCTTCTTTAAATCTATTTAGCTGAATATTTACAGTATCATTTGTTATATATTCTTCAGTGTAAATTGATTCTTCAGGCCAGTATCCACCAAATTTTTCTACTAATTGGTTTAAACCTGAACTTGTTGAGCCCATCAGAATTAACCATTTTATTTCTTCTTCAAAAAAATCTTTTTCTTCATCCTGATTAAGATTTAAAACAATATTATATGTTCCGTAACTAATCGTTTTCACAAGAATGCGGAAAGAGCTTTTATGATTATTTGTAGTTAAGTGTTTTATCCAAATTCCATTTCTTGGAATGTCAGAAAGTTGAAGTATTGTATCATTTGAAAATAAGAAGATTGATTCTTTAATTAGAGCCGTTGTACTTATCGCTTTTAGTAAAACTATTTTATGGATATTGCTTACATTATCATCGAATGTTAAAACATCACTCCATGTATATTCTTCTCTTGTCTCTCTATCTATAGTAATAGATGAATTAGGTCCTATCCATAGTCTGAAGCCATTTATTAAATTGTAATATTCTTTCTGGGCTGACGATTGAACTTGAGATGGTGATTCGGATAGTTGCCACCATATAAGTTCTGATCTAGCTAAAATAAACTCAGTCGGGTGAATTTTTCCATATTCGCAGACGATTGATAATGCTTTTTGAATGAAATTCATATCAACTGTGTCTATTTCATCAATTTTACTATGTATGATTTTGAGGAGATTAATTAGTTCATGAAATTGCTTACTATTTATTTTTTTAACATCAAAAATAAATCCTTTTTCTTTATTAACGATATGGTATCTATGAATGGATCTTAATTGATCTACAAAAAACCTCTCAGATAATAAAGGACATATAGTCTCTAATAATTTTAATCTAAAAATTGGCTTTGGGTGTTCCAAATATTGCATAAAAGTTTCAACTATTACATCAGACCATTCACTGTTTTTAATTTTAATGACTTCATCAAGGTGGCTACTAAACGAAATATTATTATTACGGTATAGTAATATTGATTTATGAAGCATTGATAATTGAAGATCATTTTCTTTGACAGTAATATTTTGTTCACTGTCATAAAAACTTTCACTATCAATAATCAATGTGATTTCATTATAATTTATTGATTCTTTTACTCTAAATGTTGTGTTTGCACAGAAAACAACAAACTCTTGATTGCCGAGCCATAGTTTTGGTGTGTTTATAAATAAAGCTAAATCAAATGTTTGTTTCTCTATATCATAGGATAGTTCGCCAATATGAATTTTATTTTCGTACCATCGAAATGTTAACATTATATTTTTATCAGCAATGATAATTTCATTGCCATTCCATTTTATATTTGATTTGATAGTTCCTATTTCTCGGATAAGCCAATTTGGAAATTTAATTTCTTTATCGCTATTGTATAAACTGACGTAGTCTTTTTTATACATTGAGTCAATTTCTAAATCAAAATTTTGTAAAATATTTTTACGTTTGTACGTTCCTTTTTGTGTTAATTCATTACGGTGATTGCTAAAGTCTCTATTGATTATTGCAAAATTAACAATTCGTTCAAATGGAGATAAAAAACCATTAATTGATATTAGCATAGCGCTAAAAATATTTTGTACTTGGCTTTCATTCATATTTTGAAGATTGAAATCAATATTTTCTTTATTTGGATATATAAGCACTGTATTGTATTCTTTTCCATCACCAACAAGGAACACTGATTTCACAAGATCAAAATCTTGGAATAAATTTTCTATTTTTTGAGGAGCTATTGTTTGTCCTCTACTATTTTTGTATATATCTTTTTTCCGATCAATTATAAAATAATAACCATTTTCTTCTTTAAAAATATCGCCACTATAGAACCATCCATCTTTAAAAGATTTTGAATCATCATCTTTATAGAATCCATTAGATATATATGGTCCTTTCATACAAAGTTCACCATCTTTTTCAATTCTCAATCTAATACCAGGAAGGGCTCTACCTACGGTATCTTCAACATATTCATTCGGTGGAGTCATGGTAATTCCACCTGTAGCTTCTGTCATTCCATATCCGCTCATTAAATTAATTTTGTTATCGTGAAAAAATTTAAAAATATCTGGGTCTAAATAACCAGCTGCAGAAAGTCCCCATTTTAAACTGCTACCTGTAATATCATTTAATTTGGTATTGATTTCTTCTTTAGTTGATAAATCTAAATCCAATGAATTATTCATTAATTCATATATCTGCACCCACCTTTTTGGTATACTTATAAAGATAGTAGGAGATATTATTTTAAAATCTTTTAATAACGAATTAAACGATGGGGATTCAGCAAAAGTATAGGTAGCTCCCCAAAATATTGAACCCATAAGTTCAAAATATCTTCCAAAAGTATGAAAAAGAGGCAAGTAGCATAAAAATTTATCTTCGTTACTTATTTCAGGTAACGCTAATGCTCTTGAAAACCGTTTAGAAATAATATTTAATTGTGAAAATTTTACACCTTTTGGATTACTTGTAGATCCAGATGTGTACATAATCGTAATAGTTGAATTCATATCCTGATCAGATAGTTCATTCAGGTTATCATATTTTTGATTCAGGAAAAATTTATCATGGAACATTTCCCAAGAAATTGATTTGTTTTGTAATAAACCAATATCGTTAACATCGATAATTACTAGTTCATCATCATCATATTTTGTTGAATTCCATAACTGCAATGCTTTTTCACCGCCAAGAAATAAATGCGTGATATTTGCTTCTTTTATAATAAATACAAGGTGTTCTCTAGTAGCATTGAGTGGGATAGGAATAATCCTGAATCCAGATGATAAACATGCTAAATCTACAACCGCGCTTTTATATTGATTATGTGATAGTATACCGATTGTTGCTTTTTGATTATCACATGCATTTTTTATTGCCAGAGATGTCTTTAAAACGTCGTTCCAAAGCTTGGTGTATGTAATATCTATTTTCTTATCACCGTCGATAGTATGAATTGCTATTTTATCTTTATATCTTTTTTCTCGTTGTAATAGTAATTGTCCAGTGTGGAAATTATGCTTTTCAATAACCTGGGCAATTTTCATAGCCCATTGATTACTATCATGAGATGCAATAGTTTTTGAGATCGATGATAAATGCATTAAATCTAAAAATGAAAAGGCATCGTTTTTAGAAACATTATTATTAAGAATATAGTTTAATGTTTCTTCAAGATTTTTATATTGAACATTCCCAGCTTCAATGCTTTTTAGTAGGTTGGTAATTTTATGTTTAATTTCAGTCACGATTAGCTAATAGTTACTAGTCAATTTTTGAAAGAAGCATTGCTGTATAGTTTTCTAATATGTACATTCATTTGCTTTCTAAAATTTTACTAATAAAAAATCAATAAAATGAACGATAAACAAAAAATAAAATATCTAGAAAATAGAATTCATAGGCTTAATGAAATTGGGATGGCACTATCCACAGAATCTGATTCTAATAAATTATTTGAAATGATTTTAGAAGAAGCAAGAAATATTACAAATGCTGATGGTAGAACACTTTACAGTAAAGATAGACAAGGAAATTTGAAGTTTGAAATTTTAAGAAACGATTCAATGAATACAATAATGGGGGGGAGCTCCAATGTTGAAATACCTTTCGATCCTGTTAAACTTTGGGTTGATGAATCTACACCAAACCAGAGTAATGTTTCTGCATATGTAGCTCTAACTGGTGAAACGGTAAATATTAAGGACGCATATCAAGAAGAGGGGTTTGATTTTAGTGGTACTAAGTCATATGACCAAAAAACCGGTTATCATTCTGAGTCTTTTTTAACGGTACCTTTAAAAAACCATGAAGATGAAATTATTGGTGTAATGCAATTAATAAATGCTAGGGGTGAAAAAAACGAGGTTATTGCATTTGATAAAGATATGCAAGAGCAGGTTGAATCTTTAGCCTCCCAAGGTGCTGTCGCATTAACAAATAAGAAGTTAGTTGGAGAATTGAAAACACTTTTTGAGGCGTTTATACAGTTAATTGCTACTGCTATCGACAAAAAATCTGAATATACTGGTGGGCATTGTTCAAGAGTTCCAGTTATTACAATGATGCTTGCTGATGCTGTTGCAAAGACTAAGTCTGGTAAATACAAAGATTTTAGTATGACGGAAGATGAAAGGTATGAACTTTATATTGCTGCTTGGCTTCATGATTGTGGTAAGGTTGCAACGCCGCCTCACGTCGTTGATAAAGGCACAAAATTAGAGACTATTTTTGATAGGATTGAACTTATAAAAACTAGGATGGAAATTCTAAAAAGGGATGTTGAAATAGATTTTTTAAAAAAACAATTGAATGGTTCTCTACCAGTTTTTGACGAAGAATACAAAAACACGATTAAAAAGATTGATGAAAATATTAAATTTATTGAATCTTGTAATGTGGGTGGTGAGTTCATGAAACCTGAGCTACAGGAAAGAATAATATCTATCTCTGAACAAAAACTGATTCTTAATAATAAAGAGATGAACATTTTGACAAAAGAAGAAGTTCGTAACTTAAATATTACAAAAGGGACTCTTCTGCCGGAGGAGAGAGATATCATAAATGATCATATTTCTATCACTATTGATATGCTCGATCAATTACCTTATCCTAAAAATCTTAAAAATATTCCTGAATTTGCTGGAGGCCATCATGAAAAGATGGATGGGACAGGATATCCAAAAGGTCTAAAAGCCGATCAGATGTCTCCGCAGGCAAAGATAATGGCAATTGCAGATATTTATGAAGCTTTAACTGCGGCTGATAGGCCATATAAAGATGGTAAAAAATTATCACAAGCTATGCGTATTATGGGTTTTATGAAAAATGACTACCATATTGATGATGACCTTTTTGAAATTTTTGTTAGTTCTGGTGTTTACAAAGAATATGCAGATGAACACGTGTCAATAAACCAAATAGATAAAGTTGATGAAAAATCTGTTCTGGGCAAAAGATGAGTACTTTTGATCAAAAGGTAATATTAAAAGAGAAAATATTTTCTCTGCAAGCTGAAGTCTCTAAGATCCTTAGTATTGATAATGACGTTGATAAATTTTTGGATAACAGCACAATTTTAGATGAATGGGAAAAAATTATCCCTGATGCCGAGTACGGGATATTCGTAATTGCTATTTTGAATAATATCAAAAGAAAAACAATTATAGACAAAATAGTGGATTCAATATTAAATATTAGTAATCCAAAGAAAAGAACGAAAAGAAAAAACTCTCAAATAAAACATCACCCATTTTGTTAATTGTAAACAGATTTTATATAAAATAATCATATATGAATATTGAAATAATTATCGTAATTGGAGTACTTATTGTCGGGTTTTTTCTTTTTATAAAAGAATACTTCAGTATTGACGTTACAGCTTTGATCATCCTTTCTAGTTTTTTTGGATTAGGCTATTTAACACCAACAGAAGCAGTTTCTGGATTTTCTAATCCTGCTGTAATTACAATTGGGTTATTATTTGTTCTAAGTAGTGCTATTCAAAAAACTGGTCTTTTAGAATATCTTGTCGTTACAATAAATAAATTATTGCAATCTTCAAGAACCATCGGAATGGCAGCCTATTATTTTACAATTAGTATTGCATCATCATTAATTAACAATACCGCTATTGTTGCAATCTTTATGCCGATTACAATTCGATTGGCTCATAGTTATAAAGTGAGTCCATCAAAAATGCTCATTCCACTAAGCTATGCTGCTATTTTAGGGGGGACTTTAACTCTAGTTGGTACATCTACTAATCTATTGGTCAATTCAATTTACATGGGTTATGAGGGCGCAGAACCTTTAGGAATGTTCGAATTTTTCAAATATGGAATCTTTATTTTAATCATAGGTACAGCTTATTTATTATTTATAGCACCAAAATTAATCCCTTCTAGAACCTCGACATCGAGTTTAACCAAAAGTTATCATTTAGGTGGATATTTAACTGAGATGAAAGTTAGAAAAGGATCTGTTTTAATTGGTAAGTCTTGTATAGATAGGTCAATTAACCAGAATTATGATGTTACGGTACTAGATATTATTCGAGAACAAAAACATATAGCGAATAATATTAGACAAACCATATTGAAAGAAAATGACATTCTTTTTGTGAGGGGGACATTAGAAAATTTCATTCGAATGAAAGAAGTTGAAGGTGTTGCACTATTAACGGATGAGAAACTAACGCAAGCAGAGCTGGAGCAAGAAGATAATGAACTGGTTGAATGTTTACTCACAGATGATTCTGATCTCGTTGGGAAAAGTTTAATGTCCACAAATTTTAGACAAATTTTTGGTGCATTTATTTTAGCTATAAGACGAGAGGGAGGTATATTTAGAAAAAAAATTGCTCATATGAAACTTCATGCCTTTGATACACTACTAGTTTATGGTCCATCAAAAAAACTATCTAACTTGTCTGAGCGAGGTGATTTTATTGTTTTAGGAAAAGTTCAAGCGAGGTTAATTAAAGAAAAATTTTGGTGGGTCAGCATATATGTGGTCCTAATATCTATTTTTTTTGCGGCTATTGGATTTATACCAATAATGAAGGGTGCTTTTATTAGTGTTGTTATTTTGTTGAGCTTAAAAATTATTACTGCTCAAGAAAGCTATCAGTCTATTCATTGGCAAGTAATAGTGCTTATTGCTGCATTAATACCAATTGGTATAGTTATTCAAAAAACAGGGACAGCTGATTGGATAGGTAATAATATTTCAGATTTTATTTATTTATTTTCTGATCAAATTCAGCCTTATGCTTTGATTGCAACCATTTATTTCATAACGATGGTTTTAACAGAGATCTCATCTAATGTTGCAACTGCGATTATCATGGTCCCAATAGCGATTGCTGTTTCAACTCAATTAGGTTTTGAACCTAGACCATTTGTCTTTACAGTCGCATTTGCAGCTAGCTCATCCTTTATTACTCCCATTGGATATCAAACCAATTTGATGGTATATGGGCCTGGCGGTTACAAGTTCAGCGATTATATTAGAGTAGGTTTGCCATTATCGATGATTCTTTTTCTAGTAGCTATTATAGCTATTCCAAAGATCTGGCCATTTTAGTTTATCATGAAAAACCTTTTTTTACTTGATCCAAGCATTACTTATTTAAATCATGGTTCATATGGTGCTTGTCCGGTATCAGTATTTAACGACTACCAGGGTTGGCAAAAAAAATTAGAGCAGCAACCGGTTCAATTTATAACTAAACATTTATGGCGGCATTTGGAAGAAGCTAGAAAAGAACTTGGTGGGTTTTTAAATTGTAATGGAGATGATATATTGTTGTTTCCAAATCCTACGACGGCAATAAACAATGTTATTGAAAATTTAAATTTAAATAAAGGTGACGAAGTGTTGATGACTCAGCATGAGTACGGCGCATTAGTTAGAGCTTGGTCAAGGTCATCAAAAAAAAATCATTTTGCTATAGTTCAACAACCTGTGAACATTCCTGTCAATTCAAAAAAGAATTTTATAAAACAATTTTTAGCGGGAATTACCGTAAATACTAAAGTTCTTTTTATATCACAGATAACTAGTCAAACTGGACTAATCTTTCCGGTTAAAGAAATATGTGAATACGCAAGAAAGAGAGGCATTATTACAATTGTAGATGGCGCTCATGTACCAGGACATATTAACTTAAATATCAGTAATCTAGATTGTGATTTTTATACTGGTACTTGCCATAAATGGTTATGCGCTCCGAAAGGTTCATCATTTTTGTATGTTAAAAAATCACTTCAAGATAGCATAAAGCCTCAGATAATGAGTTGGGGTGAAGAAGGTGATGACCCTGGACCTTCACAATTTCAAATGGACTTTCAATGGCAAGGGACCAAAGATATGAGCTCATTTTTATCTATACCGTCTGCTATTCATTTTATTGAAAGTAATAATTGGAAAGAGAATCATAAACTAAGTAAGGAATTAATTTTAGAAGTCTCAGATGACTTAAAGAATTTATTTGGAACAGATCCACTTTTTAAAAGTGAAGATTGGGTAGGACAAATGGTCAGTCATCCGTTGCCTTTAAATGTTCCGGAAAATTTAAAAGAAATATTATGGGAAAAGTTTTTGATAGAGGTACCTATTTTTGAATGGAAAAAACAAAAATATATAAGAGTTTCTGCACATTTTTATAATGGTAAAAATGATATGAAAACTTTACTTAACGCATTGAAAATTATATTTTAAAATGATTTTTAAAAAAAAAGTCATTGTTTTAGTACTACCTTTTGTTTGTCTCTTTCAATATAATATTTATTCACAATCAATATCTATTTATCCTAAAGGCGAAAAAAAAATAAAGCTATATAATACTCATGATATAGTAAATGGAAGTGTTATTATAAGTGATAGTGGCTTGATTAAAAAAATAATACCATTAAAGTCTATTAAGAAGATTAAATACTCCCAAAAATCTTATAAACCCATTGGTGATATTTTATTATCTTCTGGAAAATGGTTATTAAATTGCTCGTTATTTCCAGCAGTGATAGGATATCCGGCGCTTTTTTATAATTATGGAGTAGTTAGCACAGCAATGATTGCCTCGGGTGTTTTAATAAATGAGGTGGGATCTAGAATAGGCCGCAAAGTAATTACATACAAATTTAATGGACTTAATTATATCAATAGAGAATTGATATTTTCTTCGATTTTTGCTGATATGAAATTGTATGATAAAACCGATTCTAACCTATCAGGTGAATATTATTATAAGCCAAATGGTAAAAAAATTACTCTTCCAAAAGCAGATTGGTTTTTTGATTTCTCTGCAAAAAAAGAACCTGTAGGTATAGAAGCTTGGATAATAAAACATAAGCTGAGGGATAAGAAATTCTTGGAATTTGCGGTAC
>JABGWJ010000077.1 GCA_018645565.1 bacterium | reverse complement strand
GCTCGCTATCTAAGGTTAAGCATCGTGAAAAGATTTTTAACGATTTCAAAAGAGAAAAACTATTACCAAATAAGTTATCACAACTTGGTTCTGGCGTTTCGTGGGGAGATGTTGATGGCGATGGTGATGATGATGCGTACCTTGGTGGCGCATCTGGTTATAGCGGTAAAATTTATATAAATAATGGTTCAGGTGCTTTTGATAACTTGCCGCAAAAAACGTTCATGAAAGATTCTCGGTATGAAGATATGGGCTCTATTTTTATTGACCCTGATAATGATGGTGATCTTGATTTGTATGTAGTAAGTGGGGGCGTTGAGTGCCAGCAAGGAGATAAAATTTTACAAGATCGTATATATTTAAATGATGGTAGTGGTAATTATTCTCGTGGGTTTTCTGGTTTGTTACCAAAAATGTATGATAGTGGTGGAATTGTTTCTGCTGCTGACATTGATAAAGATGGCAGACTTGAGTTATTCATTGGTGGAAGGGTTGTTCCAGGTAGCTACCCCCAAAGTCCTAGATCTTATATGTTAAAAAACATAGGGCCTAAGTATGTAGATGTCACAGATGCTATTGCGCCAGGTTTAAAGCAAAAAGGCATGGTGACAAGTGCTATTTTTTCTGATGTTGATGGTGATAATTGGACTGATTTACTTATCTCATATGAATGGGGACCGATACGATTTTTCCGTAACTACTCAGGCAAGCTTGTAGAAGAAACAGAAAAAGTTGGGCTTGGACAAAAACTTGGTTGGTTTAATAGCATAAGTGGAGGTGATATCGATAATGATGGTGATACAGACTTCATCGTTGGGAACACCGGGTTTAATTCAAAATACAAAGCAACCAACGAAAATCCTGAATTATTATTTTATGGAGATTTTTATGACAGTGGAAAAAAAAATATAATAGAGGCAAAATTTGAACAAAACGTTTGTTTGCCTCGGAGAGGGCTTAGTTGCTCAAGTAATGCAATGCCAATGATTAAAGAACAATTTTCCACGTATCATGACTTCGCAATTTCATCTGTTGAAGATATTTATTCAGAAGCGTTATTAAGGTCCGCTGAGAAATTCGTTGCGAATGAATTGGCTTCAGGTGTCTTGATAAATTCAAAAGATGCAAATGGTGTTATCGTATTTGAGTTTCGCCCACTACCAAGAACCGTGCAAGCCAGTCCAATATTTGGATCTAGTTTGTGCGACGTAAACGGCGATGGAAATCTGGATTTATATGTCGTACAAAATTTTTCAGGTCCACAAAGAGAAACCGGCTACATGAAAGGCGGAGTAAGTCAGTTATTGTTAGGTGATGGAACGGGGGCGTTTAAACTTATATCTCCAGATGAAAGTGGTTTAGTCGTTTCTGGGGATGCAACAACTTTAACGACACATGATTTTAATCGGGATGGGAGTGTCGATTTTTTCGTTGGTGTAAACAATGGCAACTATGAACTATTTATGAACCAAAGAAGGTCAGATTCTTATGCTCTTAGGTTACCTGATTTTCCAAAGGGACGTAAATATGCTGGTTCAAAAATTTGGGTCTATTATAAAAATGATTCTGTTCAGCTTCATGAGCTAAATATTGGTTCTGGTTATCTTTCGCAATCAGCGCCCATAGTGTTTTTAGGAAATAAAAATAATATAGAAAAAGTTGTAGTACAGTGGACAGACGGTTCTATAAATAATATTGATATGAATAAAAATATAAATAATGTTAATTCTATTAATTAATATTACAATCTAGAAAAATTTATAAAATTTAACATTCAAAAAGAGTTGAAATATATGATCTCCCAGCTTCTAACTATTTTATTTTTAGTCTTATTTTCCGCCTGTTCAACCTTGAAAGATTCGCATATTATTTTTTCTGGGAAAATAAAAAACTCCGTTGACGACGTTATTACTGTCTCAAATTATAATAGCACAATGCGGGAAGATTTTCCGATTGATTCAGCAGGCAATTTTAAAGCGAATGTCAAAGTTAATAAAGATGGTTACTATTTTTTTAAAATAGGAAGACCGTATTCGACTGTTAGGTTTAAAAAAGGCAAAAATGTCCATGTTGATATAGATGCAGATAATTTTTTTAAAAGTCGCCAATACTCTGGTGAAGTAAGTGTCGAAAATAATTTTAGTGTTAAGAAATCTGCACTTAGATCGGAATTTGTTGGTGATCCAAAAGATTATTTTGTCGTTCCATTACCAGAGTTCTTATCAAAAATAAAAGTTACAAGGGATGCTGTCTTAGAACTAATTGAAAAGTCGTCTTTGAGTCAGGAGGATAAGAAGTTAGAGCAAAGAATTGCTGAATACGATTATTTACAAACCTACAACAATTATCAAAAGTTTTACAGTTACCATAAAAAAACAAATGCTGAG
>JABGWJ010000076.1 GCA_018645565.1 bacterium | reverse complement strand
CGATTAATTATACAAACTATAAATCATATTGGCAGAAAATGAAAATTAATATAAGAAAAGAAATTGCAGAATTATCCGATGAAATATATTATTACAGAAGGCATTTCCATAAGTATCCAGAACTAAGTTTTAAAGAGTTTAAAACAGCAGAAACTATTTCTAAATATTTAAAAGAATTTGGAATAAAACATAAAACAAATGTAGGTAAAACTGGTGTCGTTGGTGAAATATATTTTGGGCCTGGGCCGACAATAGCACTAAGAGCAGATATGGATGCACTTCCAATACAAGAAAAAGGTTCTTCAGATTATAAATCAAGGAATGATGGAGTAATGCATGCATGTGGGCACGATGGACATATGGCAATTTTATTGGGAGCAGCTAAGTCTTTATCAAAAAACAATAGAATAAATAAAGGAACAGTAAAGTTTATTTTTCAGCCAGCAGAGGAGGGCGGAGGTGGTGCAAGGTATATGATTGAGGATGGTTGTTTAAATGGTGTGGATGAAATATATGGGTTACATCTTTGGAACTATCAGAAATATGGTGAAGTAGGTTTGAAAACCGGTCCAGTAATGGCATCTGCTGATATATTTGAAATAGAAATCTTAGGGAAAGGTGGACATGGTGCGGCTCCGCAAGGGACTGTAGATGCAATTGTTGTAGCGAGCCACCTCATAACTATTTTACAAACCGTTGTTAGTAGAAATACAAACCCATTAGAAAACACAGTCTTGACAATAGGTAAAATAAAAGGTGGTGAAAACTTTAACGTTATTTCTGATAATGTAATTATGTATGGAACAACACGAGCATATTCAGAGCAAAATCGGCAAATGATTAAAAAAAGAATGGAAGAAATAATTGAAGGGGTTTCAAATTCTTTCAATGCTACAATCAAAATAAAATATAAAGAGGGATATCCTCCTACGGTCAATCATGACGTACCTGTAAAAAATGTTTTACTAGCTGCTAAAGATATAGTTGGAAATCAAGCGAAATCACCCTATTTATCTATGGGAGGTGAGGACTTTTCATATTATTTACAAAAAATACCTGGATGTTTTTTCTTTATAGGTTCTGCTCCTAAAAAAAATGATTTATTATCAACACCACACCATTGCTCCCACTTTGACATTGATGAAAGGTCTCTTTTAGTAGGTGCCTCTGTTTATTTAAATCTTATAGAAAACTCATTTAAATAAAATGTTATATCTTATCCTAGCTTTTTTACCAATAATTATAAATGGGCAAGTGTTAACAAGTGATTTATCAGATGTACTTAATTCAAATGGCTCATTAATAAAATATTTAAAGGAAGAGTCTATTCCCTTTAATGGAAATGTCTTCAATTATTATCCTAATGGCCAAAAAGAATTACAAGGTATTTATGATAAAGGTATGAAAAATGGTAGATGGGTTTGGTGGTATCCAAATGGTAAAAAGCATAAAATCGGATTTTATGCTAACTCTATTGAGGACAATATATGGCAGTGGTGGTTTTCAAATGGTCAATTAATGAGACGAGGGTCTTATAAAAATGGTAAAAAAGAAGGGCGATGGAGCGAATGGAGTGAAGAAGGGAAACTAGCTTATTCTTTTGGATATATTGATGATAAAGAGAACGGCAAATGTATTACACGGTTTAAAAATGGGAAAAAACAATCAGAAGTTTTATATAATTATGGAATAAAAAGTGGAATAGAAAAAAGTTGGAACCAAAAAGGAAATCCGATTTATGAAAATAATTGGAAGGATGGATTGAGAGATGGAGCTCAAATAGTTTGGGGAAAAAGTGGATTAATTCTACACAAACACAGGTATTCAAAAGGTGTTTTGCATGGTGAGTTTATAGAATATTATGATGATGGACAAAAATCAATCACTGGTAATTATAGATTCGGGAAAAAACATGGGTCATGGACCTATATTTACAAGGATGGTGTTGTTGCATTGAGCGGTAATTATAGTAAAGGTATTCCTAAAGGGTCATGGTTTTGGATCCGAGCTAATAAATCTGAAATGGTTAATGTTGATGCTCCAGAAACAAGTTGGGTAAATAAAAGAATTCGTGAATGGGAGAAAGTATATAATTAATACCCTACTGCGGCAGTTTCATCCCTGCAGTCTCCACCGCCATATAAGCCATCATCTTTAATTATAATTCCGTTTGCAACACCCATATATCCGTAAGTTTTTACGATATGACCCCGCAATTTTAAAGCCTCGATTATATCTACAGATACTCCATTGGGTTCGATAAAAACAGTATTTTCAGGGAGCCATTGATGATGAATTCTTGGTGCGCAGACTGCTTCTTTAATATTCATATCGTGAATTAATACATTTAAAATACATTGTAGTACTGTTGTTATAATTTTGGATCCTCCAGGAGAACCAATTGTCATTATTGGATACCCATCATAAATGAGTATTGTAGGTGTCATCGAACTGAGGGGCCGTTTATTTGGCTCAATTGCATTGGCCTCGCTACCAACCAACCCCCAAAAATTTGGTGTTCCAGGTTTAATTGAAAAATCATCCATTTCATTATTTAAGAAAAAACCTGCACCCGAAACGACATGTTTATTTCCAAAGTTTTGGTTTAATGTCGTAGTTACTGCCACAGCATTGCCTTCACTATCTACAACAGAATAATGAGTTGTTTCATTACTCTCAGTGTCTTCATAATTACCTGGATGAACTTCCTTGCTTGGAGTATGAGTTTTCATTGATATATTATCTATTCTACTAGCTGCATAAGACTTCGATAAAAACAGATTTCTAGGATTCTTCCAAAAATCAGGATCGCCAAGATGCTGAGCTCTATCAGCGTACGCTCGCTTGGCTACCTCAGTCAATAGATGTATATAGTCCGTAGAGTTCCAGCCAAGAGTATCTAATTGAAAGTTTTCTAATGCATTTAGCATATGAATAAGTAGGAGACCTCCAGAACTAGGTGGGCCCATTGAGATTACTTCAATATCTTTAAAAGTTCCGATGACTGGCTCACGATAGACAGGAGAATAATTTGCAAGGTCATTTTTTGAAATGAGTCCATTCCCTTTCTCCATCTCGCTTATTATCATTTTTGACGTAGTCCCTTTATAAAATCCATCTATTCCAAATTTTGATATTCGCTTTAACGTTTTTGATAGATCTTTTTGAATAAAAAGATCATCTTTTTGCCAAGTTCGACCATCTTGACGGATGAATATTTTTGCAGCGGCCGCATTTAACTTAAAGACTTCTTTGTAGCTGTTAAATAAATCCGCTCTGCGTTTAGATAATAAAAAGCCTTTTTCAGCTAATTTTATTGCTGGTGCCAGCAATTGTTGTATTCGAATGTTTCCAGAACCATGATCTTTCCAAGCGCTTAATAACCCATGCACTGTCCCAGGTACACCACTAGAAGACCTTGAGCTCAAAGACATATTTGGCACGACTGAACCATCTTGGTTTAAAAACATATCCCTATTTGATTGTGAGGGAGCTTTCTCTCTGTGATCTTGTGAAAAGATTTTACCATATGATGTCGCTCCTACCATAAACCCACCACCACCTAAATTACCATTTTCCGGTGAGGTAACAGCTAGTGCAAAGCCAACTGCAACGGCAGCATCAACAGCATTGCCACCTTTTTCTAGTATTTTAATTCCTGCTTTAGAAGCATTCTTATTAAGAGAAACGACCATTCCATTTTTAGCATAAATTGGATCTGGAGAAGCTGTTTTAGCATACGCTAAAAGCAGAGGCAAAAGACAAAAATATTTATACATGATTAAAAAGGAGTACTAAAGTAGACTTGATTGAATTATGTTTAAAACATTTTCTAAAGATGTTCTATCTTGTTTTTGAGTATCTCTATATCTGATAGTGACGGTACCATCATCCATAGTTTGATGATCTACAGTGATTCCATATGGTGTTCCAGCTTCATCTTGCCTGTAGTAACGTTTTCCAATTGAACCTTGTTGATCATATAAGACATTAAAATGAGGTTTCAATGTATCTACGATTAATCGAGCTTTTTCTGGCAATCCATCTTTTTTAACCAAAGGGCAAACTACAGCTTTAATAGGAGCGATTTTTGGGTCAAGCTTCATTACTATTCGATTATTCTCTGTGTCTTCCCAATAAGAATCTGCTAGAACTGTAAGGAGCATTCTATTTAAGCCAGCTGATGTTTCAATAATATAGGGTAAATATCTCTCATTATTTTCCTGATCAAAATATTTTAAATTTTTTCCTGAGTGATTTTCGTGGTTTTTTAAATCAAAATCTGTTCTATTATGAATTCCTTCAACTTCAGACCAGCCAAAAGGAAAATTATATTCGATGTCCCATGCTTCTTTAGCATAGTGCGCTAATTCATTTTTTTCATGCTTATGAAATCTTAAATTTTCAGAAGAAACACCTAAAATATTTGTGTAAAATTTTATGCGTTTTTCTTTCCACTCTTCCATGGCTTTATCATCATCACCTGGCTTTGTAAAATATTGCATCTCCATTTGTTCAAACTCTCTAGTTCGAAAAATAAAATTCCTTGCAATTATTTCATTTCGGAATGCTTTACCAATTTGAGCAATCCCAAATGGGATTTTCATTCGAGTTGAACCTTGGACTAATTTATAATTGACATAAATGCCCTGAGCTGTTTCTGGTCTTAAGTAGGCAGTTGAACCAGAATCTTCTAAAGCTCCTACTTCAGTTTTAAACATTAAGTTGAATTGTCTAGGTGGAGTCATCTTTCCAGTAGTACCACATTTAGGACATTTAAATTTATCCCATTCTTCATTTTCTAAATTTTCAGTTAATTCATCTGCACGGTATCTCGATTTACATTGTTTACATTCTACTAATGGATCATGGAATTCGCCTATATGACCTGATGCTTCCCAAATTTTTGGATGCATTAAGATTCCACTATCTAACCCAACAATATTTTCATGGTTTCTAGTCATCTCTTTCCACCAATAATTTGCAATATTATTTTTTAATTCAACACCAAGTGGGCCATAATCATAAACGGCGCCAAAGCCCCCGTAAATATCTGAACTTTGATAAACAAATCCGCGTTGTTTACATAGTGAAACTATTTTTTCTATAGTTTTATTCATTTCTTTTTACGTTTTTTCTTTCGTACCCTTTTTGGCGCTACTCTTTTTAAGTTAATTAACTCGACGGCTTCTTCTAAGGTGACTGTATTAGGGTCATTGTGAGATTTTAATGCAGCATTAAATTTTCCATCGGAAATATAGGGTCCATAGCGACCTTCTTTTAACACTAGTTTTTCTCCAGTATCAGGATGGTTTCCAAGGGATTTAAGTTCGCTTGGGCCTTTTTTTGATTTGTTCAACATCTCGACTGCTTCTTCTAGAGTCACAGTCAATGGCGTTGCTGGTGCGATTAGTCTTGCATTTGACTTATCCATTTTTAAATAAGGGCCATACCTTCCGTAATCTGCTGTTATTGGTATTTTTTTCTCAGGATGGTCACCAAGCGTCCTCGGTAAAGATATTAATTGTATAGCAAGGTCTAAATCTACAGAATGTATATCCGTTCCTTTTGGAACAGCCTTTCGTTTTGTTGATTCGCCTAATTGAACATAGTGTCCATAAGGTCCTTTCTTTAATAAAATATCTTCATTCGAATTAGGATCTTTTCCAAGAATTTCATCTTGTCTTTGCTCTTTAAAAAGTGAATCAATGATTTCATCGGTAAGATCCCCAATATATATATCTTGAGGAATCGAACGAGTATCTTCTTCTTTACGAAGATATGGACCAAATTTTCCAATCCTAGCGTCTATGTCTTTATCATACCCGTCAGGAAGTGGGATAGTACATGCTTTACCAATATCTACTTTTTCTTCAAGCATTTTTTCAAGGCCTAAATAATCACTGTCTCCAAAATAAAAGTTTTTCATAAATGGAATGGGCTCCAGTTCGCCTCTAGAAATAGCATCTAATTCATTTTCCATTTTAGCGGTAAAATTTTTATCTACTAATGTTGTAAAATGGTTCTCTAAGAGTTGAGTAATTGCTAAGCCTAAATAAGTTGGCGAAAGATTACTTCTAGTCTTTTCAACATATCCTCTTCGGACTATTGTATCTAAGATTGATGCAAAAGTTGATGGTCTTCCGATACCATTTGTTTCCATTTCTTTAATTAGAGATGCCTCAGTGAACCTAGCGGGAGGTTTTGTATTATGTTTTTGCGCTATAATATTTAAACATGATAATTGATCATTTTTTGTTAGGTTTGGCAGAAGTTTTTCTTTGTTTGCAAGTTCTGCATCTGGATTGTCTTTCCCCTCTACGTATATCTTCATATAGCCGGGGAAAACAATAATCTGGCCACTTGCTCTAAAATCTGTCTTAGAATTTGAAATGACCACCGCTGTTTGTTTTAGCTTTGCCGGGAGCATTTGACTCGCGATTGTTCTCTTCCAGATTAAATCATACAAACTGCCCGCGTCTTTACCAAGTTTCTTTTGGACAGTTTCAAGACTTTTAAATGTCTTATGAGCTGGTCTAATTGCTTCGTGTGCTTCTTGAGCATTTTTGACATTAGTTTCATAATTATTTGGAGATTTAGGTAAATAATCATTCCCAAATAGTTTTGAAATTAAATTTCTAGAGCCGCTGACTGCTTCCTTTGAAAGATGGGTTGAGTCAGTTCTCATATAAGTGATAAAACCGTTTTCGTATAATTGCTGAGCAACTCTCATGGTGTTTTTAGCAGAAAAGCGTAATTTTCTAGCAGCTTCTTGCTGAAGCGTACTTGTCGTAAATGGAGGTTTTGGGTTAGAAGTTCTAGGTTTTTCATCTACGCTTTTAACGAGCCAACTACCAGTGCTTAATTTTGAGATAAGTGCTTTTGCCTCTATTTCATTTAAAATAATTACATCTTTATTTTTTAATGAGCCGGTATCAGATTTAAAATCATTACTAGAAACTATTCTTTTATCATCTATTTTATTTAAAGTTGCTTCAAATGAAGAATCTGAATCATTTGTTTTTAGTTCAACTTTAAGGTCATAGTATTCTGTTTTTTTGTATTTTTGCCTTTTTCTATCTCTTTCAATTACTATTTTTACGCAGGCTGATTGCACTCTGCCTGCAGACAAGGTCGTGTTCACAAAGTCCATGTTTTTTTGAAGTGTCGCCCACAATACTGGTGAGACTTTATATCCAACTAAGCGATCAATGATTCTTCGTGTCTTTTGAGCATTAATCATATTGTAATCGAGTTTGCGACTATTATTCATGCCCTCTTGAACGCCCGCTTTTGTAATTTCGTTAAACTCAACGCGTTCTAATTTTTCGCTAGGTACTTCGCTTGCTAGGTGTGATGCAATTGCTTCACCTTCACGATCAGGATCGCTAGCTATATATACTCTTTCTGCAGCATTGCTTTTTTTTCTTAATTCTTTAATAAAGTCTTTTCTTTTTGGCAATACATCCAGTGTCATTTCAAAATTATTTTCAATATCTATTCCAAGTTTACTTGTTGGGAGGTCTTTAACATGACCAACGCAGGCAACAACTTCAAACTCGCCATCCAAGTATTGTTCTATTGTACGAGCTTTTGAAGGGGATTCTACAACTATTAGTGATTTTTGATTCATTATATACTTTTTTTAATACAGGTTATTAATATGATTAGTTCTTTATTGGCCCAAAATGTAAAAGAAAATATTAAAATGTCAAACTTCTGAAATACGAAACTAGCTCACTTTGATTAATGGTGTCTTGAGTACCTTCATTTAAATTTTTTAATTGAACAGTTTCATTTATGGCTTCTTTTTCTCCAACGATGATTGCGTAATTAGCTTTGCGTTTATTTGCTTCTCTCATTTGTGCTTTCATACTTCTTCTTAAAGTTTCCAAAATTATTTTTATACCTAAATCTCGCAAGTTTTTAGCGATTTGTTGCATAGGGCCTAGGGCGCTTAAATCTGTGCAGACAATATAAATGCATGGTAGGTGTTTATCAGTTCTTTTCCTGTCATCAGCAGCAATGAGTATTCTTTCCATTCCAGCAGCAAATCCTACTGCGGGGACATCTTTTCCACCTAAAGATTTAATTAAACCATCATACCTACCACCACCAAGGAGTGCATCCTGCGCACCTATTTTTTTAGAAGATATTTCAAAAGTTGTTTGAGTGTAATAGTCTAATCCTCTTACAAGGAGAGGGTTAATTTTATATGGGATTTCTAAATCATTAAGGTATTGTTGTACTGTTAAAAAATAGGTTTCATCCTCTTTTGTATAAAAGTTCTCGATCTTTGGTGCTGATTCTATGATTTTTATTTCATCTTTATTTTTTGTATCTAGAATACGTAGAGGATTATGCTTAAGTCTATGTTGACTAACTTCTGATAGTTGCGGAATGAAAGGTTTTAGATAGTTTATAAGCTCTTGTCTATAATTAGTGCGGCAGTTTTCTGAACCAATACTTGATATATTTAATTCCAATTCATTTATCCCAAAACTATTAAGGATGCTCCAACCAATAGATATTACCTCAGCATCTTGTTCTGGATTATCACTACCAATTGCTTCAACTCCAAACTGATGAAATTGCCTTTGTCTTCCTTTTTGGGGCCTTTCTCTTCGAAAAGAAGGACCAATATAATACAGTCTCTGTAATAAAGATTGGCCACCTAGGTTATGTTGCACGTAAGCTCGAGCAACTGGTGCCGTTAATTCAGGTCTTAATGAAATGGTTGATTTATCTTTGTCTATCCATGAGTACATCTCTTTGGAAACAATATCTGTTTCTTCACCAACTCCCCTATTAAATAATGCAGCATTTTCGATTATGGGAGTTCTAATCTCATCATAGCCATGAAGATTCGCAGTCTTATGAATTTGGGTTTCTAAATCTTGCCAGTCACCTGACTGTGCTGGTAAAATATCATGCGTTCCTTTTATAGTTCTGACCATATTCATTTTATTCTCCATAAATATTTTTAAATAAATGATCCGCTTTTTCTTGAAAGTTTTTAGGCACAAATATTCTCACAATATTGTTTACTAATTCAGTGCCGCCAGTGCTTAAAGCCGCACTGCTCCAATCATTCTTTGCGTAATGAGGTATTTCTTCTTTATTTAAAATTTCGATAATCATTTCTGCGTATATGCTCCCATGTATTGGTTTTAATGGAACCCAAGTCATTTCAGGAATAGGTAAGTCTATGGAACTAGCATCAACTAAGTCTACAATACAATCACCGCACTGCTTTATTTTTTCAAAGTACTCTGCATGACATTTAGGGCATATCATTTCATTATTAAGAGAATATTCACATAGTTAATTTCACAAACATTCACGACAGAACAAATACTTGATTAGAATGGTGAACTTGAGTAAACACCTCCTTTTTTTTCTAGCTTTAAATCTTTTAATGTCGGTGATTTTACGTTGAGTTTAAAGTATACGCCTTGTCCAATGCCTCCAGGCGTCCAATTAAGCGACAGTTCCCAACAATGTAAATCCCTATTTACGGAAACATTATGACTCACTAGATCTCTTTCGACCATATCAAACCTAGCCCTGTATGCAATCTTCCAATTTTTAGATAGTTTTATATTTGAAGAACTATTAACCCAAAGAGTCTTATTTGAGTTAAGAGGATTAAAAGCATTGTAGTTATAACTAATACTTATATTTGTGCTCCATATGCTCTCGTTGGTTAATGTATTTTTGAAGCTCGTTATTGGGTTTTGTAGCCCCGGTCCATCTAAGTCATCTTGAATTGCAATTGAGTCCTTAGCGGTCAATTTAGTATCACTTTGATTGTTTAGTGCTTTACCTTTTAATCTAAATCCTGTGGAAATACGAGCACTGGTTAATCGTGGTGCAATAATACCTCGTTCATTTTTATTGAATTTTTCAACTCTGCTTCCGGTTTTTGTATCAAAACCATAAAAATCATGTGTTGTTGACAAATCAAGGTTTAATTTTCCCAGAATTTTAGATCTTAATGAAGATCTCAAGTTAGACAACTTATAATTTTCTGCGGAAAAATTATAACTGCTACTCATTCTCAAACTAAAAAGGTCAATCTTTTTTTCTTCTTCTTTGATAATTGTTTTTGCTTGAAATATATTATTTAAAGAAAAATTAATATTCTTCTGTTCACTCATTGGCGTATTGCCAGCCATCGTGCCTGCGAACCTATCATGTTTTATTTTTTCATTGTTTACAGGATTATTATAGTCTTTTATATATCCAAAATCATAACCAAATAGTGGTTTTGAAAAATCAGGGCTCCAAGAGAATCCAATAGAAGGCGAGGCAACATGTCTTATTACTTTTAATGGTCCAAAAGGGACAGCGAAAAGACCGTATAATTTTGTATTCGCATTTATAGAAACCGCTCCAGTAGTTCGAGTATTAAATCCGTTTTTTTCTACAGTTTGAAAACTACTTAATGAGTCAATCCAGATTTTATCAAATGTTCTATTTACCCAGCTCGATCTAAAATTAATATTTGGATTTATATTGATATTTTTAAACAACTTCATAGGAGCATTTAAAGATGCGGTATGGGTCCAGCCATCATCTTGGGATAATGTGTCGACGGGGTTTCCAAAACTATCTTTAGCCCAATCGAAACTGTTTAATGAATCAGAAAATGTAGATTTATAATATTTTCTTTCTTTTTTAGTATAGTTAAACCCATAATTCCACATAATAGTGTTGTACCATTTTTTTATGTTAGCTGATGTTGGGAAAAGAGAACTTTGACCATGTCTAAAAGAAATTTTTGGTAAGGTTCTATTTGAAATATTTAGTTGTGATCCAGATTGCGTTGGCGAAACGTAATAATTACTAGAATTATCAACTTTTTTATCTACTAAAAGATCTTGGTTGGAGTACAAATTTAAGCTAACAGAGTTTTTAGACTTTGGCCACCTCTTTGAGTAAGTAACATTTGATGTCGCTTTTTGATCCATTCTTTGAGCTAGATTCAATCCATAATTTCTGTTATAGCTTCCATTACTTGAATAAGTCGTATTTGCATTAAAATTTTGATTATTTCTTAATTTTTGGACATGGTTCCATCGAACTGTAAAGTTGCTATTCCTGTTTTCTTTCAAATTAATTATATCTTTACTCCCAGATAAGAATTGTTGATTCCGGATGAAAAGGCTCCCACTATATTTATAACGAAGTCTATATTGATTCTTAACATTTAGAACAGCACCTTGCCTGTCGCCAAAGCTGAGTGTAAATTTTGAATCCCAATAATCATTTGGGGCCCAATAAAAACCCAATCCGTCAATATATTGCCCTCGGGATTTACTTTCTCCGTAAGCAGGCATTATCCAGCCCGAATGTCTTTTACCACCTTGATGAGGAAAAATTGCTAGGGGTATCCCAAATACAGGTATTTCAGCTATTTTCAACACGATTGGCTTAGCTATAACGACATCATCTTGAATGATTTTCATTTTTTCTGATTCAAAATGAAAGTGAGGAGTATCTAAATCGCATGTGGTAAAAATAGAGTTTTTTATGTAGATAGTTTTATTGCTTTCATTTCTAATTTCGCTTCCTCTATAAAAGCCATCATCTGCTTTCGTTTTACCATAATTTATTTTACCTCTTTTGGTATCTAAATTATATGTCATTTCATTACCAACCATTGGATCGCGACCTTTTTCAATTATAGACGGCTTTAGATAACTGCTTGTAGAATCAGCCCAATCTCTAGAAAATGCTTTAAGAATTCTAGTTTTCCAGTTTACTTTTATAAATCCTGCTTTAAGGTCCGTATTGTCGTGCCGAGCTTGTGCATTCCCTGACAAATTTGTGTTTTCATCTTTAAGAAAATAATCGAGCTTATCAGCAGAATAAATCAGTGGAAAAGTAGACCCGTCAGCTTTTGTATTTGGAATGTATTCCCCTTGCGCACCGCCACTAACAATTATATTATTAAGCTCTTTGTTGTAAAATTTCATCATAATAGTATCGCCTGAGGTAATATTTTTACCCTTATAAAGAGAGTCTTCGAATATATGATAAGTTGTTGATGCCATTCCTACTAATCTCAATGAATCAAGAGAACCGTTAATAAAGAAACCATCTAATCTTTTGCTAGTCATGTCATCATTTTTTTCAAAAACAGTATGAGAAGAATCCTTTTCGATATTGTCAAATTCCATAATACTACTAAATATTTTTGCATTGTTAGGGATTAAAAGTCTGCTCAATGATTTTTTATCATATTGCAGTACTATTTGCTCGCCAGCTATGGTTCTTTGCTCGTCGATAATTATTGGTTCTCGGCCTAAAATAGTTTTTTCAGTAATGTCATTGTAATTAGCAAGACCACATGTAGCTGTTCTAAGGGAGTCAATGATTTCCACATTTCCAATCGCTATGTAGGATATAGCTTCAGATCCTGGATTCTTAACATATTCAATTCTGTCAGCTTTGATTTTTTGATCATTTTGAATCAATTCAACGTTGCCTAGAGCAATACCGCTATCAAGTTCTGTAAAATAAATAAGACTATCGGCTACAAGCTTGTAGCCTAAATCATAAATTATTGGATTTCCATTACTTTCAAGTTTATTTTTTTTTGAATAAAAAGTAATGCTGTCACATTCAAGAATTAAATCGTCTTTGAATATTTTGACTTGATTAAATAAAAATGCAATGTCTTTTCGTTCCTTATAAACGCTCCTTTGGCAATTTAGTTTAATATCTCCTTTTTCAAACTGCACGTTTCCCTGTAGATGTTTTACAGTTTCAAAGCCTATCTTTTTGCTCTCTAAAACATCAGCCCGCTTTAATCTTAATTTTTCTGCATTAGAAAGTGTCATCAAAAAGCCTAGGGTTAACATAATTTTCAAGTTAAATGTCAAAAGTAGTCTTTTTATAGAATTGATTGTGTTTTTAAAAATAATGTATTCATAATGTTTTTGTTCAAAGAGTTATGATTTAAATTATGTTCCTAATTGGCATGTATTAATTTAATATGAATATTAAAGTTTTATTTGTTTGCTACGCGATTTTATTAACTTCTAATTATAAAATATGCCGGTCTAGCTGAGTTGGTTCAAGCGTTTGATTCGTAATCAGAAGTAGGCGAGTTCGATTCTCGTGTCCGGCTCTTAAACTTCTTTTGGAGTTTATCGTGTAAATGAATGGGGCGGTTTACCGCCTCGTTTTTTCATCGGGTTTTTTTGGTTGATAATACTTTAATGCCCTTAACGATCCGTAAACTTCAGAGGCATAAATTATTGCTGAAGTTCCCCCAAAAATATTGGCCATAGGTTTATTTTCAGTTTTAATTGCAATAGAGTATGCTTTTGCTGATAATAATAAATTCAACATGCCATAAATCCCGTCATAGACTCTGCCAGAATGAAATCTTCCTAATCCTGGTATAAATGCTAACATAGAACTTAATAATGAAGGGTTTAAGTTTTGATTGTAGGAGACAGGCTTTACGTAGTCAATTAACCTTCCATCTTCATCTTTGTAAGAGCCATTAATTTTTTGGTGATAAGACAATGCTGAAGGGTTGCATCTTGTTATCCTATCCATAGCTATTATTGAACCAAATAAGGGGCCATTCTCTTTTATAGCCAAGCTACAGTAGTTTGAACAGCTCGGGTAAAACTGACAATTTAAAGCACTTGATTTGTATGAAATTTTTTGCCACTGAGCTACTGGATATATGAATATTTTTTGAAAAAAAGTGGTGTTCTTTGATTTTAATAATGAATCTGCTGGGTACTCAATTCTAGCATATGCTGATGAGAGCAATGTTAATAAAATTAACTTTTTCATACTGCCTATCCTTTAATTAACATAATTTTAAAGACAAAACTAATAATAAATAAGAACTGAAAGCTTTTTAAAATGGAAAACATTATTGAACTCATTACTTCTAATCCAGTGTATCTAGCTATTGCTGTTATTTTAGCAATTGTCATCGTCTATGGCTTCGTAAAGAAAATTATAAAACTTGCGTTGGTTACTGGGGCAGTCTTTATTTTGTATGTTGCCTATTTACATTATTCAGGAAAAAACACTTCAGAAATTTCTAAAACGGTTTCTAAATCTGCAGAAATTTTAAAAGAAGCTGTATCTAAAACTGGTGAAAAAGTAAAAGATTCTGCAATTAAATCAATAGAGAAGAAGGTGGAGTCAAAATTAACTAATTAGTTTTTTTGTACTTAAAATTAATAAATGAGATACAATCACATAGTTTGGGATTGGAATGGAACATTACTAGATGACCTTTGGTTGTGTATAGAGGCAATAAATTCTGTTTTAGATTCTCGAGCTATGAATAGGGTTGATGAAGCTAGCTATCGGAAAATCTTTACATTCCCTGTTATTGAGTATTATGAACAATTAGGATTTAATTTTAAAGACGAAAAATTTCCCATTGTTGGTTTTTTAGATTATTATCGAAAGTATTTTGAAAAATGTTCTCTCCACAAAAATGCAAGTTTAGTTTTAAGGAAAAACAAAATGAATGGATTGTCTCAGTCTATTTTGTCCGCGGGCAAGGAATCCTCATTGTATAGTTGGGTTAAGTCACATAATATTGAAAACTATTTTAATGATTTGATTGGCGTTGAAAATGATAATGCTGATGGTAAAATTGAGGCTGGACTCGAATGGATATCCCAAGCAGGTATATCGAAACATAAAATTCTATTAATTGGAGACACAATTCATGATAGTGACGTTGCTTCGGCAATGGGAATTGATTGTGCCTTGGTTAGTATTGGACATGTTAGTAAAGAAAGGCTTAAAAATGCAGGGCCCCCAGTATTTGACAGTTTATTGTCCGTTTTGGATTATGTGGAAAGATGCTAGATATTAAAAACCCTCATTAAAAAATGAGGGTTTCTAATACAAAGTAACCGCTGACCTCCTAAAAGTTTTCAACCCTTAGGTGTGTTACACAGCTGATCCTCTGGAGGTCAGCGTTTTAATATAATTAGACAACTGATCACCTCCTTTCGTTTAGTTAATTAAATACACACATATAAACATATGAATAAATGTAACTATATATCAAATATTGTTTCTCATTTTATGATGTAAAGTTTAGGGTGCAATGATTTATATTTCATCAATGCGATTAATATTTCTACTCCTTTTGTCTACTTATCAGTTCAGATGTTCAACCAGCGATCTAGAAATTAAAGTAGTTTCTGCTGATGAATTATTTGTTGATATCAAAAATAATAATTCTTCAAAAATTGTCTTAGTTAATATTTGGTCGACTTGGTGTATTCCATGTATTGAAGAATTTCCTTATATAGTAGACCTTGAAAAAAAGTATAAAAATGAGGATTTAAAGGTGGTTTTTGTGAGCGCAGATTGGGATGAAAATTCTCAAGCAGTTTATGATTTTTTAGTTAGTGAAGAGGTCACAGGTATTCATTATCGTAAAAAAGAGGGGAACGATGAAAATTTTATTAATGAATTTTCATCATTTTGGAGTGGAGCCCTTCCTTTTACTGGCATCTATAACAAAGATATGGTTCTAAAAAAATACTGGGAAGGAAAAAAAGATGAAGATTTTTTTAAAAGCAGTATTGATTCTTTAATAAATATGAGAGGAGAAAAGTTGTGAAAAACATAATTATAATATGCTTAACAGTACTATGTTTTAATTTAGGTGCAAAAGAATTATCTATAGGAGATGATATAGTAGGCCTTAATTATAGATTAAATAATATTGACGGGAAAAATCTAAGTATTTCTGATTTAAAAAAAGAAAACGGAATCTTAGTTATTTTTAGTTGCAATACGTGTCCATGGGTCGTTAGGTGGCAAGATAGATATAATTCTATTGCCAAGACATGTGAAAATAATGGAGTTGGTTTTGTTGCCGTCAATTCAAACGCCAGGCTGCATGACAGTGTTGACAGCATTGAAGAAATGATAAAACATGCAAGGATTAATAAGTATTCTTTTCCTTATGCGATGGATCAAAATGCCAAATTGGCAAAAGCGTTTGGTGCCGCAAAAACACCTCATGTTTATCTTTTTAATAGTGATGGTAAACTCTTTTATAAAGGCGCTATTGATGACAATGCTAAAAGTGCAAAAAAAGTAAAAAACAATTATCTAAAAGATGCATTAGTTGCTTTGGGAAGAAACGAAAAAATTGAGTTGAGCTCAACGAAGGCACTAGGCTGTTCAATAAAGTTTTAAATATATTGAAATTCTGTTGAGTGGCTCGGGCCGGAATCGAACCAGCGACACATGGATTTTCAGTCCACTGCTCTACCAACTGAGCTACCGAGCCAACAACAAAAATTATTAGATGATGCAAATGATTAACAGACCTAATCAATTAAGCTGCAAAAATTAATATATTTTATTGGTATTTCAACTTTTCTTATGAAATGATTTTAAAAATTAAAAACATACTTAACTGTTTTTGGATTTTTATTAATTACAAGTTCATGCAAATATTGATTTGGTAGTCTTAACTTCAGCTCCATTTTAACTTTTAAAAAACAAAACAATGCAAATAAAAGAATTAGTTATAGCGACTCATAACAATGATAAAAAAACAGAGATGCAATATGCATTAAAAGATTTAGAGGTTAAAATTTTATCTCTTGATAGTTTCCCAGAAATTGGTGAGATTGAAGAATCAGGTTCTACGTTACTTGAGAATTCTTTCATAAAAGCTAAAGAGGTTTATCGGAAAACAGGAATACCTACCTTAGCTGATGATACTGGTCTTGAAGTAGAATTTTTAAACGGAGCTCCGGGGATTTATTCAGCTCGTTATGCGGGAAAAAATGTCACTTATGAAGATAATGTCAAGAAGTTACTTTCTGAACTTTCTGGTGTAGAAAAAAAATTAAGAGCTGCGCAGTTTAGAACTGTGATAAGCTTTTTCAGTGCTAAAAAGGAACTTTGGGTTGATGGACGTATTGAAGGTTTTATAACCGAAAAGCCGATTGGAGAAAAAGGTTTTGGTTATGATTCAGTTTTTTTTGTGCCTGATAGAGATTTAACTTTTGCTCAAATGGGAAGAGAAGAAAAAAATAAAATTAGTCATAGGGGTTTAGCTTTAAAAAAGATGGTTAAACTTTTAAAAGAAAACATTTACTAAAAAAAAGGAGGTTTTATCGATCAAATTGCTATTGTTTAACTAAATAATAAATCTTGTTTAAAACATATAAATATCTTTTTCTCTTGGGCATTGTATTGGCAATGACTAATGCGATACGCCCATATCAAAATATATACGCTCAAGGAGATTCTGTAACATCTCTAATCACTAAAAAACACAAATTATTTTTATACATTCCAGAGTCTGAATTCGTTGTAAATCCTTTTCCTAATCACATTTTTAATCTAGTACAGCCGCTTGATTCATTATCTAGCGCTAAAGGTATTTTAAATATAAAATATGATAATTTGAAAACAGATATCATTCTTGCAAAAGATTGGAGCACTATTACCATTAAGCAATATGTTGATGGGAGTTCTTATAAAATCCCTTTTACGGCTGATGTTGAATGGTATTTAAGAAAATATAATGAACGCAAAAGTTATGCAAAGTTCATTCAATTAGTACATCAATCTACAAAGGACGGGACAAGCAAAAGAAAGGGGCAGATGATGGAAGTTGTCGGGATGGATTTAGGTAATCTAGGACGGGCTTCTTTGAGCTTAAATGGAAACGTTACAATAACAGGCAATATGATTTTTCAAGACCAAGAGCTAGTACGGTCTTCATTAAACCAAACTCAAAATACGCATCTTGAGTTTGATCAAAAGCAACACCTTAATATTCAGGGAAAAATTGGCGACAGAATTACGGTTAACATGGATCAAGACTCTGAGCGTCAATTTGATTGGGAAAATAATATTCGAATTAACTATGAAGGTTTTGAAGACGACGTTATCCAGAAAATCGAGGCGGGTAATATTTCTTTGTCTTTGCCATCAACAAAATATGTAACCTTTTCAGGGAAAAATCAGGGTCTTTTTGGTATTAAATCAATTTCAAAATTAGGGCCAATTGACATCACAACAATTGCTTCAATTGAAAAAGCTAAAAAAGAACAAGAAGAGTATAAGGGTGGATCGCAGTCGAGTACTCAACAAATACGTGACGTTGATTGGATAAAAAACAGATACTTTTTTATCCATCCTTGGTTTAGAAATGGTATTGATACTTTGATTGTGAACAATTTGGCAATAAATACTGTAAATATTCCTTCTTTTTATCCGCTTAAAAATGGACTTCATTACATTGGAAACCTCGTAGTAAAAAACTTTGAACTGTATAAGTCTATTAATACAAATGATGCTGGAGCTGTAACAGGCACGGCATTTATTAATCCACTGAATTCAACGGACTCTCTTTATACTGATGATAATGAGACCGGAAATTTCATTCGATTAGAATCCGGGACTAATTATGAAATGAGTGCTGATTTAGGTTACATAAGATTAAGAGATATGGTAATGAACGAAATTCTTGGTTGTTCTTTTACCCTTGAAGATCGAAGCACTGGACAAGTTGTTCTTGAGGTCGGTTCTCCTGCAGATTCTCTCGGAACAAACTTATCGTTGATGATGCTTAAGCCTAGAAATAGCCATCCCAATCACCCGAGCTGGGAACTAATGTTTAAAAATGTTTACTACCTTGGCACAACGCAAATAAACCAGGAAGGTTTTGAAGTTAAGCTAATTAATAAAAGGTCTACTCCTGAAAGCGAGCGTGATAGAACAACAAGTTTACCATATATTACACTATTTGGGCTAGACAGTTTAGATGTCAATGGAGTCCGTCAATACGATGAAATCATTGACTTTCAATCTGGAAATATAATTAATATGTTAAACGGCGAATTACTTATACCCTCTTTGCATCCTTTTGCTTTAATAGACTCACTAGAAGGTGGGAATAGTGTTGAAGCTTTGAAAGGTCAACTTGGTTCAGGAAAGATGTATACTTCTTCGATATCTTCGGAAATAAATAGTGATAATAGATTTGTTATCGAGACCAAATACAGTAATCAAAGTTCGACTATTAATCTTGGATTTATGTTGGTTGAAGGTAGTGAAGAAGTTGTTCAGAACAATATTGTTTTAAAAAGAGGCATGGATTATCAAATAGATTACTTCACAGGAACTATCGTTTTAATGGGAAGTGCGGCTGACGATCCAAATGCTGATTTAAAAGTTCGTTATGATAGGCATGAAATTGTTTCGTTCGACAAAAAAACTATTTTTGGTACGCGAGCTCAAATGGATTTAGGGGAAAAGTCATTTATCGGTGCTACAGCACTTTATTATAATCAATCAATTATGAACCAAAAAATTGAAGTTGGTTACGAGCCAACTCGAAATTTTATATGGGATTTGAATGGAAGGTATGAATGGGAATTAGATGGTATTACTCGGTTGTTGGACCGTTTGCCTGTCATTGAGACTGATAAAATGACGAACTTATCCATTGAGGGTGAAATTGCGCAAGTTCTGCCAAACCCCAATTCAATAAGTAATTCTGCAACTGGAGACCCAAATGGTGTTGCCTTCATTGATGATTTTGAGGGCTCCAAAAGGACTACTTCACCGTCAATCCAAAGACGTTTTTGGAAACAATCCTCTGCGCCAAACTTTTATGATACAGAATTAAATATTTTTGGAGGAGAATATTCTCAAAGAAACCGAGGTGAACTATTTTGGTATAACCCTTATATACCTGTAAGAACGCGAGAAATTTGGCCTAATCAGTCAACTTCGGTGCAAGCTGGTAATGAAACTACAGATGTTTTAGTGCTACGATATCGGAAAAGATCTCATCAGAAAAATATAGCTAATGATTCATCTTGGGTTGGTATTTCTACCTCATTGTATTCAGGGGATTATGATCAAACCCAAAGTAAATTTTTTGAAATATGGCTTAAAGGGGATGAAGGGAATCTAGCAATAGACCTTGGTAAAATAAGTGAAGATTGGGATGGGAATGGTGTTTTAAATACAGAAGATATCCCGGAAGCTGGATTAACACTTGGTAATGGTTTTCTTGAAGATCCTGAGGATACCGGACTTGATGGATGTTTTGATGATTACGAAAATGGTTGGGGTGGGTGTTTAGAAAATAATACTTACCAATTCTACCTAGATCAAAATGAAGCTAATATTATTAATGTTGGGTATGATGTCGACCCCTATGATCCGAACGGAGACAACTGGAATTATGATCAGGGTAGTAATAACTATTCTAAAGCGAATGGAACTGAAGGAAATGGAACTGGTTCCAAAATTCAAGAGGGTGGAAAGTATCCAGACACAGAAGATTTAGACCGCTCAGGGTTTATTGACAAAGTGAATGATTATTTTTCTACAAGCTTTGATCTAACGGATACTACTTATTTAGCTGGACAAACAGAAAAGAATGGTATAGAAACTGGATGGAAATTATTCAGAATACCTCTTTCAGATTTTAAAAACTCGGGTTCTACGGAATGGAATGAGATTAGGTATGTAAGGATGTCAGTATCTGGTTTTGATTCAACCTACTCGTCTCTTCAGGTTGCAAAAATTGAAATAGTAGGTAATGAATGGCAAGAGTTGGGAGTCTTTTCTCCTTCAAATGATAGTGAAGACAACAATACGGTAAACTTAAAAAAAGAAAATAAAATTTTAAATTCTGCTAGCGTTTCAATGGATAATCATGATACGCCCTCATTCCAAATTGCGGTTATCAATACAGAAGATAATTCGGAATATGTTCCTCCTGATGGGGTACAAGGCGAGTATGATAGGATTAATCAAATAAGATCAAAAGAACAATCGCTAGTGATGAAGTTTGATAATTTACCCCCTCTTCATTCTGGGTCTGCTCAAAAGACACTTTACACTTTAAATGATGATCAAAAAAGAAGTTTTATGACTTATGATTTAATGAAAATGTATGTTTATGGGAATAGTCAGTGGATGACCCATCTTAATTCAGATATTGAACTATTCCTTCGCTTTGGTCTTGGTGATGATTATTATGAGATAACCCAACCTGTTTACAGTGGCTGGGATGAAGATAAAGGAAGAAACAGCATCGAACTTGAACTGGATTGGTTAGCTGAATTAAAACTAAAAGATTCTAGTTCAGTAAAAAGGTATAAACAGACAGATGTGTTTATTGATTCCGCTGATGTAAAAAGATATATATATACTGATGATGAAGGAATCCAAACAGGTAAAAGAATTTATATCAAAGGCAAACCGGCATTAAATAGAATTCAGTATTTTATAATGGGGGTTAGAAATGTATCAGACGAGATTGTTGATGGTGAAGTATGGGTTGATGAATTGAGGCTTAGCGGTGTGAAAAAGGATAGGGGTGTAGCGATGAGGGTCCAATCTTCTTTAAAACTTGCAGACTTAGGTTCCGCGAACTTTACATATAGTAGGCAAGACGCAGATTTTCATCGATTACAAGAAAGATTATCAAGAGGTACGAGTACAGCTGAAAACTTTAATTTGTCTGGGAGATTAGATTTACACCGTTTTTTACCGAGGTCCTGGGGGTTTAGCTTTCCCGTAAATGCTTCTATTAGTAGTGCAATAAATACACCAAAATATTTTCCAGGAGAAGATATTTTAGTAGATCAAAATGCTGCCCCCGACACAATAATAGCACAAAGTCAAACTATAAGTTTTAGTGCGTCATTGGGAAAAACTTCAAAATCGGATAATAAACTGGTAAAGTATACAATTGATAATATAAAAACTAACTTCAGCGCATCTCAATCAAGATCTTCAGATATAACCTATAATCAAAAATGGTCAGAATCCTATTCGGGAAAAGTTAGTTATAGTTTACCTTTTGGAAGAGATAATTATGTAAGCCCTCTGAAGTGGGTTAAAGAGTTTCCGTTGGTTGGTTCTTTAAGCGACTGGCAAATTTATTATACGCCATCCGGATTTAATACGGCTATGAGTTTTACAGAAAAACTATCATGGAATGAGACAAGATCATCGATAAGGTCTCCGGATAGTTATAACTTTGGCTTGAGTAGGAATATGAATTTGGATTATAAAATTACAAATAATTTAGCAACAAAATATGCTTGGACAGGTTCCAGTAAACTAAATGATTACAGAGGTTATGCCTGGGTTGCATTAAAGAACCTCGACCCAGGTTTGGTTACAAACGTGACTGAAACGATGAATACAACATATAGTCCTAAATTTTTACAATGGTTAAAACCAAATTTGAGTTATTCTGCTAGCTATCGTTGGACTGATGATTTATCTAGAGAAGGACAAAATATTAGTTCAAACCTTAGATTTAATTCGAGTTTTACAGTCACGCCAGTTCAAATACTTGAATTTTTTTATAAACCCCCCAGAAAACAGAGCAGAAATAGTATAAGGTCTAGGGGTGGTAGATCAAGGTCGCGATCAAGAGCACCTCAACAAAATGAGAGTTCAAATAAAAAGAAAGAATCAAAAGAAATTAAGTCGCTTACTTTTGTTCATGGTATTGTAAATAAAGTAAATCCAATATCTTTAAGTTATACTGAGACGTTAAATAGGTCTTCTAACCAGGTTATTGGTGATGTGCCGGTAGGTTATAAGTTTGGTTGGATGCCGGAGCATGGTTTAGTTCAGTCTTCTGAAGTAGGTTCAAATCTTGGTAGTTGGGACCATAAAAGAGATGGTTCTGTTCGTTCAGGTGTTAAGCTTTCTAGATTAATTACTGTTAATTTTAATTTTTCTCAAAACTTTTCTAGCGTTATAAGCGGTTCAGGAATAGAACAAAGAACTATGTCAAGAGACTATATTGCGGTTGATGAATTATTTAATACAGGCATGCCTTTCCCCGGTTGGAGTTTTAGATTAGCTGGCGTAGAAAAATGGCCATTAATTAAATGGGTTGCAAAATCTGCTTCCATTGATCATAGTTATGCGGGAAAAGAAACTCGATCTTGGCAATTTGAGGATATTATACCTGATGATATTAATTTTTTTAAATTAGCTAATTTTGTTGATGACAATAAAGATTATGAAAGGTCATCAAGGATTAACATGAATTTTTCTCCTCTAATTGGTTTTAATATGAGTTTGAAGAAAAATATTTCCGTTACGTTTAGACACAACCGAAATTTATCATTGGATGAGCTCCCAACCGGACTTACAATAAGAAAAGACCATAGTTATACGTCTACTGCGTCCTATACTCATAGAGGTGGAATGACTATTCCATTGCCTTATTATGGGAATATCAAATTAAATAATAATATAAGTTTTACTTTAAATTTTGATATGAATGACAGCAAAGAGTTTAAGTCAGGCGATAAAATAGAGCTTGAGGAAGGTGCATTTTCATCAAATTGGAAAACGGGTTTGAGGATTTCATATCAATTCTCAAATAAGATTTCCGGGGGATTAAGGTATGAATACAGAGAAAGTGATAGTAGAACAATGGGGGAAAAAGTGGACAGAGATTTTGGTTTTGACATTAATATTGCGATAACAGGGTGATGCGGTTAATAATAATAGTTTTCATTATATGTATCACCAACCTGGGTTGTGAAACTGTTGTGCCTATTTTTAATGAGCAAAAAGCGTTTAATCATCTTTTAGCTCAGTGCGAATTTGGCCCTAGAAATCCGGGTTCAGACGGGCACATAAAGACAAAAAAATATATATTGGATTTTGTTCAGGAACTAGTTGACACCGTTATTGTGCAAGATTTTTCATTTAAAAGCGCTCTTGAAAACAAAAATCATAATGGAACAAATATTATTGCTAGGGTTAACCCAACAAGCAATACTCAAATTCTAATTGGCGCGCATTGGGATACTCGTCCACTAGCTGATCAAGATGAAGATAGTAGAAACTATGAAAAACCTATATTAGGTGCTAACGATGGTGCCTCGGGCGTAGCTGTTCTTTTAGAATTAGCTGATGTATTAAATGATAATCGACCCAATATCGGCATTAATCTCGTTTTTTTTGATGCAGAGGATAGCGGCGTTTCTGGTGAAGATGAAAGCTATTGCCAAGGGTCCATTTACTTTGCGAAAAACCTACCGATAAAAAATATAAAAGAAGCAATAATTCTAGATATGGTGGGAGATAAACAGCTCTCTCTACCTATAGAACGGAATTCTTTAAATTTTCACGGTCAATTAATTCGAAAATTATGGGATAGGGCTAAAACTTTAAAACTAGATGCTTTTAAAGGTGTAGTTGGTCCTTCAATCTATGATGACCATGTGCCATTATATCAGTATGCGGGAATACCATCGATTGACATTATAGACTTTAGATATCCAAATGCTTTTACAAACTACTGGCATACTGTTGAAGATATTCCTGAAAATTGCAGCCCTGAAAGTCTTGGGCAGGTAGGTAGGTTAATGGTGGATTACATATTTAATCGTAAATTTTATAATGATAATTAAGATGTATAAAAATATAATGAAAATAAAATTTTACAATTATTTCGTTATAGCTACTATCTTTGTAATTGTTGGTTGTGAGGTCAAGGAGCTAGATGATAATGAAATGGTTTATATTTCTGACACACAATTTAATTTTCACCAGAATACTAATGAATTATATATTAGTTCTAAAGTTGAGCCTGAGTTTGAAGGTAAAGAGCTCGATAAAGTTATAGTAGAGTGGTTTGGAACTGATTTAGAAAATACAGCAGATAGTTTGATACTCTTAGATGATGGTACTAGTGGTGACATTATATCGATAGATAATATTTTTACGATTAAAATTGATAATGATAGTTTAAATATCAAAAACACTTTAGGCGATGACTCCGGAAGTGTTTATCTAAATGTTTTAGCGGTTTATGTTGGAAAAATAGAACAACAATCATCTTCTTTTCGAATAGGGAATATAATACCACGAATAATTAATATAAATGCTGATTCAGTCATAACTCGGCCTAGCGGAGCGACTCTTTCTCTGCATTTAGTGGGGGCTGAAGTTTTTGATGCAGACGGATTAAATAATGTTAAATGGGTTGGGTTTACTTCTTTTCATATTGAAGGCGATTCTATAATGAACGATGGTAATTACATTTATTTATATGATGATGGAAGTAGTGATGTGATTTATTTACCTGATATTACTAGCGGGGATATTTTAGGGGGAGATGGAATTTATAGTTTTAAAATTCCTGTATTTGGCAGTGGAAACACTGATCCAAACTATCAAACAAAAACGGGTACATTCCGTTGGGACTTTGTAGCTCAAGATAAAAATGATGAATATAGTTTAAATGCGTCACATGAAGTTGTCATACAATAAATTAATTATTTATATACTGTTCTCAGTACTAGGCTTTAGTCAAAACCCTAGTCCTTACAGGTATAGCTTAAAATCAACTGCTGATGGAGAAACATCTTTTTTTGAAGATGGTTTCAATAGTAATGTAGTTGCGGAAATTAAACTGATGAGTGATTCTCTAACTTGGTTTGGAACGGGGAGAGGGTTGTCATTATATGATGGTAAAAGTGCATTTACATATCAATCTACCACAGATTCCATTGTTGATATATTTACAAACCCTAGCTCTGTAACTAGTGTCTTGCCAAGCGGCGGGGTTTCAGCAATTGCAGCATCAAATGATACTCTTTTAGTTGCATTTGCTGGTGATGATAACAACACACCATTAGGACTAGGTCTTGCAATAGCTTCTAAGGCGGGCTCCTGGTATGAAACAGAGCCAACTGAAATAATGTCTTTTGATTTTTTATGGGATAGTCTCGCTGTTGATACCCTTAATGGTGTTTATTTTGGATTTGATAGTGAGTATGAAATAGGAACTGGCTACTCAGGCACTTTTATTGTTTTAAGCCCATTGACAGAAGCAGTGAAGTCAACAGTCTCAGATAGTGTCAAAGCTAATACTATTATTAAAATCACTAATTCTGATGTTTCTAAAACATTAAGTTTTACTGTCCAATCAATAACAGAGTATAGTACAACTCAGGTTCAATTGATTATTCAGTCCGGATCAATAAATTATAGTTCAATTAATGATATTGGTTTTTTAAATGGTGAAACAGTTAAACTCAGCATAACAAAAGCCACTAAGGCTATTGAGTGGCAGTTTCTTCCTCAGCCAGTAGATAGTGATTTAGATATAGAAGTTCCTTTTGGGGAAGGTTATTTTTGGCAATTACCTGTCACTGTTCCGCAAGCAAATGTTACTTATGATGCTTCAATTTCAGGTAAATATTTATATGTTGCTAGCTGGGCTGGGGGTCTTCGCAGGTACGACTTATCAATCAATCTAAGAAAGCCTCAAAATATTCCAATGCCTATGGATTGGCAAGCACAATTATCCACTTGTCAGGATAGCGCTTATGTAGATACTTTATCAAAAATAACAGGAGATCCTATTCCTGTTCTTAAAAATTACTACTTAAATCCGCGTGACCCTGCTGATGGAGGGAATCACAATCATAAAGCTTTTTCAGTCTTAGCTTACGATAATAGAGTCTGGGTAGGAACTGCAAACGGTCTTAATAAAGGAAGAATTGTTGAAGAAATAATTCAGATATCGGAGAATGAATATGAAATTTTAAGCTGTATAGAATGGGACCATTACAAATACCCTTCAAGCGGAATTTCAGGCAACTTTGTTGTTGCCTTGGGAAAACAAATATGGAATAATCAAACCACAATTTGGGCAGCAACTGTTGGTACAGGTGAAAGTGGTGAAAACCAAGGCTTGAGTTATTCAAGAGATGATGGCGTCTCTTGGAAAACAGCCTTGCTTGGAGAGAGGGTATATAATATTGATGCAGAAGATTCTTTGGTTTTTGTATCTACTTCTTCTGGTCTTTGGAAGAGTTTAGATGGCGAAAATTGGGCTAAGTTCGACCCGGCAATCGAAAAAAGTCTATTAAACCAAAGACAAATTCTTACAAATAGTGTCTATGCCGCAAAAATTGATAGTAGGGATTCAATACCCAAGCTTTGGGTTGGAACTCCAGATGGTGTAGCTTTATCTCTAAATACTCAAGGTGATGATTGGAAAATTTTCCAAGCCGACCATGATTTTGATGAAGTATATGCTTATCCCAATCCTTTTTCTCCTCTTACTCATAATATGCTAGATAGTGATGGTTACGTTCGATTCCACGTTGGAAACATTGTTAATAAAGAGGTTAAAATAGATATTTTTAATTTTGCTATGGAAAAAGTTCACTCAAAAACGTACAACCTGAATTCTTACTATGGT
>JABGWJ010000075.1 GCA_018645565.1 bacterium | reverse complement strand
CAATTCAGAAAAATCCGGATCATATCTTCTGTTAAAACCTATATGTAGATTGAGATTTTTTTTTGATACTAGTGACTTAACATCAAGGATTTCTTCGATAGATAAGCCTAAAGGTTTTTCACAAAAAATATTTTTTGTCAACTCTGAGAGACTTTTAATCTGGCTAACGTGGTATTTAGATGGTGAACATATTATAACACCATCAATATCACTTTCATTTAAAAGATCATCAAAGTGTTTTGATTGTTTTACACCTAGGTCATTGAAATTGTTATCAGAATCTGATATAGGGTCGATTATAATTTTTAGATTACACTCATTTAAAGAAATAATATTTTCTGCATGTATTTTCCCTATTCTACCTAGCCCTAGAATGGCCAAATTAATTTTATTCATCTTTCCACCATGACAGGTCTGTTTAGCTCTAACGATTTGGTTCCTGCGGTCGCAATATGTATTGCATCTAAAATATTTTTTGGACCCACGATTGGACTTTTATTGCTTATTATACATTTATAAAAATGTTCAAGTTCATGGACATATGAAGATTCATACCTTTCAGCAAAGGACTTTTTAATTTTTGATTTAATTGTTCTTGATTCGTCACTTAATAAAAATAGTTGGTTTGGTTTGTTGTCAACAGAGATCATTCCTTTTGAGCCAAAAACTTCAATTCTTTGATCATATCCAAAATGAGTTTGTCTTGAGCTATCAATAGTGCATAAAACTCCATTTGTAAGCTCTAGGGTAATTATTGCATTATCGATATCATTTATGTCTTTTAACCTTGGTTCTATGAAAACAGAACCATTAACATATATTTCTTTTATTTTTTTACCTGTTATAAATGTTAACATATCAAAATCATGGATGCAAAGGTCAAACAGCATGCCACCAGATGATTTTAAAAACTTGAACCTTGGGATAGTACTATCATGGTTTGTAATGTGTATTATTTGTGTTTTACCAATTAGGCCTTCTTTTATTTTTTCTTTTAATAAAATAAATTCTTCATCAAATCTTCTATTTAATCCAACTTGGACAAAGGATTCCTGGATTACCATTAGGTCAATGATTTCATTTATTTCATTTTCTGAAAAAGAAATAGGCTTTTCGCAGAAAACATGTTTATTGTTTCTGAGACATTTTTTAATCAGGTTGAAATGTGTTGGCGTTGGAGAAGAAATAATAACAGCATCAATATTTTTATCAGAAATAATTTCTTGGGCATCTTCATGTAATGTTGTTCCCCCAAGATTTTGAATGAATTCTAAATCTGGTTTTGGATCAGCTATACTTTTTAAATTTAATAAAGGCAGTTTTTCACAGATATTTTTAGCATGCATTTTCCCTATACGGCCAAGCCCAATTAGGCCTACATTAATTATTTGGTGACGCATTAAATACTCTTTACTGATTTTCTTTTAATAAGGTTTGATTTTAGTATAACATTTTTGGTTTTAATTGACCTATCATTTAGTCTAGCTACAATTAGTTTTATACTTTCCTGGCCCATTTCATAAATAGGTTGATGCATAGTAGTCAAGGAAACTGTTGTCAAAGGCATATTGTCGTAACCGACTAGTGAAAAATCTTCTGGGACGTTGAGTCCTAAATTTTTAGCAGCAGCATAAAACAATAAAGCGATTCTATCATGCCCAGCATAGACAGCAGTAAATTTTCCTTTATTCTTTAAAATTTTATGAGCATGATTTAGATATCTATTAACATTAAATGCGCTTTTATCTATTATTGTTATTGATGGGTCTTGAACAATTTTTAATTCCTTCATTTTTGATATAAAACCATCATATCTCAATCTTTCCGTACTGTAAACCTTATTACTTAAAAAAGCGATTTTTTCATGTCCCCTATTAATAAGGTGCTGAGTGATTTCTCTGGACCCTTCAAAATTATTGGTTGTAACAAAATCGAAATCTGAATCTTGAATACCCCTATCTGCCAATACAACAGGTATGTTTTTTCTTTTCAGTTTATTTATAATTTGTAGGTTTTTTTTATCACTTGCTGCAACAGGTATGTATATGACACCACTAATTGACATCTTAATCAATCGTTCAATATGATAGTTTGCTTGGCTTAGGGTGTCATCTGTATTACAGAGAATTAAGTTCACATCGTTTTTAATTGCTTCATCTTCCGCACCTCTTGCTAGAATAGGCGCATAACCAGATCTAATATCGGGAATAAGTAACCCAACAGTTGTAATTCCATTGGTTTGCTTTCTTGTTTTTTGAACAAAAGAACCAACTCTTTTTTTTCTTATAATATAGCCATCATTCTCTAAGTTTTTTAACGCTTGCCGTACAGTTGCTCTAGACAAACCGCTTAACTTAACTAATTCATTTTCAGTTGGAATTTTTTCATTGGTCCCATAGTAACCCTGTTCAATCCTGTCTTGTAGCCATGTTTGCAGTTGAAAGTATTTTGGGACTGAGCTTTTATTATTTATTATCATAACTGATTTAAATGTTCAATTGTATGTACAATTATAGGTATTGTTACTCACAAGTATCAAGAAATAACGTTAAAAAAGTCGCGGTCGGGTAATTTTATTTTCAAACTTGCATATAAAAAAACTTTCAATTATAATTGTACATACATTTTGTTTACTTAGAAATGTAGGTAGAACACATATCAATAATAACATGAAAGAGGTAGTATGAATATTAAATCGATATCAATTATAACTTTTTTATTGTCTTTTACCCATCTTGCATATGCGGGGGATGTGAGTGGTAAGGTAACCGGTTCCAGTTCTGGGGATTTTCTTCCAGGAGCTAACGTGATGTTAGATGGTACCAATTACGGCACCTCATCAGACAGGTTTGGGAATTATAAAATAGGTGGTGTTCCAGAAGGGGACTACACTTTGAAGGTAACTTATGTTGGTTATGCTGATTTTTCAGATTCAGTGACGGTTGGATCTGATGATGTTATGGTTGACGTCTCTCTTGATGTTGATTATGTTTCAATGGAGGGTGTAAATGTTACTGGCCTTGCGCAAGGGCAGGCGAAAGCGTTAAGTCAACAAAAAAGCGCTGGAAATATTAAGAACGTAGTTTCAAGAGACCAGATGGAAAAATTCCCTGATCAGAATGTTGCTGATGTTCTACAAAGGTTACCAGGTGTAGCTCTAGAAAGTGACCATGGTGAAGGTCGT
>JABGWJ010000074.1 GCA_018645565.1 bacterium | reverse complement strand
TATTTAAGTTTAAGGAATCAGAAAATAATCAAAACAGTACAACTGCTTTTGCTGGTTTTTCTACATATAACGATATTTGTATACTGTTTAGATTGGATTAAAACAGCGGGTGGATATCTAATGCCAGCTACTGGTCTTCCAAGAATAATTGCTATCGCAAGTATTCCTATTTGCTGTTTATTATCTATTTTATACTGTATTAATGCTGCTGGAATGCTCTTTACCAAACTCAGTACGAATGATAAAAACTAAAATATGATAGTTTTATTATTTAGTCTGTTTGCTTTTTTAGCAATTGGTGTTCCAATTGCATTTTCACTTGGACTTTCAACAACATTATATTTTATAATATTTAATAAAGACTTATTACAGGTTGTCCCTCAAATGTTATTTGCCGGGATGGACTCTTATACATTGATTGCTTTACCACTTTTTATTTTAATGGGACAATTAATGAATGAAAGTAAAATAACATCCAGACTAATTGATTATTGCTTAATCTTTATTGGTAACATAAGAGGCGGACTTGGAATAGTAAATGTTATTTCTAGTATGCTCTTTGGTGGAATATCAGGTTCTTCTGTTTCTGACACAGCTTCTATCGGATCAATTTTAATTCCAGAAATGAAAAAACGAGGTTACCCAGAAGAATACGCTGCTGGACTTACAGTTGCTTCTTCTACAATGGGTATGATAATACCTCCCAGTATACCAATGGTCCTTTATGCCGTGACAGCACAGGAATCTGTGGGAAGATTATTTCTCGGAGGAGTGTTTCCAGGAATTATGGTAGGTGTTTTCCAACTATTAATAACAATTGTGATTTCAAATAGAAATTCTTTCCCTAGAGAAAATATAACTGTTTCTTTTGATACAATATTAAAAATGACATTAAAAAACTCTTATATATTGTTTATGCCTTTTTTTGTCGTTGGATCTGTGATTCTTGGAGTAGCCACACCAACAGAATCCGCGGCTCTGGGTGTCTTCTATGCTTTAATAATTGGTTTGTTTTTAATTAAAAGTCTGAATTTAAAACGAATTGTAAAAGCATTAAAAAGTGCTGTATTAACAAGCTCTAAAATTATGATTATTATTGCTTTCTCTAAAATTTTTATATGGGTGCTCGCTTTCGAAAGGGTACCCGATGAGCTATCTGAAACAATATCCTCCCTAGGTTTAAATTCTACTAGCATGCTCTTATTGTTCGTTGTTATAATCTTGATTTCAGGAACATTTATTGACGTTAGTCCAGCCATTTTATTGTTTACTCCTGTATTTTTGCCAAGCATAATTCAATTAGGAGTGTCTCCCATTTTGTTCGGGGTTGTTTTAGTCATTGGTCTTGCAGTTGGCGCTTGCACGCCTCCTGTTGGTAACTGTTTAAATGTCTGTGCAATTATAACAGGGCTTAGTATTGGAAAGATTTTTAAAGGTGCAGCACCTTTTTTAATCGCAAACATCGTTACGTTAATTATTATTGTACTGTTCCCAAATATCGTTACTTGGTTACCAGAAGCAATTATGAAATAAAATTTATAAAAACAAATAAGGATTGAATAAAATGGAATATGACATAACACTAATAGGTAATTACACTAAAGATAAAATTGTAACACCAACAGAAACGAAGTATGTTGATGGCGGTGGTTTTAACTATGGCGCACACGCTGCCATTTCCTTAGGTGCAAAAACTGCCGCAATTACTCGCTTAAAAGAAAATGACAAACACGTGGTTGATAATTTAGTAAGTGCTGGTGTTGATGCATATCCTACCTATACAAAAAACTCAACTCATATGGAGCTTATATATCCAACAGATGATTTCGACGATAGAATTTTAGTTATGCCTAAGTCAGCTGGGTCGTTTACATCAGATCAATTTGAAAATATTAATTCTAAAGTTTTTTTAGTAAATGCTTCGATTAGAGATGAGTTCAAAGTTGAAACATTAGTTGATCTGAAAAAAAAAGGATCTCTAATCGGAATAGATTTGCAAGGCTTCATTAGAACTATAGATAAAAATAATATATTGATAAACAGTGATTGGGAGGAAAAAAAAGAGGCCTTAGGATTAACGCATTATTTGAAAGCAGATGGTGTTGAAGCAGAGTTTTTAACGGGAGAATCAGATTTAATATCAGCAGCTAAAATTTTAAAATCTTATGGACCTAAAGAAATTATAATTACACACAAAGACGGTGTTCTTGTTTAT
>JABGWJ010000073.1 GCA_018645565.1 bacterium | reverse complement strand
TCTGCTTCCAATGCATATGACGAGGTCCGCTTTTTGAGCAATCAGGTTTGCCGCATTTGTACCTGTAACTCCTATCGCACCTAAGTTTTGTTTATGGTCCCATGGTAATGAACCTTTTCCAGCTTGAGTTTCTGTTATTGGAATACCTGAGTTTTTACAAAAAGCACTTAACATATTTTCAGCATCTGAATAGATAATACCTCCGCCAGCAATTATTAAAGGCCTTGATGATTCTTTAATAAGACTAGCTGCTTTTGCTAAAGAATTTTCAGAAGGTACGTTTCTTTCGATTGACCAAACTTTTTTCTGAAAAAAGTTTTCTGGATAATTGTATGCCTCTGCTTGAACATCTTGAGGTAAGCAAATTGTAACAGCTCCCGTTTTTTCTGGATTTGTCAATACGCGCATTGCTTCTTGTAAAGAAGTAATTATTTGTTCTGGTCTGTTTATTCTATCCCAAAAGACACTTACAGGTTTAAAACAGTCGTTTACCGAAACATCAAAAGAATTTGTATGCTCAAGTTGCTGTAAAACAGGACCTACATTTCTTCTACTAAAAATATCACCAGGTAACAATAAAACTGGTAACCTATTTATGGTAGCTCCCGCAGCAGCTGTAATCATATTCGTTGCACCTGGCCCGATAGATGTCGTGCAAGCATACGTTTTTAATCTTTTGTGTTGTTTAGCATACGCAACTGCGGCGTGGACCATGCCTTGCTCATTGCGAGGTAGGTAATGCTTTAAATCTCTATTTTGTTCTAAAGCCTCTCCAATTCCCGCAACATTTCCATGTCCAAATATTCCCCAAACGCCATTAATAAACTTATGTTGTTCTCCATCTCTTTCAACGTATTGTTGATTTAAAAACTGAATAGTTGCCTGGGCTGAAGTAAGCTTCATGAGTTACTATAGTTTAGTACCGGATGCTCCACTTATTATTATTTGATAATGGAGGATTAAATGACGATGCTATGTTCTCCCAAGGCACTACTTTAAAATTCTGTTTACCTTTATCATTCTCATCATCTTGAACAATAAATGCACCTTGGCTAAAGTTTTTCCCTAGACTCATATTGCAAACATCTATTCCATCTGTTGAACTGGTCCCATCAATATTTTCACTGTCAACAATTGCAAACCTACCTATAAATTTGTTATCGCCTTCTCTGGTGTAAATAGCATATGTATTATCACCTTGACTTGATGCGATTAAATACCCTGTGGTTTTACTACTATAATAAATCGTTAAACCTTCAACATCAGCAGCTAGGTTAGGACCAATAGAATCAATTAACACACCATCTTCTGATGAATTGGGGTTTGCATTATATTTCCAAATACCATTTTCCTCTTCACCAAGATAAAGGTGACCTAGAATATCATCAGCAACACAACCTTCAAGTTGCCCAGGTAGTCTTAATGTCCTAACAAGCTTTGCATCGACTTTGCCAGAACCATTGTCAAACAATTTATATTGCTCAACATTACCTTCTTTATCATTGATAATTGCATAGAAGGTATTTGTTGCAATGTCTTTATACATACAAGAACCATAAGCTTCAATACCAAGACTTATTTTCCTAGCGGCTATTGATATTAAAGATTTAGAATTTCCATCAACCCTATAAACCCCTAGAGTATTTGAGACTCTCAAACCTGTTGTAACTATGTCATAGGCATTAGATCCAACTTTCATTCCATATCGAATATCTACATTGTTTGCCTTTTCATTGCTGGTTGTAAAAACCTGATCACCATCCATATTATACACCCTAAGCCCTGGGTAGTTTTCATCTTTATCGGTTCCAATAATTAAGGATAATGAGGGATTTGTTGGATGCACCCAAACACAAGGATCATCAGCTACATCATCTCTACCAGTAACGGGTTCTGTTTCCATTGTAGCATTAACATATGCATCTGTTACACGAACTATATTATCCTTAGAACAAGCGGATAAAATTAAAATAGCGCAAAGTATTGAAAGGTTAATTTTATTTTTCATAAAAAGGATCCACTTAATTGTTATTTAAAATTAAATGTACATACAATTAAATAAGTGTCCTAGTTTTTTGAGTGCACAATTTTATTTTAAAAACAACAAAGGCCTCAATGAAATCGAGGCCTTTGTTTAATAAGTAACTTCTGAAACTAAAAATTAGAATCTATAGTTTGTTCCAATTTTTA
>JABGWJ010000072.1 GCA_018645565.1 bacterium | reverse complement strand
GGTGGTAAAACATTAGAACCGATGGAGAAAGTGGTCCTTGATATTCCTGAAGATAAGGTTGGTACGATTACAGAAAAATTATCTACAAGGAAAGGACGTATGACAAATTTACAAAACCATGGAAGTGGTAGAGTTAATATGGAGTTTTCTATTCCTTCTCGGGGTTTAATTGGGTTTCGTTCTCAGTTCATGACGGATACTCAGGGCGCTGGAATAATGAATAAACTGTTTGATGGTTATGCTCCTTGGTTTGGCCCAATACCGCAGCGAAAAAGTGGAGCCATTGTATCTGATCGTTCTGGGAAAATAACTACTTTTGCTTGCCTTGGGATGGTTGATCGTGGCGAATTGTTTGTAGATGTAGGTACGGAAGTTTATTCTGGAATGGTAATTGGCGAAAGAAATAGGCCGGAAGATTTGAATGTTAATATTACAAAAGAAAAGAAGCTTTCTAACATGCGAGCCTCTGGTTCTGATAATACTGTAACTCTTCGTCCTCCTAAAAGATTATCGTTGGATCAATCTATTGAATTTATTGCAGAAGATGAGCTAGTTGAAATTACGCCGCTATCAATAAGGCTTAGAAAAATGGAGCTTGATCAAAACAAACGCATGTCCGCACGTAAAAAGGAAAAGTACTCAGTCTAAAATAATGATATCAGGAAAGCAAATACTGTGGGGAACCTTGGGTTGGGCATTTGGCGGTCCAATTGGTGGGATTTTAGGTGTCATTTTTGCAGGATCTGGAGATCAGAGCTCTTACAAAAGTATAAAACAATCTCAGGCCGGAGATTTTATGGTCTCTCTTTTGGTTCTTTTTGCAAAGGTTATGAAAGCTGATGGCAAACTTCTTAAATCGGAATTAGACTATGTAAAAAGTTTCTTAAAACGCAATCTTAGTTCGAAGCAATCCAGTGTCTTTATTAAAATGTTCCAAGAAATATTAAAACAAGATTACAGTGTTGCAGAAGTATGCGGGCAGATACAAAAGTCTATGGATCATCCTAGCAGACTCGAACTTCTACATGTTCTTTTTGGTCTATCCGCATCTGATGGAGAAATCCATCCTCAAGAAGTGAAGGTGATTAACACTATCTCCGGATATTTAAATATTAGTAAAAAAGACTATGAATCAATTAAAGCTATTTTTATAAAAGACATGGATAGCGCATATAAAATACTAGAAATTGAATCAAGTGCTACTGATAGTGAAATAAAAAAAGCTTATCGAAAGATGGCAGTTAAATATCATCCAGATAAAGTTGCTCACTTAGGCAAAGAAATACAAAAAACAGCTGAAGAGAAATTTAAAGCTCTTAGTGATGCCTATAGGGAGATTAAAAAGAAGAGGAATATTCAATAAATATTATTTCATAATTTGTTTAAAAAATTTCTTTACATTAGAAAAATGTTTTATATCTAATTTTTCACCACATAATGAAATGAAGCAAATATTATCAATCCTTACCCTTTTTTCAACCCTCCTCGGATGGGGTAATACCGGCCATCGTATTGTAGGAAAAGTTGCTGAAGATAGGTTGTCAAATAAAGCAAAACGTCAAATCAAAAATATTATTGGTCATCATGACTTAGCTTATATAAGCATATGGGCAGATAGAATAAAATCAGATCCTAATTGGGACCATGCTTATGATTGGCATTGGGCTACTATTCCTGATGGAGAAGTTTATGAAATTGGAAAGCATTCTGGGAAATTAGTAGATAAAATAAATGAATTTTCTAAAAATGCCAACTCTGCAGACATGAGTTTGGAAGAAAAAAAACAGGCTATTAAGTGGTTAATACATCTTGTTGGTGATTTACATCAGCCTCTACATGTTGGTAATGGCAAGGATAGAGGGGGCAACGATATAAAAGTAAAATGGTTTGGTGAGGACACCAACTTGCATGAGGTTTGGGATGAGAAATTAATTGAACATCAGAATTTAAGTTATACTGAATATGCACATTTTTTAAATTTAGAGTTTAATGAATCAGAATGCATTAAATGGCTAGTTAAAGATTTCGAATTTTATGCGAATGAATCTAAAAAGTATAGGAGCGTATGTTATAATTTTGAAACCAATAACCTAACTTATAATTATTTGTTTGTAACAAAACCAATTTTAGATATGAGATTAATGCAAGCGGGAGTTAGACTAGCTGATTTATTTAACAATCTTTTTAATTAGATGAAGTACTATACTTTATTCATGTTTTTATTATTCTCTTTTATTCATAGTGAAGAATATTTTCAACAAGATGTTACATATGATATTGATGTTACTCTGAATGACTCCAATAAAACTCTATCAGCTTTTGAAAAAATAACCTACAAAAATAATAGTAGAGACACCTTAAATTTTATTTGGTTTCATCTCTGGCCAAATGCCTATAAAAATGACTCGACAGCATTAGCAAAACAGTTTATTAGGCTTGGTAGTACGCGTTTTCTTTATACAAAAGAAAAGGATCGGGGATATATAGATAGTCTAGATTTTTACGTTGATGGTGTAAAAGCTAATTGGAATTTTCATGTGGAATGGGTTGACGTTGCAAAAATTAATCTTCCAAAACCACTTTCTCCGGGACAAGAAATAAAAATTGAAACTCCATTTTTTGTTAAACTACCAAAAGTGGTTTCAAGGCTTGGTCATTCAGGAAAACATTTTGAAATAACGCAATGGTATCCCAAACCAGCTGTTTATGACAATGAGGGTTGGCATCCAATGCCATACTTAAATATGGGAGAATTTTACAGCGAATTTGGTACGTTTGATGTAAAAATTACTCTACCAGAGGATTATCGAATAATGGCTACCGGGGATATGATTAATGAGAAAGAAGAGCTTGCCTGGTTAGATTCACTTTCAAGTATTGGTGACTCATTAAAAAATCTTACAAAAAAAGAATTAGCAAAACACTTCAAAGAGAAGAAATCAAAGAGTGATAAAAAAAAGAAAAGTACTGAAAAAGATTCATTAAAAGTTTATCCAAACAAAACCATTCATTTTAGACAAAATAATGTTCATGATTTTGCTTGGTTTGCTGATCCGAACTGGATTGTACAAAAAGGTGAACTCTGGCTTGATGATTCCAGCAAACAAATTGCATTATGGAGCATGTATCTACCAAAAAACGCATGGATGTGGCGCAAGTCATTAGACTATATGCATGATTCTGGCCTTTGGTATAGTAGGTTTTACGGGGATTATCCTTATAATCATATTTCAGCTGTAGATGGAGATATGTCAGCTGGTGGTGGAATGGAGTATCCTAATATAACTGTAATTTCAAGTTCGCCATCGGAAGACTTACTTGAATATGTTATTATGCATGAAGTGGGACATAATTGGTTTTATGGGATTTTAGGTACAAACGAAAGGGATTATGCATGGATGGATGAGGGCCTGACAGAATATTCTGGAATTCGATATTGGGAAAAAAAATACTTTAAAAGGAATGCGCAATTAGTTTTTTCAGATGTTTTACAAAACAAAATTGGGATTGGTAAAAATTATAATATGCCTCATTTTCAGTATTCTAATTATGCTTCCAATGCTCTTAAAGATGGTGCGCAGCCTTTAAATATTTCATCCAATAAAAATTATTCATATCGTAATTATGGTCAAAATTATTCAAAAGTCGCTGTGATGATGAGATATCTTCAGCATTATATAGGTGAGAGTAAGATAGATATAATTTTAAAAGATTATTTCGAATCTTGGAAATTCAAGCATCCCAAATCTAATGATTTAATTACTTCTTTTAATAAACACCTTGATGATGATGTAAGTTGGTTTTTCGAAAATTTGATTGATAGTACTACATACATTGATTATATGGCTAATAAAAAAAATGGGAAATTCATTATAAAAAATAATGGAAATTTTGATGTACCTATTGAAGTTGCATTTTATGATCAACGTAATAAGGAAATTGGCAAAGAGTGGGTGAGCTTTCAAGGAGATAGCCATATACTAGAAACGCCAATCGGATGTGAAAAAATTATTATTGACCCTGATCAATATATGCCGGATGTAAATAGAGCAAATAATTCGACAAAGAGGCCATTAAAACCTCATTTTATTTATGATAAACCTACCTATAATAATGTAGATGTAAATATTAGTCCTTGGCTACCAACTTATAACTCATATGATGGGAATCTAAATGGTCTATTATTTTCTTATGGTGGGGATGCTGGATTTGGTGGGAAGAGTTTAAATGCATTTGTGCTTTATGGTGATAAAAATAAAAAGATAAATGGTATTATTCGATCAAAAAAAGAATTTTATAATTTAGGATTTTTGAGTGCAGGTTCATTCGAATCTGTATTTGATTCTCGTGGAGGTAGAGAAAGTATCAAATTTATTTTTACGGCAAAAAAGAATGATAGATATCGAAAACCCTATAAGCAAAATAATATTAAGATATCTTTCAATTATCATGATATAAAATCTACAATAGCTTTGAATCCTAATATTTACAATGTTGGAAAATTTGGAACAGTCAAATTGCGTTTAGGGACATTTTGGGAGCCATCTTTCTCAAGTTCATATGAGATTTTTTCAAAGATTCATGCTGGTAATAATTTTGCAAAATTTGACATTGGTGCAAGTCTTGAAAAAACTTTTTCAAAAGGGTTGAAAACAAAAATTCAATTAGATGCTGGATCATTTTTACACTTAAAAAATAATCCCAAGCAATACCATTATTTTTTAAGCGGTTCTATAAACCCTGATTTTGATAACTATGTATGGGATCGAAACGCTGGAAACAGGTTAAGTGTTATCGAGAAGGTCTACAATGGTGGAGGGATTAGAGGAATTAATATTGAAAATCCATTTCTTTCATCGGATAATAATATTTTTATGGTGCGCGTTAGGCAATCATTTCCTAAATTTTTTGCTCCAGATGTGTTTTTTGATTTTGCGGCTGGGAGTAGCCTGCCTGAAGAAAACTATATTTCGGGTGGAATAATTATTGGTCCAATACTAATACCGCTGTATCAAAATTGGGAGATGAAATATAAAGTTCCAAACAATGTAAATTGGATAAAAGAAAGAATAAGATTGTACTGGTTTCTTTAAATAAACTGCTGATAATATTATTATAAAAAATGCTTATATGTCATTTCAAAATCAAAAATGAAAAAAATTAGAACTATAAAAAAAGCTCAATTATTTAAGGATGAAGATATTGATGCTTTAATGAATAAAGTGAGCAATGGTTTTAGGATCTTTATTCAGTCTCCATTTTTTTTAAAAAAAAATTAAAAAAAAGAGAATTTAAAAATGTATTATAAGCATTTAAATTTTTCATAAACAATGTTTTATGTTTATGCAGATTATTTAATAAATTAAAATTATGATAACTGTATTATCTCCTGCTAAAAAACTTTCAACCGATTGCTTTGCCAAAGGTAGCGCTTACACAAAGCCTGTATTTTTAGAAGATTCCAATAGGTTAGTTAATATTTTAAAGGATTATAAACCTGACCAACTCCAAATTTTAATGGGAATTAGTCAAAATCTATCTACACTCAACTGGGAAAGATTTCAATCATGGACCTCAGATTATGCCCCGAGCATATCCAGAGAAGCTTTTTTTTCATTTAAAGGTGATACATATACTGGCTTAAATGCAGAAAGCTTATCCGAAAAAGATGTTATTTTTGCGCAAGATAATGTTAGAATACTTTCAGGCCTTTATGGGGTGCTAAAACCGTTAGATCTTATGCTCCCTTACAGGTTAGAAATGGGCACTAAACTTCAGAACAGTAGAGGAAAAAATCTGTATGATTTCTGGGGGAGTAGTATTGCAATCAATATTTCAAATGAATTAAAAAGCCACAAACAAAAAGTAATTATTAATTGTGCTTCAAATGAATATTTTAAATCAATTAGTAATAAATTTTTTGAAAGTTCTGTTATTACTCCAGAGTTTAAGGAAATAAAAAATGGTACTATGAAAATGATATCTTTTTATGCAAAAAAAGCAAGGGGAATGATGGCGCGATATATCATTGATAATAGAATTGACAGCTCCGAAAAGATATTATCATTTAATTTAGATGGCTATTCATTTAATCCCTCTCTTTCATCAAAAATGAAACCGGTTTTTACTCGTAATCAGTCATGATTATCTAACTTTTTTCATTAAAGTTTTATCCAAACTCGTTTTTCCATAATCTTTTTCTTTGTTTTAATGTGTGGAAAATCATTCCCAGAGGATACCTTAACAATTAATCCGATTAGTTTTTCTACCCCTAGTCCTGAAGGTTGGGTCGCACAGTATGAAGTCCAAGTCAATTTTCCTGAACCAGAAAATAATTGGAGAAAAATATTAATGATTCAAACTCTTAAATGTGATTCCATGACGAAAGCAGATAAATACGATTGTGGCGAATGGGATTATATTTGGGACGCAATGCTTTTTGTTCCTGTTGGTGATACTGTTGAAATTTTTAAACTTGGAAGTTTTGTTACTCCATACGGTAAAAGGCTGAAGATGGGCGGAAAAGAGGGTTGGCAATGGGTTTATGACCTGACAGATTATGCGCCACTTTTAAGAGGCGAAAAAGAATTACATATAGGTAATAATCAAGAACTGTTAGATCTTAAATTTCATTTTATTAAAGGTCTTCCACCTCGCAATTCTATGTCAGTTAAAAACTTATATCCATTAGGAGCGTATGATGGGCATTACGGATACACGTACAAATATGGTGAAATATCTGAGAATAAAGTTTTAAAACCCAGAAGAGTAGATCTTGATCCACTAGCATCTGAGTTTAGTATTAAATCGATAATAAGTGGGCATGGACACGAGGGTCCTAACTATTGTTGTGAATGGGTAAGTAAATCGCATCATTATATCATTAATGATTCAAAAGAACATACCTGGAATATATGGGAAGATTGTGGGAACAATCCAATATACCCCCAGGGTGGTACTTGGCCATTTGATAGAGCAGGTTGGTGCCCTGGTACAAAAGTACATGAAGAAATATTTGAACTCACGCACTTAGTTAATCCTGGGCAGACAATTAAATTTGATTATGAAATAGAGAAAATAGAAGATTCTGATGAAAAAGATGGAATTTATAGAATTAGTCACCAGTTATTTTCTTTCGGGCCTCCGAACTTTAAAAGAAATTTAGAAATATTGGATATTATAAATCCGAGTTCTCATGATAGATTTTCCAGAATTAACCCAACATTAGGTGACGCGAAAGTATTGATTAGAAATATTGGAACAGAACAAATTAGAAGAATAAAGTTTTATTATGGTCTTGAATTTGGAAAAAAAACAATACACCACTGGACAGGTGATTTGAAATTTTTGGATAGTACGACTATTATTTTACCAATAAATGATTGGACCGGTTTAAAAAAAAATCAAAGTTTTTTTGTTGAAGCAGCGACAATAAATGGAAGAAAAGATGAGAATGAGATTGATAATAAAATTATTTCAAATGTTAACATACCTCCAGTATTTCCAACAACTTTCATAATAAAATTAAAAACAAATAATTTTGGAAGGGCTAAGCAAAATGCATTTAGCATTCATGATTATCAGAAAAAGGTATATTATTCTGAATCTCAATTTCTAGATAATACAGATTATGATGTTATGATAAAACTCGAGGACGGTCTCTATCAATTTGTTTTTAATGATTTTAATGAGGATGGAATAGACAAATTATGGTGGAGAGAAAAAGATTCTGTTGGAACAGCTGGGACTTTGGGTTTTTATGATCTAGACCAGAATCTCTTGAAAACCTTTCCATCGGATTTTGGGCAAGAGATTCTAATGGATTTTATTGTCGGTCCAATTCCATAGTGACCTAACTATTTAACTGCTATATTCTCGTCCTAACACAGCCTTATATGCACACCTTTTGTGATATTGATTTTTGGTGTTCCCTAGACTGATTAGCGTATTTTAAAAAACAGTCGAAAGAAGATAGTAAATGGAAACCTTTAACGATATAAAATTAAGTAAGCAAATTACAAAATCACTGAGTGAACTTGGTTTCGTAAAACCGACACCAATTCAGGCAAAAACAATTCCATTATTAATGGACTCTAATAATGATTTAATTGGTTCTGCGCAAACTGGAACAGGAAAAACCGCTGCTTTTGGAATTCCTTCGATTCATTTAACAGACCTGTCTGATTCAAGAACACAAACTCTTATTCTATGCCCAACTAGAGAATTGTGCATGCAGGTTACTAGTGATATAAAAACTTATTCTAAATATGTTGACAATCTTGGTGTTGTGCCTATTTATGGAGGTGCAAGCATGGAAGTGCAAATTAGAGCTATAAAAAAGCGCTCTCAAATTGTTGTAGGAACACCAGGTAGAACAAAAGATTTATTAAAAAGGAAAAAGCTTTTCATCGACAGAGTGGAGCGAGTAATACTTGATGAAGCAGATGAGATGTTATCCATGGGTTTCAAAGATGATCTAGATTTTATTTTATCAAAAATATCTACTGATAATCAAAAGCTATTCTTTTCCGCTACAATGCCTAAAAAATTATCATCTATTGTTAAGCAGTATATGAATAATCCAGTAACGGTTGCAGTTGACCCTGTTAATACTGCATCTACAAATGTCAAACACATTGTACACATGGTTCAAGCTAGAGACAGATATGAAGTCGTTAAAAGAATTGCTGATATTAATCCAACCATCTACGGAATAGTATTTTGTAGAACAAGAAGAGAAACAAAAGATATTGCAAGTAAGTTAGTATATGATGGCTATAATGCTGATGCATTGCATGGTGACCTGTCTCAATCTCAGCGTGATGATGTAATGAGAAAATTTAGGAAAGGGCAATTGCAGCTATTGGTTGCAACCGATGTCGCTTCTAGGGGCTTAGATGTAAACGACTTATCTCATATAATAAATTTTAATCTACCAGATGACCCTGAGGTCTACACCCACAGAAGCGGTAGAACAGGAAGAGCGGGAAGAAAAGGCATCTCTATTGCAATTGTTCATTCCAGAGAAACTCGGAAGGTTAGAGATATTGAAAAATTGTCAGGTGTCCGTTTTGAAAAAAAATTAGTTCCTACCGGAGAAGATATTTGTAAAAAACAATTATTTTCTTTAATTGAAAAGATTAAAAGCGTGCAAGTTGATAATGAAAAGATAGAACCATTTCTTGATACAATAAATGAAAAGCTAGAAGGCTTATCTAGAGAACAATTAATTAAGCAATTTGTATCGGCAGAATTTAACCGTTTTGTTTCCTATTACAAAAATGCTAGAGATATAAATATTAACTCAAAAGATTCCAGGGATGGTGGTGGAAGAAAAAATCGTAGCAATAGGGATAGATCTAGAAACAGTAGAGATAAATCTAGAAATAATAAAGATAGATCTAGCAGAGTCAAGTTTAGCCGATTTCATATTAATGTTGGTTCAAAAAACAATGTTAACCCTGTCAAATTAATAGGTTTAATTAACGACAATCTAAAATCAAAAAATATGGAAATAGGAAAAATTGAAATAATGAAAGGTTTTTCCTTTTTTGAAATTGATGAAAAATTTTCTAAATCGCTAGCTGGGGCACTAAATGGAAAAAACTTTAATGGGACAATTGTTAAAATTGAAGGTTCTAGGCCAGCGCCAGCAAATAGAAAAGATAGAACGAGGAAGGATAGTTATAAGAAAAGCAAATCTAGTAATCGACCTAAAAATCGATTAAAACGTTCTATGGACAATAGAAAGTTTCGTAAAAAGAAAAATTGAACTAGTGGTTTAATTTTTGAAAATTTATAAGCAGAAATATGTTTATTAATTCTCATTTAGCAACAGGTTACTTATTACATAGATTAAAAGTTTTTGAGAAAAAGTGGTTAATCTTATGGCTGATTGCTGCAGTAATTCCTGATATTGATGGTCTATGGTCTAAGTCTGTAGTTGAACATCATAGTATACTTCATACACCTTCTATTTGGATTGTCATTTGTGGTTTTGGCTGGTTGGTGGGTTTTTTGAGAAAAGATGAAAATATAAAAACATTCTTTGTTATACTTTTCATAGGTTCAAATGTTCATCTTTTTACAGATTATATTACGGCTAGAACTGTTGGAATTAAATGGATGTATCCTATGAATAATACAGACTATTATTTATTTCCAATAAAACCAGAAAACGGTAATATTCCAATCTGGGAGATGATTGTAGATCCTTACATAACATTTTATGTCGAAAACAAGATTCTAACGGGCATAGAACTTTTATTTAATTTTTTAGCAATAATACTTTATTTATTTTACGCTAATAAATCAAATTAGCACTAATCGTTTAGGTAGATGAATAAATAATATATGATGATTTTTCAAAAACATAGCCTATGTCTTGCTATTATCTTTTTTGTTGGATGTGATAACAGTCGACATATCCAATATTATAGAACTCCGAAAAAAGACTTTGGTATAAATCAAGCCCAATCAAGTGAAGAGAACCAACAACAAGTAATAAGTAACTTAACCTGGGATTTACCGAAAGGTTGGATTCCATCAAAAGGGCATTCTATGAGATTAGCTAGCTTTGATGTCCCATTTTCAAAAGGTGTCGGTGACCTTTCTATTGTTTCTTTAAGCGGCATTAGTGGAGGCCTATTAGCAAATGTAAATAGGTGGAGAGGTCAAATAAATCTAGATCCAATATCTGAAAATCAAATTCTTGAAATTTCCGAGGCTGGAGAAAGTAAAATGGGCGCATTTAGGATATTCAAAATGGTAAATAATTTAAATAAAGAAAAAGCGATAATTGCAGCCGTTCTTCCTACTGGCAATAAAACATTCTTTATAAAACTTACCGTTAGTCAACAAGGGCTCGTTGAACTAGAATCTGTCTTTGAAAAATTTTGCTCTTCAATAGGAAGTTGATACTAGTGGGAAATAAAATAATCAAATTATTGAGTAGTCCAAAGTTATTTGTTTATAGCTTAGTCTGGCTAATGATTTTAGTTGTTGTGGGCACTGTGTCTCAGAGAGATATTGGCTTATACGCATCTCAGCTGAAATTCTTTTCATCATATTTCTTTTCTTTTGGCCCGATTCCTTTTCCTGGTGGGAGAATTGTACTAGCGTTAATGTTAGTTAATCTAGTATCAATGATGTTTAAACAAAATTTATGGAAAATAAAAAAGATTGGTGTGATAATTGTGCACCTTGGTGGTGTAATGCTCCTTGTAGGTGCTGGTATGACAGCTATATTCAGTTCTGAAGGTAGTATGGTTATTGAAGAAGGTTCAAAGTCGAATACGGTAGATGATTATAATATAACAGAGCTAGCTATCATTGATATCTCGGACGTGAATTACGACCAATATTTTGTTTTTGGACAGGCGCTGTTCAAAAATGGCAATAATTTGATGCATGAAAAATTAGATTTTGACATCACAATATTGGATTACATGGATAATGCAACGTTAGAGCCTCTAACAAGTCCCTCAGGTATTCAGTTTAGGGGGATGTTGAAAAATTTTATTTTAAAAAAAATAAAAAGAGATAAAGACGATATGAAAAACCGTCCTGGAATCATTTATCAGGTTTCTGGTAGTTTTACAGAATCAGATGGTATATACGGGCTTATTTTTGGGCAATCGGTTCCAGCTACTATTAATATCGATGGAAGACAGTATGTAATGAACTTGCAAAAGAAAAAAACATATCTTCCATTTGCTATCGAGTTGAAAGATTTTAAGAAAGTTATGCACCCTGGAACAGAGGTGGCTAAAAGTTATAGTTCAAATATAAATTTAATAGAAAATAATATTCCAAGGCCGGTCTTAATTGAAATGAATAAACCTTTAAGGCACGAAGGTTATACGTTTTATCAAGCTTCATTTATTGAAAGTCCAAGTGGTGAAGAAACAACAGTGCTAGCAGCCGTTAAGAACTATGGAAGATTGTTCCCCTATATTTCGAGTATTATAATGTCTATTGGATTATTATTGCACATGTTGGTTAGTATGCCTAATCTTTTTAAAAAGAGTATAAAATGAAAAATCTTTCAGTCATTTCAATAAGCATAATAGCATCTACCATTATGCTTTATAGTAGCTTATCAGCAGAGAGTTTTTTTGTTAGTGATATTCCAATTCAAGAAGGTGGTAGAATAAAGCCTCTCGATTCATTTGCTAGAAATCAATCCTTAGCTTTTTATGGTAAGAGAAAAATTAAACATGAGAACCTTTCTGCTATTGATTGGCTTTTAAATTTGTTTACGCACCCTGAAAAAGGGCTGGATCAAAAAGTATTTAATCTTAGAAACCCAGAAGTTGTTAATGCCTTAGGTCTAACTTGGACAAATAACTTTCATAAATATAGTTATAATGAATTATTTCCAGGTATTGAAAAGCAATTACCCCTTATTAGAGAAATTTTTGAAAAAAAAGAAGTTGATAGAGATGTTTTTGAAAGTCAATTGGTGGAAATATATCAAAATGTAATGAAATTTAGAGAAATAGTATCTAGTCTAAGTTGTCTACTTCCTCTTTTTTCAGTTTATGATTCAGATTTAGCAACTAATCTTCACGTTGAGCCCGGGCAGCTTATCAGCTATGCCCACGTAATGAGTCATCGAGGGTCATTATTTGAAACATCCCAAGGAATCATTACTAAACCCGAATCAGAATGGTCAGTTTCTGAAAAAGAGATTGCGCTGCTTCTTTATAACTTACAGCAAACTAGTTCGGATGATTTTGCAAAGGCACTTAAAATTATACCTCCTTCAAAAAATGATTCATCAGGTTTGTGGCTATCACCTTGGGAATTATTTGATGGTAGATTGATAGAGCCTCACCAAGATAAAATTATCAAATCATTAGAATCTTACCTGCTAGCAAGATTTGAAAATAATATTGAAAATCAAAACATTGCTTTGAGTTCATATAAAACAGGACTTATTTCTCATGTTGGGAAAAAAGTAGATTTCTCAAATCTTAGTAAGGAGCGATGGCTTAATGAAGCTGATTTGTTTACAAATAGTTTAGTTTTTTATCTACTTGGCTTCATTTTGTTGGGAATAAGTTGGATGATCAAGCCTGTTGTTTTTAAAAATGTTGCATTTTGTTCAATTATAATAGGTTTTTGTCTTCACACACTAGGTATTTATTTGAGGATGGTAATCATGAGCCGTCCACCAATTTCCACTCTTTATGAAACTGTAATCTTTGTCGGGGTTGTAATTGTCCTTATTTCACTTATTATTGAATACATTCGAAAAGATGGTTTAGGAATTTTTATTGGGTCGATTAGTGGATCTCTTCTTCATTATGTTGGCTTTGGTTATGCCGCTGATGGTGATACTTTGGAGATGCTTGTCGCTGTTTTGAACTCTAACTTTTGGCTTGCGACTCATGTCACCACAATCATTCTTGGTTATGGTACGTCTTTAATGGCCGGTTTAATTGGTCATATTTATTTAATCGAAAAAATACGAGTACCAAAAGATAGTGTCCGATTAAAGAGTATATATAATAATATGTTTGGCGTCACATTGATTGCGCTCTTTTTCACCCTTTTTGGGACAATCCTTGGTGGTATTTGGGCTGATCAGTCTTGGGGTAGATTTTGGGGTTGGGATCCTAAAGAAAATGGTGCTCTTTTAATTGTTCTCTGGCAGTTAATGATGGTTCACATGAGACTGAGTGGTTTAGCCAAACCTGATAAATTTGCGCTTGGTATGGTACTTAATAATATCGTTGTTATAATGGCATGGTTCGGTGTAAACCTACTTTCCATAGGCTTACATAGTTATGGCTTTGCAAGTGGAATAGCAGTTAACCTAATTCTATTTACATTATTTGAGATTGTTACAGGCTTTGGAACATATTATTGGGCCAAATCAAAAAATAAGGTATCGATACGTTCAAATAATTAGTGTGTCGATATATTTAAAATATATTTAAAAGGAAAATACATATGGAATATAGAAATTTAGGCAAATCAGGTTTAAGGGTGAGTGAGTTATCTTATGGCTCTTGGGTAACATTTTCATTTCAACTTGATAAAGCTAAGGCAAAGAAAACCATGAAGCATGCATATGATTCTGGAATTAACTTTTTTGATAACGCTGAAGTCTATGCATCTGGGGAATCAGAAAAAATTATGGGTGATGTAATTTTTGATCTTGGTCTTCAGAGAGATACCTACATTGTTTCAAGTAAAGTTTTTTGGGGTGGTCAAGCTGTAACCCAAAGAGGCCTAAACACTAAACATATTCGAGATGCTTGCGATGCAGCACTAAAACGTTTACGTGTTGATTATTTGGATATGTATTTTTGCCATAGGCCTGATTTTCATACTCCTGTTGAAGAAACCGTGCGGGCAATGGATGTACTTACAAAACAAGGTAAAATCCTTTATTGGGGTACTTCTGAATGGTCTGCTGACAGGATTAGAGAAGCTTATTCCATAGCACATCAATATGGGTTGACGCCGCCTACAATGGAGCAACCTCAATACAATATGTTTCACCGTTCAAAATTAGAAAAAGAATTCTTAGGGCTTTTTTCAACAGAAGGATTGGGTACGACAATTTGGTCACCCTTAGCATCAGGAATTTTAACTGGTAAGTACAATGAAAATATTCCAAAAGGCTCAAGAATGAGTTTGCCTGATTACAAGTTTTTAAGAGACGGTTTAGAGTCCAAACAAGGAGCTGAGAATATTAAAAAAGTAATTAAATTATCTAAGATCGCAGAAAAATTAGATATCTCAATGGCTCAATTAAGCATAGCTTGGTGTTTGAAAAATAAAAATGTTAGCACTGTAATTCTCGGAGCTACTACAATTAAGCAGTTAGACGAAAATATTAAAGCAGCAGAATATGCTAGGCTTCTTGATGATAAAGTAATGAGCTCAATTGAGAAAATTTTAAAAAATAGACCAAGTCCAGAGCCTGATATGTTATAATTTTTCAAAGACAATCAATTTTTCTCTTCCTTTACGAGTTTGGATTGATTGTACTGGAAAGCAGTCTTCTGTTATCTTCCACTGTTTTGAAAATAATTTCTTAACCTCATCTTCTTTAACTCCGAATGGAGGGCCACCTTCTTTGATATCTTTATCCAACGGCATCCATAGTCCTATTAGTCTTCCACCTACCTTCAAAAGGTCATAAGCTAAATTACTATACTGCTCTCTATTTTTTGGATCTATAGCACAAAAGCAAGTTTGTTCAAGTATATAATCAAAGCTGTTATTGTATTTTGGTGTTAAATCAAAGATATCTTTTTGAATAGTATTTATTGTCAAAGATAAATTATTTGCAATATTATTAATGTTTTTGATTGGTGTTTCTGCAAAATCTACTGCAGTAACATGGAATCCTCTTTTGCTAAAGGAAATTGCATCGTAACCGTTTCCGCATCCTAAGATGCAAACACTTCCTGGTTTTAAAGTTTCAGATATAGCTGAAAAAACCGGAGTTTCTGATCCTAAGTCCCATCCAATTTCGCCTTTCTCATATCTGTCTTCCCAAAAACTAGATTTGTTTATATCATTATTTTTTTCCATTTTAGAACTCTATTCCAAATCCTCCAACAGGGATTGTACTAAAATAGAGTATTTTTTCTATTGAGTCTCGTTCTTTACTGAAAAAGAATGTTTCGATATTTTCTCGATTATATGTATTCCAAATTTCAAAAAATAAAATCAAATTTGATTTCTTTAGATTATATCTTCTTTCATATCTGACGAAAAGTGAATGGTAATCTGGGGTTTTGTTTTCATTGAAATTTTGAACATCTGAATATTGTTCGTTATTTGAAATCGATGCTTCTAAATTAATTGGTGTATATGGTCTCCCTCCAAAATAGGACCATCGAATAGAGAGTTCCCAATCTGATTTAGGCCTATACCCACCAACAATATTAAAAATATAACGATAATTATGATTTCTATTTCTTTCAATTCCTTCAAAATCGATAAAAGTTGAATTAAAGATAGAGCCACCAATTAATCCATAAAAATTTTCAACTCTCTTTTTTTGGATTAAAACTTCTAGCCCTTTTGATGATGCTGATCCTTCTGAAACGATTCCATTATACATTCTTAATTCATCGAAAAGAAAAGTCGGATCATTATGTAGGTTTGAATTTGGAAGTATGGGGCTATTATTATAGTCTTTCTGATAAGCTGATACTGAAAATTTTGTACTTGCTGTAATCATATGTTCAAGACAAACTGAATATTGTCTAGCTCTAGCGCTCTTTAATCTATCTGAAGTTTTATTAGCAACGTATATAGCAGGAGGATTTTGGTAATAATCACCTATGTTAAATATTAAGTTTGTTTTACTATTAACTATTTCATAGTCTAAGTTAATTCTAGGTGAAATTAAAGTTGTGTTCTCATAATCATTAAGATCTGTTCTAAGCCCAATAGAAGATATTAATTTTCTGCCTAAATTTTTCTTTACAGTAAAAAAGGCTGAATAATTAGATATTGATACTTTTTGATCAAATTTTATTTCATCTAGGAAAATATTGCTATCATTCAACTTTCGCAAATAATCATAATTCTGCGTTGTCCATTGAGCATCAAAACCAAATTCTAAATTTGTTTGAGATGCTATTTTAATATGATTTATTTGACGAAAATTAAATATATCTGCTTCCTCAATATTCTTGAAAACTAAACTATCTGTATTAATATTTGAAAAGTTAACTTTTGAATATTTATTTGAAATAGATAAACTGGTATTTGAATATGCTTTTTCATTCCAAATTCTTTTATAGTTAATTCCTATTGTTAGCTGATTATTTTTTAGTTCTCCATATTCACTTTCCCCGACATCTAATGCGCCTTTTTTATCTCTATCATACAAGCTGCCACCTGCAATAACCAATATAGAGAAAGTATTGTATATATTAGGTTTATAATCAATTTTTGTTTGAAAATCATTATAAGAAGGCATTCCACCACTAGCATTAATTGCATCAGCAATGATATCTAGATAGCTCATTCTGAATGATGAAATGTAACTTACCTTATTAGATACAGGCCCTTCTATCAAAAAACCAAGACCACCCATCCCAAGGAGTCCATATCCTTCACTTTTTTCTCTATTACCTGAACGGTATGTAATATCACCAAAGCTTGATAGCTTATTCCCATATTTTGATGAAAAACCATTACTATAAAAATCTAAATTTTCTACCATGTCTGTATTAATAATCCCGACCGGTCCGTTTGATCTTCCATCTGCCTGCTGAAAATGAGAAATACTCGGAATGTATATGTTATCTATTAAAAACCCGTTCTCTGTAGGTCCTCCACCACGTACCATCATATCTTGTCTATTCTCGCCAACGCTAGCAACACTAGGAAGTGTATTAATAATTCTAGTTATTTCTTGTCCTGACCCGGGAGAACGCCTCATATCATCGCGATTAAATGAAACAGATTGGAATTCATTTACTAGGGACTTTTTTAAAAAATTTTCTTCTACAGTAATATCATCAATCTGAATAATTGATTGTTCTAACTTAACGTTTAAAAAATCATAGGCATTAGGTCGTACCCAGATATCAGATAAATAAACAGTCTTATAACCTATATAGCTCACCGATATAGAATAATTTCCGTTTGGAATATATTCAATTGAAAAATATCCATCGTCATCTGATATAGTGCCTATTGAAGTAGATTTAATTACAATGTTTGCTCCTACTAAAGGTAATTGACTATTGATATCAATAATCTTTCCTTTTACAAATCCAGTGGGTTCAGCGTTTAAGACAGAGAATAATAGTAATAAGACTGAAATACGATTTTTAATAAACATATACGAAGAAAATAAAATACTGTTAGTGCGGTTAGATATGCTTAATGTTTTTAAAAAAGTTGAATAGACTAATTATAGAGTATTAAATTAATGATTATCTTATGTTTAGTAAACATATAGAATTTTTATTTTGTAACAAATTTACATTTTAAACATTATTATTACCAATTTAATAGGGTAAACATTATGAACCATTTTAAAAAAGTTTTTATTTTTACTATCATAACATTCTTTTTTGCTGGATGTGCTAAAGACGAGCCTCAAGGTTTATCTGATGCAGAATTGATTCAAGCAATTATTGATGCTGATGATAAAATAGAGGTTGAGATGGAGGGTCTACCATCTTCAGCAAAGTCTACGATGGAAGATAATTATTTATCTGAATATTATCATTTGCAATCCCTAAAAGCTTCAAATCTTGGTTACGAAGTATCTATAGCTGGGAGACCTGGACGTTTAGGAAAGCGCAGTGAATTATATTTTGACGTAGAGGGTAAAAAATTAGATTATTCAGAATATGAAAAAGACTATCGGTTTGATGAGGATGATTATTACAGCAGAGGTGAATCTAGAGATAAGAGAGACTGGGAATGTTTTAGTATTGAATTTCCGATAACGGTGACTACTCCTATTGGCAACACGTATACCTTTGAAGATGAAGAATCTATAAAAGAATATTATGAAGCTTATGAGGTTGATGAAGATGTCTCGGTTGTTTATCCTATTAAAATAACCGATAATGATGGTGAATTAATTACTATTGATAGTGATGAAAGATTAGAGGAAACATACAAAAATTGTTACGGCCAAGAAAGAGATTGGGATAAAAACAAAAATTGTTTTTCTATTTTATATCCAGTTTCATATCTAATGCCTGATGGTACAACAATTGAAATTTCTGCTGATGATGAAGAAAGTTGGACTGAATTAAAATCTTGGTATGATGACAACCCTAATTCTGATGAAAGGCCTTCTCTTCAATATCCAGTAGACATTATCTATGAAATTGATGTAGACGAGGGTACCCAAGATCAAAGAATAGTCACAATTAACAGTGAAGGTGAGATGATAGAAGCGAAAGAGGAATGTCGTGAAATGTGGGGCGAGTATTATGACGACTGGAAAGAACGCGAATGCTTTGAGTTAGTATATCCAGTTTCATATCTAATGCCTGATGGTTCAACAATTGAAATTTCTACTGATGATGAAGAAAGCTGGGCTGAATACAAATCTTGGTATGATGATAACCCTGAATCTGATGAGAGACCTTCTTTACAATATCCTGTAGAAATTACTTATAGAACAGAGGAAGGAACTGAAACTCAAATCATTAATAGTGAAGAGGAGATGGTTTCTGCTAAAGAGGAATGTCGTGAAGTAGAGAATGAAGAGGATGAAGGATATGATTGTTATGAATATGTCTATCCGATCACGTTTATATTGCCAGATGAATCAACTGTAGAAATATTAAGTGCAGATGATGAGCCTAGCTGGGGATTAGTTCGAAGATTCTATGAAGAAAATCCGAACTATGAAAAAGAGCCTATTTTACAATTTCCAATAGAGGTCGTTGTTGGAGGTGATATGGTTTTTGTTTTTGATACCAGCGAGGCTTGGGAAGTATTTTTAGAAGAAAATTGTGAGAGGCAGGATTAAAATTTTATTTATTGAATCTTAAGAAAGGAACGTTATGAATAACTGTTGTTCAAAAGGTTGTAAATGCTGTGACGGCGGATGTGATTGTATCTGCTGTAATATAGGTCAATCGTGTATGAGCGGTTGTGCTCGAAATTGCTGTAAGAGTAATTGTTGCTGCGCTAGCTAATTCTAATCAATATTTGAAGTGCTTGATTTTCTCGCCTTCATCTCCAATTTTTGTCATCGCTTCAATGCCCATGTCAATATGTAAATCGACGTATTTTTGAGTAACATCTCTATCTTTTTCTTCTGTTTTTATTCCTTCTGGAATCATTGGAGTATCACTGACTAGTAACAAAGCTCCTCTATTAATTTCATTCGAAAATCCAGTTATAAATAACGTCGCAGTCTCCATATCAATTCCCATGACTCTTATTTTTCTCAAATATTTTTTAAACTTGTTATCATGTTCCCATACCCTTCGATTCGTTGAATAGATAACACCTGTCCTATATTCAATTTTTCTTTCAACTAATATATCAGAAACATATTTATGAAGTTTGAATGAAGGCATTGCTGGTACTTCTTTGGGAAAATAATCATCGCTAGTTCCTTCACCTCGAATTGCTGCGATTGGCAGAATAAAGTTACCAATATCAGTTGTCTTCTTTAATCCACCACATTTTCCAAGGAATAGTATTCCCTTGGGGTTGATTGAAGATAGTAAATCCATAATAGTAGCTGCATTTGCGCTACCAATACCAAAATTGATAATACCAAGACCATTCGAATTAACAGAAGATGTCATCGGTCCACCAATTCCATTTATTTTACAACCAAATCGCTCTGAAAATTTTTCTACGTAATTATGAAAATTTGTTAAAAGTATCCAATCTCCATAATCTTTAGGGTTCGTGCCAGTATATCTTCTAAGCCAATCAAAAGCTATATCTTTCTTTTTTGTCATGTGTTATTTTAAGATATAAATTTTGAGGAAAAAATGCAAAATATAGCCACAGATCTTTTTAGTAAATGGGCAGATAATGGAAAGGATAGAGGTATGGCACGATCTCATAGCCCCGCTGTAAATCAAATTTTAGATAAAACTCTTTCTGAAACGAAATCTAACTTTAATTTCGCGGATGCTGGTTGCGGTAATGGGTGGGTTGTAAGGAAAATCAGACAAATGCCAAATTGTAAAAACTCTATTGGTGTAGATGGAGCAAAATCTATGATTCAAAATGCAAAAAAAATTGATCCCGGTGGCGAATATTTTCTTGAAGATTTATTAAAGTGGTCTCCAAAAAATAAAATTGATTTTGTTTTTAGTATGGAGGTTTTTTATTATTTCAAGTCACCTAAAACACTTACTAAACATATAGTTGATAAATGGTTAGCACCAGGTGGCATGCTAGTTATCGGACTAGATCACTATATTGGTAATCCAGATAGTTATAGCTGGGCAAAGGATTTAAATGTCCACATGACACTCAAAGATGAAAAAGAATGGGTGCAAATATTTAAAAGTGCTGGTTTGTCTAGTTGTTATAATTTTAGAGTAAATGCGTCAAATGAGTTTCCTGGAACTTTATGTGTTGTCGGTCAATTGAAAAACTAAAGCGATTTCTCCATTAATCGGTTCAGTCTTTTAACAAACCCAGCAGGGTCCTCAAGTTTAACACCCTCTTGCAATAAGGCCTGTTCATAAATCATCAATACTCCATCGTCAAATGCTTTTCCTTTGCGCATAGCAACAAGCTTTTTGATAATTTTATGTCCAGGGTTTATTTCTAAAATAGGTTTAATCTCAGGCATACCCACTTGACCAGTTGCTCTCATAATTTCTTGCATTTGAGCAGTGGGGTCATTTTCATCCGCAACTATACATGAGGGTGAATCACTAAGACGATTCGACGATTTAACGTCTTTAACTTTATCACCTAAAACGGATTTCACCTTTTTAATAAGAGGCTTGAGTTCATCTTTCTTATCTTTGCTATCATCTTTATTTAATTCATCGGCAGCGCCGCTTCTATTAACTGATTTCAAACTCTTTTCTTTAAAAGTAGGCACAGAAGGCATTATAATTTCATCAATTTCATCATCAAGTATTAATACTTCTATATCTTTTTTCTTATACATTTCTAAAAGTGGAGAGTTTCTTAAGGCGAGCTCATTGGTACCAGTAATGTAATAAATAGATTCTTGATCACTACCCATACGATCCACGTATTCTTGAAGGGAAACAAAGCCATTTTCCTTTGTGGATTTAAACCTTAAAAGTTCTGTTAAAGCTTCTTTATGTTCGAATTCTTGATAGACACCTTCTTTAAGTAATCTTCCGAATTCATTATAAAATCCCTCATACTTGTCTTTATTTTTTGCTATCGTCTTTATTTTGTCTAATACTTTTTTTACGGAGTTTGATTTTATTTTAGCCATTACCTTATTCTGTTGAAGAATCTCTCTACTAACATTAAGAGGTAAATCAGATGAGTCAATCACACCTTTAACAAATCGTAACCATGTAGGCAGGAGTTCTTTTTCATCATCTGTAATAAAAACTCGATTTACATAAAGTTTAACTCCTGGCTGGTAATCAGCTCTGTAAATATCTGCTGGAGCTTTTTTTGGAATGAAAAAAAGTACTGTAAACTCTAACATACCTTCTGCGGAGCTGTGAACCCAATCCAATGCATCTTCTGCGTCATATGATAATGTCTTATAGAATTCATTGTAATCTTTTTTCTTCAACTCACTTTTAGGTCTTTTCCAAAAAGCAGTAGCATCATTTATTTGTTCATTTTTCTGCGTTTTCCCTTTTTCTTTACCTTCATCATCATATTCAGTATCTTCGTAAGAAAGAAAAATTGGGAAATCAATATGGTCAGAATACTTCTTTATAGTACTTTCAATTTTCCACCTACTTGCAAATTCTTTACCTTCATCGTTCAGATATAAAATAATTGTAGTACCTGTATCTTCAGTTTTCTGCGGTACAATCTCATATCCTGATTTTCCATCGCTAGTCCACTTATTCCCTTGTTTATGACCAGCTTTTTTAGAAATAACTTCGACTTTATCAGCAACCATAAAACATGAATAGAATCCAACACCAAATTGACCAATTAAATTTGAATCTTTTTTGGCATCACCAGACATTTTAGATAAAAAGTTTTTTGTTCCTGATCGGGCTATTGTACCAAGATTATCTTTAAAGTCTTTTTTGCTCATCCCAATACCACTATCCCTAATGGTCAACGTTGGGTTATCGCCTTCTTCAAATTCTATATCAACTCTTGGTTCAAACTTTAGAGACTTAAATTCATCTTGAGTCAGGGTCAAATATTTGAGTTTGTCAAGTGCATCAGAAGAGTTAGATATTAATTCTCTCAAAAATATTTCTTTTTGTGAATACAATGAATGTATTATTAATTGTAATAGCTGACTTACTTCGGTTTGAAATGTTTGTTTTGCCAATGGAAACTCCGTTTAATTATTATTTTGATATTCTTGATATATATCATCAAAAATTATACCTACATAGGTTTTTCTGCCACAATGGCATCACAATTAGTTGCTAATTAAAACATCTTTAAATATGACATAATAGATATAAGGATTTTTAAACATAAAGCTTGTTTAGTATTAATCATTAAATTGGAACGTGATTTTTAAGTCTCAAACAAAAATATTTATTTCATTATTTTTCTTTTTTTGTAATGCTAATGCACAAATGATTGAAAATCAAAAATGTGGGGCATTGCCTGACCACATCAATTCAGAAAGAAACTGGGGATATGGTTATAATGATTTAATTAGCGATTTATCAGAATGGTCTCAAAGTCCATATGTGGTAATTGACTCCATTGGGGCGTCCGTTCAGGGAAGAGGTATTTGGGAATTAATTATATCAGACCAACATAGTTCATTAACCTATAAAAGAGTATATATTCATGCTCGTACACACCCTGGCGAGGAAGAATCTTTTTGGGTTGCTGATGAAATTATAAATTTTTTAATTGCGGATACACCTGAGGCAGCTCTAATAAGAGCGAATACTATTTTCCATATTGTACCTATGCATAATCCAGATGGTGTTGAATTGGGATATTCAAGAGAAAATGCTAATGGTCTTGATATTGAAAGTGGCTGGGATGATGATGAACTCCAGCCTGAAGTTTCTGCATTACAAAACAGATTTATAGAACTTTCTTTCGCCATACCAAATCCGATTCAAGTAGCATTAAATATGCATTCAGCATATGCGTGTAAAAGGTATTTTGTTTATCATCATGAAAATGGGACAAGTAGGTATTTTGCAGATTCAGAAAAAGATTTTATATCAGGAATCCAGCTTTATTATCCAGGTGGTTTTGAAAATTGGAATTATTATGTAAGTTGGTCTAGTAGTACACCTGATCAATATCCTGAAAGTTGGTGGTGGTTCAATTATGCAGAGAATGTTATGGCTCTAACTTATGAAGATATGAATTGTAGTGATGCTGGAAACTATAATTTAACTGCAAGTGCCATCATTAACGGAATTTGTGATTTTATAGGTGTCAATATTGCCGGTGTTAAAAAGTCATCTGAGATACCCGAAGATTTTGTTTTAAAACAAAATTATCCTAACCCATTTAATCCTATTACAAACATTAATATAGAATTGGAAAAAATGTCATTTTTAAAAATCTCTATAATTGATATCGAAGGAAAAGAAATAAAAGTGATAGGTAATCAAAATTATTCTGCTGGAAGCATTACCTTACAATGGGACGGAAGCAATGCTGATGGTCATCAAATGCCTTCAGGTATTTATTATTGCAGATTAAAATCTGATGTATCAGTTATTTCTAAAAAAATGATATTAATTAAATAATTAGATTTGGTGCTTTTCTTGCAGCCAAAATAAAATATCATTTAAGCAATCATTTGATATTGTATGCCCAGTGTCATATTCATTATAAGTGTGTGATAAACCAACTTTTTTCAATCCTAAATCAGTCATCCTTCCCATGTGAATGGGAATCACTTCGTCAGCGGTGCCGTTACTTACAAATATTTCTAAATTCTTAATCTTTTCAATATCTATTTCTTTAATATCTTCTTCAGCCTTATAAAAACCACAAATAGCAATGAGTCCATTGAACTCGGAAGGATTTGTCAAACCACTCAATAACGTAAATGTTGCTCCTTGACTGAAGCCAAGCAGGTAAGAATTTTTTGATTTAATGTTGAATTCTTTTTTAAGGGTTTTTATAGATTTAATAATTGCATTTCGGCTTGTAATTCGTTGCTCTGGTTTTGGATATCTTCTTAAATTATTCAAATCTAATTCAGCCCAAGCCCACCCTCCAAAACCTAAGGATATAGGAGCTTGAAAACTTATTATCCTCCATTCATCAGCAAAAAAATGGTTCAATGAAAACAAATCATCCATATTACTTCCGATCCCATGGAGAAGAAAAATAGTGGGAGTGTCTGTAGACTTGTTTAAAGGTTCTTTGATTCTATATTTAAGAATTGAATCTATATTATTTTTTGTCATAACATTTTTACATTTAAAAGATTTTCATTCATGTGAGAGAGAGTTATTCATAACTTAAATATTCTTTAAATAGGTTTTTACTAAATGAAACTTAATCATAGCTCAGCAAATTCTTTTAGCGAATTAATTCGTTACATCTATCCTTGGAGAGGCAAGGCCATATTTGCATCCACTTGCTCGGTTTTAAATAAAATTTTTGATATAGCACCTGAGGTACTAATAGGCGTTGCTGTAGATCTAGTGGTCGAAAAGGAAAATAGTTTTGTTGCTTCTTTGGGTTTTAGTTCAATTGAAAGTCAGGTAATATTTTTAGGAGTAATCACTTTTGTAATTTGGGCTTTAGAATCAACATTCCAGTATATTTACTCGATCCAGTGGCGTGGCCTGGCGCAAGATGTTGAACACGAAATTAGAGTCTCCGCATATGATCATGCTCAAAGGCTTGGATTGAGTTGGCACGAAAATCAATCTACTGGAAATATTACAGCTATATTAAATGATGACGTAAACCAATTAGAAAGATTCTTAAATAATGGAATTAATCAAATTATTCAAGTTCTTGTATCGACAGTTTGTATTGGAATCATTTTCTTCTATATTTCTCCAATAATTGCATCAATTGCGGTTCTACCTGTTCCAATTATTTTCGCAGTTAGTTTCTTATTTCAAAAAAAACTTTCGCCAAGGTATAGAAGTGTAAGAGATAAAGTCGGAGCGCTTAATTCTTCTGTGTTCAATAACTTATTAGGTATACAGACAATAAAAAGTTTTATGTCTTTTAAAAATGAAAAAAATAGAATTAGTCATTTAAGTAAAGATTATCAAAAAGAAAATATTAATGCCATCTCTATAAGTAGTGCGTTTGTGCCTGTGATTCGCATGGGAGTATTGGCTGGGTTTTTAGGCACTATATTGATTGGAAGTCACATGGCTTTGAGCGGTACTTTAGCTGTTGGTTCTTACAGCGTCCTGGTTTTTCTTACTCAAAGATTTCTGTGGCCGTTTACTACATTAGGAACTTTGGTCGATGATTTTGAAAGATCTATGGCATCGAGTAAAAGAATCTTTGACCTGTTAAAAACCAATGAACACATACCAGAAAATACTGATCCCAAAATTGTAGATAACTTGAAGCAAGACATTCGATATACTAACGTTTCTTTTAGATATCCAAACGGTGCAGATTTATTTCATAATTTTAGTATGGAAATTAAATATGGATCATCAGTTGGAATTGTTGGAGATACGGGATCTGGCAAAACTACTTTAGCAAAATTGTTATTGCGTCTTTATGATCCGTTATCAGGGAAAATTTTTATTGGTGATGATAATATTTCAAATATTTCTATTGAAAACTTAAGAAGTAAGATTGGCATTGTAAGCCAAGATACATTTCTTTTTAATGCTTCGATAAAAGAAAATATTAGCTACGGAAATCAATCTTGTTCAGACGAAGAAATTATTCTTGCTGCAAAGCAAAGTCAATGTGATGAATTTATTTCATCAATGAAAGATGGTTACGATACATTAATTGGTGAGCGTGGTCAACGACTTTCAGGCGGGCAAAGGCAGCGTTTAGCGATTGCAAGAGCTATCGTAAGAAATCCAGATATACTCATATTTGATGAGGCGACTTCTTCTGTTGATAATAGAACCGAAAGGTTGATTCAAAAATCATTTTTTGATTTGAAGAAAAATCGTACGATGATTATAGTTGCACATAGATTATCTACCATTCGTAATTGTGATAATATTTTTGTTATAAAAGATTCTAAAATTCATGAATCTGGTACGCACGACGAGTTAATGAAGAACAATACAAGTTTTTATGCAGAATTATGGAATATTCAAACAGGAAAGAAAATTTAATTGCTCGCTGCCTGGTATAACAAATTTGGCCTAGCGGAAAAGGTACTTAAAATTGGAGAATTCGACGAACCAGTACCTAAAGTTGGAGAGGTTAAAGTTCGTGTTTTTTTTTCAGCAGTTAATCCTTCTGATACAAAAAAAAGATTAGGATCAAATCCATTGGCTCTTGATCAAGGTCCAATAATTCCTCACAGTGATGGAGCAGGAGAAATAATCGATGTCGGTAATGATGAATTAAAAGATAGAATAGGCGAAAGAGTCTGGCTATATGAGGCGCAGCATAATCGAAATTTTGGAACCTCTGCCGAGTTCATTTGCTTGCCTTCAATTAATGCGGTTCGCCTTCCTAAAAACACTAACTATGACGTTGGCTCGATGATGGGTATTCCAGCTATCACAGCGCATAGATGTGTTCATAATGGTGGTCGCATTGAAAATCGTTATGTTTTAATTACTGGAGGTGCAGGCAGGGTAGGAAATTATGCTATACAATGGGCAAAGCAAGCAGGTGCTGTTGTTATAACAACAGCCTCTAACTCAAAAAGTATTAATCAGTGTCAAAATGCCGGTGCAGATCTTGTTCTAGAACATCCTTCAAAACTTTTTGTAGATCAAGTTATGGATTATACGAATGGCCAAAAAATAGATAAAATAATAGATGGTGACTTTGGAGTTAATCTTAATTATTTATTGGCAGTTATTAAACCAAATTGTGAAATAGTCACTTTTGCATCAATGTCGGAAATGCATCCTAAAATACCATTTTACAAAATGATGAATACGAATCTTAATTTAAAAATGGTTTTTGTTTATGATATTCCCCCAGAAGCTAAAATCAATGCAATAAATGATATAACTGTTGCTTTAAAAAAGGAAAGCTTGATTAATAGGTTATCTTACAAATATGAACTAAAAGATATTAGTAAT
>JABGWJ010000071.1 GCA_018645565.1 bacterium | reverse complement strand
GCTGTCTTAGAACTAATTGAAAAGTCGTCTTTGAGTCAGGAGGATAAGAAGTTAGAGCAAAGAATTGCTGAATACGATTATTTACAAACCTACAACAATTATCAAAAGTTTTACAGTTACCATAAAAAAACAAATGCTGAGCTACCTGATGACTATTATCAACCAATCATTGACATTGACATTGATGATGATGAGATGTTTAGGCATAGTGGGGCTTATCGAAATTTGATTGTTGCAAACTATAGACATTCCTCTAAAAAAGCTATGTCTGAAGACTCTTCATTAACCATTATTGAATTTGTAAAAAACAAAATATCTAATGTAAAAAGCTTAGACACTAGAGAGCAGTTTGCTAGTATGCTAATGCGAAAGATGAAGCAAGGGAATGATACTATTGATGATGATTATCGTCAAATAATGCCACTATTTACTTCAGATAGGATGAAACGTAAACTGGAGGCAAAATATAAATCAGCTCTTGAAACAGTCTCTGGCAAAGAGTCGGTTGATTTTAATTATGAAAACTTTTCAGGTGGTCAGACATCCTTAAAAGATCTATCTGGTAAATTAATTTACATTGATGTTTGGGCTACATGGTGTGGGCCTTGCCTCAAAGAAATGCCTTCCTTAAAAAAATTAATAAAAGATTATAAAGGTAAAAATGTTGAATTTGTCAGTATATCAATTGATCACAAAAAGGATTATGAAAAGTGGAGAAAAATGGTGCCGGAAAAAAATGTTGGAGGCGTTCAGCTTTACGATGCTGAGGGATTATCTTCTACCTTTATGAAAGCATTCAATGTCGGACTTATTCCGCGTTTTATGATGCTTGATTATAAAGGGAAAATTATTACGGCACACGCTCCTAGACCATCTTCAGATGAGGTTAGGGGTTTTATTGATAAACATTTAAACGGTCCGGGTGTTATGAAATTTTCATCAAAATAAAAGAGGTACTTAAAATGAGTAAAAAGTTCGGTAAGATTTTAGTTTTTTTTATTGTATCAAATTTGTGTGTTTTTGCTGAGGATGCTTCAACATTAACAGCCCCAGTCATTGAGGTGACATGGGTAGGTACTTCTACGATTGATACCTTGACAGACTACATCCCTCCAATTTCGGAGGTATTAGTTATCGTAAGGGTTAATGGCGGCACTGATAATGGGGATGGTACAATTGAGCCAGGAGGCGTCGTACTTAATTGGCAAGAAAATAGCCAAACAGCGAATGTTTTTATGAGGTCAATGCCAGTTTTATACAATTTGCTCTATCAAGATTACCGTTACATGAAAATGATTGATCCTTATGGAAACGGAACAAAAATTTATTGGTGGGTTACGGCGCAGAATGTTGATGGAGAGTCTTCCTCTACAGAAATAGATTCTTTTGTAGTAGGTACACTCGCTTTAGACCATGAGCCACTGCCTTCAGTTTTTAAAATTTCAGGCAATTATCCAAACCCATTTAATCCAAAAACAACTATTAATTTTTCAGTTGAATACGCTGCTGAGGTTGATTTATCTATTTATTCGTTGAGTGGAAAGTTAGTTCGTCAGTTTCAATTAGGGGCGCTGACATCTGGGAGCCAAAGCATAGTTTGGGAGGGAAAAGATAATTTTGGTAATGATGTTCCTTCTGGCGTTTACATATACCGCTTTCAATCAGAATCTCATTCTGAAGCTAGGAAAATGACTCTTCTAAAATAAGAAACTTCCTTATGATGCTTAGAATAATTACACTTTTTGCAATTATCATTTCAAAGATGTTTGCTGAGCCGATTTCAGTATCAGGCACTGTGCGCAATGAAAATGGAGAGCCATTAGTTGGCGCGAATGTTTATATTGAAGGGACTACACTTGGAGTCGCTACAGACGCTCTGGGTAAGTACCGAATTCAAAAGGTACCTAAAGATCGAGAATATGAACTATCAGCTATGTACATAGGGCATAGAAAAAAAACGAAGCCCTTTACTACCAGCGAAGGCATTAATGTGGTTGTTGATTTTCAGCTTATTTTATCACTGGTTGACCTAGAAGAAGTTGTTGTTGCGGCTAGTTTCAGCGGTCGAAAGAAGAAAGCCCAGTCTTCACCAATAACCATTATTTCTCAAGATGATCTTAGAAGGCTTCCTGTTCGAAGTATTGATGAAGTTTTATCTGGGAAAGTTCCCGGCGGTTATGCAAATCTTCCATCCCGTCCCGGTCAAAATAATTCTGCATTTACAATTAGAGGCGGGACTAGTGGTTCGGGTAGGCCATTAGGTGATGTGAAGATTTATATAGATGGGATTGAGTTATTGGGATTTGATATGCAGTCCTCTCCTGGAATATCAGATTTTATAGATCCGAACGACATTGAGAAAATAGAAGTTGTTAGAGGGCCGATGGGCTCAACATTGCATGGGTCTAATGCTCAAAGTGGAATCATCCAGATTTTTACTAAAAAAGGGGCTGATAGAAAAAAAATGAGAGTAAAGGTAAAATTTGCTAATAAGGCCACTGAAGCTCCAATCATTGATGAGGTGGCAAGTGGTCAAGAGGCTTCTTTAAGTGTGAGTGGCGGAAGTTCTTCAAATATTAGTTATAATATTGGTTATAATAATTCCATAGATGAAGAAGTCATGCCTGGGAATGGAAAAGATATTGAACAGACAAAAATTCATGGTTCTATTAATGCTCGGATAGGATCTGCAGTTATAGACGCAAAAACCTATCATAGCTGGGGAAAGCAAGGTTTTATAAGTAACCTATACCATCTTTTAGAATATAAGGAAGATCGCGATTGGGTCAATGCGCCCGTTCATTGGGATGATGCGTTAGGTATAGACTCTACGCTTGGCGGAACAAGCTACTACAAGCCTGGTTTTAGTCTTAATATTACTCATAGTTTAACAGCAGACTTGTATCAAAGTTTAGTTATAGGAAACGACTCGAAACGCTTTTTATATAAAAAATCTTATCCCAGTACAGGTCTCTCTTATTTAACGCAAAATTGGAATAGATACACACTAAATTATTTTTGGCATTTCAAAAATAATATTTCAAATGATATTAATGTTGACCTGACAGCTGGCACTCAAAAAACGCTTAGCAATCACACCAGAATTTCTGGCGAATTAGAAGAAGATAAAGACCAATATTACTATGAGGATTATGAAAATGTATCATTAGTTGAGCAAAGTAATAAAAATTCAGGATATTATGGTGAGCTCGTGGTTGACTATAAAGATAAGCTTTTTATTACTTTTGGTGAGCGAGTGGAGCAGAACGAGTTTTTTGGCAAAGATTACGGAACGCACTATAGTCCTAGAATTGGATTTTCTTATGTTTATAGTTTTGGTGGAATAGTCATTAAGTCAAGAGGCGCTTGGGGTAGGGGCGGTATTAATCCGCCTAAGGCAATGCAAGCGCTACCAAGTGAATCGGACTATAGTATCAATTTAGGAAATCCAGATCTCAGACCTGAAAGACAATCGGGTTATGAAATGGGTGGCGATTTATATTTTGGGGACAATTTTTTTGT
>JABGWJ010000070.1 GCA_018645565.1 bacterium | reverse complement strand
GAGTTATAAAAGGAGACTCATACTCTTATGGAAAAGAAAATAGAACATATTTTAAATTATTATTTGATTTCTAAATTAACGTTATTATCAGTTTTAATAATACCCCTCGTTGGACAAGATACTTCGAAAGTAATTGTTAAAAACGATTCTACTTTTTATCCAGGAAAGCCACTAATAATGTCCTTATTGATACCGGGATTAGGTCAGGTATATAATAAGGAGCCTCTCTGGAAACCAAGTCTTTTTATAGCAACTGAAATAGTCAGTATTACAAGCATATTTTACGCAAACAAAAAAGCAGATGAAATTAGACTTGATTACCAAAAGTATGCGGATGAGAATTGGAACATTCAAAACTGGTGGAATTTTACTCAGTCAGGACCTACAACAGTTGAAAACAACGGATTATATTTTACGGATAACAAATTAAAGGCTATGAGAGATTATGTAGGCACACATCACCTAACCGTTCACCTTAAAGGCGATCTCGTCAACTTATTTAATACTGAATTTTTAACATCAGATAGTCTTTCTCTTTTATCTAGCTATCTCGATAGCGATGATGTTACAATGGTTAAAGATAGGCACTATTATGAAAATATCGGCAAGTATGACCAGTTTGTTGGAGGTTGGTCTGATGTTTCTACTAATTGGTATTGGGAAGAAAAAGATGTTGGTGATAGTACTGAGATTATTATAAAAACACCTAAGAAACAAAGTTACCTTGATGAGCGTTATAAATCAAATCAATGGTTATCTTTTGCTAAATTTAGTGTGAGTGCAATGATGTTTAATCATGTAATAAGTGGGTTAGAAGCTGTTTACGCTAACAGAATTAATAAAAATAATAAAACTCGAAAGGATTCTAAGGATATTAACCTTGATTTAGGCTTGTTATTTAATCCAAGTAACAAGACTGGAATAGGTGGTTTGTCCTTTAGACTTAATTTTTAAAATGAAATATCTTAGCTTCATATTAGTTATCTTAGTTGGTTGTTCATCTAGCTTACCTGATGAGTCAATTCCTCTAGCTGACCATCTCAAAATCGGAATGGATTTACTTGATCAAGAAAAGTTTGTAAAAGCCCAAGATGAGTTTAAATTTATTTTATCTCGAGGAACGGGGACTGACTATGGGGACGATGCTCAGTTTTTTCTAGCTGAATCTTACTTTTTGAATCAAGAATATATGTTGTCAATACAAGAATATGAAAATTTGACGAGAAAAATGGCATTCAGTCCATATTTTGAAAAGTCTAGATTTAGAATTTGTGAAGCATATAGGATCGAAAGTCCAAATTATTACAATGATCAATCTTATACTGAAAAGGCATTGGAGAGGTATCGTGAGTTTCTAGAAGACTTTCCTGAATCTGAGCATAGTAATGTTGTAACAGAATCGATGGATGTATTAAGAAACAAGCTTGCAAAAAAAATATATGAAACAGGGGTTTTATATATGAAAATGGATGAGTTTGAACCTGCAAGAATGTCTTTTAATACAGTGATTGATCAATATTATGATACGGATATTATTGAAAGAGTTCATTTTGAGGTTATTAAGTCCTATGCAAAAGAAGGTAATGCTCAGAAAGCTGAAAAACATTGGGTTGATAAGGGGCAATCATACATTTTAAATGAAGAAATTATTAATGAAATAACTGAACTTTTTTCTACTAAAGAATAATAATGAAAATTTGCATATTTGGTGGAACTTTTGATCCTCCTCACATTGGTCATTTACTTATCGCTCAAACTGTTTGCGAGGTTGAAGATTTTGATAAAATTCTGTTTGTGCCAGCATATTCGCCACCGCACAAAAATCAAATTACGGATATTGAACACAGGATAAATATGGTGAAAATTGCTATCCGTGATAATCCTAAATTTGAATACTCCGATGTTGATGTCATTAGAAAAGGTACTTCATATACTATTGATACAATAGTAGACATAAAAAAACGAATAGATACCTCAAAAGATGAAATATATTATCTAATTGGTAGTGATAGTTTGATCGATTTTAAAAACTGGAAAAAACCAAGAAAAATTTTGAAAGAGGCAAAAGTTATCGTAGCAATTCGTCCTGGATTTAGTCCGAGTGATATCCCTCACTGGATTTTAAAAGAAGTTCATTTTGCGAATATACCTCGGTTCGAGTTATCATCTTCTACGATAAGATCGAGGTGGATAAAAGATCTTACCATTCGTTATATGGTTACTCTACCTATTTGGGATTATATAAATGAGAATAAATTATATAGTTTAAAGCCTTAGATTCATCCAGAAAAATCTAAATACCACCTTATAAGGTTAAGTGAAACTAATATAGTTCCTTGTAGTCTACTTATTTGCCAGTTTGTTCTCATCATGACTAATACCATAGCGACCATTATAATTAAAACAACGATACTAGAGTGAATATCTGATTGAATATTAGTCGGGTTTATTATACCCGCAAGTCCGAGTACACCAAGTAAATTAAATAAATCGCTACCAATAAGGTTACCAATTGCCATTCCGTGCTTGTTTTTGAACGCTGCTGTTAAAGATGTAGCTAATTCTGGAGCAGAGGTGCCGGCAGCAACGATGGTCACAGCAATTACCCAATCTGAAACTCCAAATGCGCTTGCGAGGGAGGAAGCATGCTCAACCATTAGGTGCCCACCAAGAACAATAGAAATAAGTCCTACAAAAAACCATAAATATGATTTTAAATCGGCAGACTCAGGGTGCGTCTCTTCCATTGGCTCTTTTTTAACAAATAAGAAAATGATATATCCGATTAAAGCAATGAAGAGGCCAGAGCCTTCTATAGCAGTAAATGTATTTCCACCATCGCTAGCATTAAAGATAAAAAACAGAGCATAAATTAATATTGTAACGAAAAGAAGAAACAGTCCGTCTCGGTATAATAACTTAGGCGTGATTGTAATCGCTCTAATCATCGCAGTTCCGCCTAGAATAAAACCTAAATTAAAGATATTAGAACCAACAACGTTGCCTATTGATATATCGGTTTGGCCGGTTAGTGCAGCTTTGATAGTTACTGCGAACTCTGGAGCAGATGTACCAAAAGCAACAACAGTTAACCCTATTACTAAATCAGAAATTTTTAATGAATGGGCTATTTCAGCAGCCGCTTCAACAAGCCAATCTGCTCCTTTCCATAACATTAAAATAGAAAAAACAACTAAAACTATGTCCAGAAGTAAAATCAAGAAAATACCTTTTTATTAATTTGTTATTGTTTGAATCGAAAATTTACACAATTTATGAATTATGTATGTTCTTATTTAGTCTTTTAATATTCACTTATATATTAAATTCTTCACTACTTTTTCTATAAGCAATATGTGAGTAATTTAACATCATGATAGATTTTCAAAATGTTTCCTATACACACCTTAAAGGAAGAGGTGTTACGAATCTATCTTTTTCCATTGATGATGGAGAATTTGTATTTTTGATTGGGCCTACCGGTTCAGGGAAAACAACTCTAATGAGATTGATCTACTTTGACTTGCTTTGTGATTCAGGAAAAATCAATGTGGGGAATTTTAATTCAGATAGAATTAAAAAAAGTAAAATCCCTCTTGCGAGAAGAGATATTGGAATGGTATTTCAAGACTATCATCTTTTAAATGATCGTAATGTGTTTCACAATGTAGCACTCCCTTTACATGTTATTGGTTGCGATGCCAGTGAAATTTCGTATAGAGTGGAAGATGCATTAGAATTGGTGGGTTTTGAAGGAAAAAGAAGTCACTACCCTCATGAGTTGTCTGGCGGTGAGAAACAAAGAGTAACACTAGCCCGTGCGATTGTAAAAGAGCCTAAACTGATTTTAGCTGATGAGCCTACTGGAAACCTTGATCCTGTTGCCGCGTTTGAACTTGTTCAGCTATTAGAAACGATAAATAATGAGGGCACAACTATTTTAATGGCCTCACATAATTATAATCTTATTAAGGGCAGAGGCCGTCGAATAATAGAGTTAAAAGATGGGTTAATGCGAGGAAGTTAATGGATAAATTTTTATACTTAATTTCTGAAGGTTTAAAAAATGTTTGGCGACATAAAATGACTACTTTTACAGCAGTGTTTTCATTGTTTCTAGCTCTGTATTTTGTTGGTCTTTTGGCGACTGCAGGTGAAAATACAAGGTCAATTCTTCAATACCTTCGTTCCAAATATAAGATTGAAGTATTTTTCAAGCAGAATGTGGATTTAAAGAGTGCAAAAAAAGTTTCTGATTTAATTCTTGAAGTAAAAGGCGTTCGTTCATCTACCGTCATTAACAAAGATGATGCAGTGAGGATTTTTAAGGACCAATTTGGGGAAGATATTCTTGGTGTTTTAGGCTATAATCCCTTACCAATTAGTGCTGTGGTAAATCTTAAACGAAATTCTGAGGAAATGTTGAAAATCGCACCTGTTGTATCCGAAATTAAAAAAATGAAAGGTGTCCAAGAGGTTCGATATCAAGGTCATTTAATTAAAAAAATTGAGAGGACCTATTCAAGGTTCATGCAGTTGTTTCCTGGTGTGGCAGTATTATTCATTACTGTTTCTGTCCTAGTCATATACAATACAGTAAAATTATCCATATTTTCAAGAAAAGAACTTATTGATTCATTGAAATTGATTGGTGCGACCAAATTATTTATACAAATGCCTTTTATTTTTGAAGGTCTTATTGATGGGGTTTTAGCTACTCTAATTTCTATCCCGCTAATTATGGGTACTGTAGGTGGTACTAACTATATGATTGATAATTTTACTAGCTGGAATATTGAGCTTACGGTTGCTCCAATATTGTTTATATGGCTTACTTTACTTTCTGGCATTATTTCTGTATTAGGTAGTTATAGGGCAGTGTCAGGAATTATGAAATAGTCTTTATTAACTTCATTTATTTCTAAAAAAACTATAAATAAAACAAATTATTGATTGGAGTCCATTTTGACAGAAAAGAAAACTGCTAAGACAAAAAAGCAGACAGTAAAAAAAAAGCAAGTAAAAAAAACTTCTAAGCCAAAAGCCACTAGTTTGAAACTTGAGAATGAAATCAATGTTCTTAAGGATAAGCATATAAGGTTGAAAGCAGAGTTTGAGAATTTTAGAAAAAGAAAAAATAAAGAAATTTCTTCGTTATTACAATATGATGGTGAAAGTATAATCAAAGAAGTCCTTCCGATTTTTGATGACTTGAACAGAATGGTTGATTCTGCAGAGAGCTCGAATCTGAAAAATGAAAATTCATTAGTTGATGGAATTAATTTACTGAGTTCCAAAATCGATAGATTCCTTGAATCAAAAAATATTGAACCTTTTGGTATAGAAGGAGAGCGTTTAGACCCTCAAATTCATGACGCCATGCTGACACAAAAAGATGATAAGAAAGAGGATAACGTAATTCTTAGTGTCTTTGAGAAAGGGTATAAATATCATGATAAGGTCATTCGTCATGCAAAGGTAGTGGTGAATAAAAAATGAGAGATTTTTATGATGTTCTTGGCGTTTCCAAAAACGCATCCGCTGATGAAATAAAAAAATCTTATAGGAAACTTGCATTGAAATTCCATCCAGATAAAAACCCTGGGGATGAACAAGCTGAGAAAAATTTTAAAGAGGCTGCAGAAGCATATAGTATTTTAAGCAATAGTCAAAAAAGAGGACAATATGATCAGTTTGGTCATGCTGGAGTAGGAATGGGTTCCCAAGGTGGAGGTGGCTTTGGAGGAGGCGGTGTTCATATGAACATGGATGATATCTTCTCACAATTCGGAGACATTTTTGGTGGTGGTAGTCCATTTGGCGATATATTTGGTGGGGGTAGACAAAGAGGTGGTAGATCAAAGGGCGCAGATATAAGAATTAAATTATCACTTGATTACGAAGAAATAAATAAAGGTGTTGAAAAAAAGATTAAAATAAAGCGATCTGTTTTAGCAGAGGGCGTTAAGTTTACAAATTGTGCCACATGTGGTGGACAAGGGCAAGTAACTCAAATAACTAATACGGTGCTTGGTAGAATGCAACAAACTGGTGTTTGCCCTAGATGTAGCGGTAGTGGAAAAACTGTTGGGGAAAGGCCTAGTGGTGCTGGTCCTGACGGAATGATAAAAAAAGAGAAGACAATTAATATAAAAGTACCAGCAGGTGTTGAATCTGGCAACTATATGACAGTAGAAAATCAAGGTAACGAGGATGTTAATGGTTCTCCAGGCGATTTATTAGTTGTTTTCGAAGAAAAACCCCATGAATATTTTGTCCGGGATGGCGAAAATATTTTTATTGAACTTACTATCAATTATCCAGATGCTGTTTTTGGTAATAAAATTGATATACCAACATTAGATGGTAAGTCTGCTTTAAAAATTCCAGCAGGAATACAGTCTGGAAAGCTTCTCAGAATGAGGGGTAAAGGTTTTCCT
>JABGWJ010000069.1 GCA_018645565.1 bacterium | reverse complement strand
TCTTGAGTTAAAATTTGGTTTCAATACATTACGACATGGTGAAGCAGTAGCATTTGGAATGCTCTGTGCAGGATACGTTTCCTTTAAACTTAAAAAATTAGATGAAAAGCAATTTAACATTCTAGAAAAATTAATTCGTACACTTCCACTGCCTAAATTAAAAAAAATAAACAGCGAAGAATTGTTAGCTCTTATCAAACGGGATAAAAAATTTGTTAAAGGAAAATTAAAGTTTATTACTCTTAATAAAATTGGTATGGCAACTATTAATCAAGAGGTAGATAATCTCATCTTAAAAGAATCTTTTAAATTATTATAAAATGAAATTTTTAATAATAAATGGTCCAAACCTTAACTTAATTGGAATAAGAGAACCAGAGATTTATGGACAAGAAAGTTTAGAACATATTATTTCATGGGTCACAAAACAAGTCGATACATTAAAAAATGACCTTCAATGGTTTCAATCAAATAGCGAAGGTGAAATTATCAACAAATTGCACTGGGCTTTTGAATCAAAATTCAATGGAATAATTATAAACGCTGGTGCATATACTCACTACTCTTATGCAATTAGAGATGCTATATCCGCTATTAATATTCCAACTGTTGAAGTGCACCTAAGTGATATAAATTTAAGAGAAGACTTTAGAAAAAAATCTGTAATTAAAGATGTAACAATAAAGCAGATAACAGGGAAAGGTAAAGAGGGTTATCTTGAAGCTATAAACTTGCTTTCAAAATACTAATTTATAAATAATTACTTTGGCTTTCTTACAATTAAGAAGAAAACCAAAGTATAATAAAATAGTTAATTACAAGTTGTTTCAATAAGAATTGCACAGACCTTATAAGGATCCATATTTGCTGAAGGTCTTCTATCTTCTAGATAACCAAATCCATCATTTGAAGTTTGCATCGGTATTCTAATTGAAGCTCCTCGATCACTGACACCATATCTAAATTCTTTTATACTACAAGTCTCATGCAAACCTGTCAATCGTTCATCATTATCTGCTCCATATACTTCGATATGCTCATCATGTTTTTTACTTAGTTTTTCACACGCAGCATTAATAGCATCTATACCACCAGGTTCACGCATGGACTTTGTACTAAAATTTGTATGAGCTCCCGCCCCGTTCCAATCTCCTTTAACTGGTTTTGGATGAAGAGTTGCACTTACTCCGTATTCTTCAGAAACCCTATACAATAACCATCTAGAAATCCACATTTGATCTGATGCTTCTAATGGACTAAGTGGCCCGATTTGGTATTCCCACTGTCCAGGCATGACTTCTGCATTAATTCCTGAAAGTTCTAACCCTGCATCAAGACATAGCTGCATATGATCTTCAACAATTTCACGCCCAAATACCTCGTCAGCACCTACACCACAATAAAAAGGTCCTTGAGGTGCAGGATAACCACCTTCTGGCCATCCAAGAGGGTTACGACCTTCAAAAAGTGTATATTCTTGCTCAATTCCAAACCATGATTCTTCATTAGCAAATTTTTCAGATACATGTCTTAGATGTGCTCTTGTGTTAGATGCATGAACTGATCCATCAGGGTTCATAACTTCACACATTACTAAAATATCATCCTCGCCCCTTATTGGATCTGGAACCATATAAACTGGATTTAACATACAATCACTATCATTTCCAACAGCTTGGTTTGTACTTGAGCCATCAAAACCCCATATAGGTAGATCAGAAATAGAATCAATAGGGCCATTCAAGACCTTAGTTTTTGATCTAAGTTTTTGAGTAGGCACATGCCCATCCATCCAAATATATTCTGCTTTAATTTTGCTCACTTTTTTTCTCCTATTTATTTAGATTGTAGTTAAATCTGTTATTTTTTGAATCATTTTATAATCAGACAAAATGATTTGCGTCTCAGTCCTAGTAACTCCAGGCCAGCTTTGAATTATTTTTAATAATCCTTCCAGTGTAGAAGAATTACGAGTAACGATAAACAACATGTGAGATCCCTTCCCCGTTGTTGAGAGGCATTGTAAAACCTCAGGCATCATTTCAGCTGCATCTGTAACCTCTTTGTAATGATCTGAAGATTCTGAAATAAGTGTAATTATTGCTGCAACGTCTAATCCTAAAGGCTTCGGATCTAAAACAGCATGTATACCTTTTATAATATGTGAATCTTTCAACTTCTTAATGCGATCTGTTACCGTTGGAATTGTTACATTGATCTCAGATGCAATATTGCTTGCAGATATTCTACCATCTTGCTGTAAAATTGTTAAAATTTGTTTATCTATGCTATCAATTTTCATTTATCAATAAATATTAATATATTATATTATTAATATTTATTGATAAATGAAATATTTTATTAAATAATTTTAAATTATATCTAATAAAATAAAGAAATACGTAATTTTTTCTAAATAAAATAAATAAAACTAAAGCGGCAGCTTTGGTAAGTCCTTGTATGATGATAAAATAATTTGAGTTTCAGTTCGTGTAATATCTGGCCAACTTTGGATTCTTCTCAATAATGCTTCAAGAGATTGAGAATTTTTTGTTGCCACCCATAAAAGCAATGAACCAACTCCAGTAGTAGCAAAACATTGAATGACTTCAGGACATTCTACAGCCTTTTCAATTACTACTTTATAATTAGCAGATGTAGAGGCTACAACCGTAATAACAGCTGAGACATCTAATGAAACTGACTTTGCATCAATGATTGCTTGAAACCCTTTTAGTACTGATGCTTCTTGAAGTTTTTTAATCCTTTCGGTAATAGTGGGAACTGTAAGCTTTAATTTTTCTGCAATTTTACTTGCTGTCTCTCTGCCGTCATTTTGAAGTAATTTTAAGATTTTTAAATCTGTTTTATCTACCATAACTAACCCACCTTATATATTTGTTGGATTGTATATCAATTGAAAATATTCTTTTTCTTAACTTCAATTAACTCGCCATAATCTAATATTTTATCTATGTTAATTTTTGATTTATCTGTAAGAATCGTAATCACAATCGGATCCTTAGTAATATTATTTTTATAGAAGTTTATAATATCATCAAAGTTTACATTATCATAATTATTATAATCTAAGATATTA
>JABGWJ010000068.1 GCA_018645565.1 bacterium | reverse complement strand
TACTGATGTTTCGGTACCTTGGTAATTAAAGTTGGTGTATACCAACACGTTGTTTGCTGCGTCACCCGCTGTTAAGTATGTTGTGTTAACCGCACCAGATTGTCCCCAGCCAGGATTGTAGTTCGTGGCAATGTCTGTATAACTATCACTATAAATAGAAATAACATCTGTCGCAGCCATCATTGGTGCTGCGGGTACTGTTGTTGGTTGTGAAAAAAGTATTTGTGATAAAATTAAAAAAACAATTATTCCAGATTTATGAAAAAGATTTCTCATTAATGGCTCCTTGATTGTGTTCACATTTTTAATGCACATAGGCGTAAATATCACACTAAATGCGAAAGAACATAATTCAAAAACACTAAAAAATGCAATATTTTTTCATATTTTTTGCATTATTTTTTCATTTTTATGAAAAAAATTTGCATTATAACCATTATCATGATATTTTTTATAATGATATTTCTAGAAAAAACGTCGAAAAGGAAACCATAATTTGCGTGCAACACTTCAAGAAATTGCGGATGCTAGCGGACTGTCTGTAGCTACGGTTTCTCGAGCTTTAAGAAGAGAAAAAAGAACTTACACTTCCAATGAAGAGAAAATTTATGCGCTAGCAAGAAAACTTGGATACCCCTTTATTGGAAACGACAATGTCCAAGACACTTCGTCTATTGCGTTGGTAACCGAAATTCATGAGGGTGAATTTTACTCTTCTTTATTTTATGGTTTTTATGCAGCAAGTAAAAACTCAAACTCAGATGTTATTTTTGTAAATGCGGCGACCGATTTAGAAGACCCCGTGGATTTTATTACTGATCTTAGTAAAAAGTATAGTGGTATATGCTTATTTTTACCTAGCCTTAGTAAAAACAACTATTCGAAGATAAAAAATAGTGTAGGTAGCTACCCAATTGTTTCCGTTGTGCCAGGTAAAAACTTAAAAATTGACTCGATATCATTTGACTCTTATAGTGGTGGATATATGGTAGCGAAACACTTTCAAGAACTTGGCTATAGTAAATTAGGAATAATTGAAGGACCAAGTGGAGTGGTTGACGCTTCTTTTAGAAAAAATGGATTTATTGATCATATAAATGAACATGAAAACCTTGATTTGGTCTGGAGCTACAAAGGAGACTTTACGCGTAAATCTGGAACAGCAGCGTTTAAGAACTTCAAGAAAAAAAAATTGGATGGTGTTGCAATATTTGGTTCCAACGACCACATGTGCTTTGGATTTATAAAAGAAGCTTTTGAAAATAATTATAAAATACCTGAAAACTATATTATTGCCGGATATGACAACCTTTCTTTTTGTGAATCCATTACACCTGAACTAACCTCTGTTTCTACTAATTTTGAAGGTTTAGCAAAAAGAGCCATTAGAACTATTGAAAATATGATCAATGATAAAAGTGATATCGTCGGTCAAATTTCAATGATCCCTGTTGAAATTAAAATAAGAAAAAGCACTAAAGCTTAGCCAGCTAAGTTTTCATAACGTGTATCAAAAAACTTCACTTATTATGTGTTTAACTCTGATTTTTATGAGCAGTTGTTCGAAACATAAAACAAATATAAAAGGATGGGATTTAATTTGGAGCGATGAGTTTGATGGGAAAAATATTAATTATTCAAACTGGGGGTTTGACCTAGGTACTGGTGCGCCAGTTTTTGAAGACTTTTCTCCGAGTTCTTCTATTTTTGTTCCTAAAGAATTTCCGAAAGACAACTTTAGTGTTAGGTGGCATGGTCTTCTAACTCCAGATCATAAATGTAATTATGAAATATTTTTGATTGCTGACGACGGAGTAAGATTATTTTTAAATGAAAAGTCAATAATTAATGGCTGGAAAAATCAACCAGCAACAGAATATTCGGCAAAGCAGTATTTAGATCAAAAAGATTACAAAATTGTTATCGAATATTTTGAAGAAGGTGGTGGTGAAGCCGCAATATTAGGTTGGGAGTGTAAGCACAACCCCAAAATGCTAATTAACGAAAATCATCTTTCTTTTAACGGCTCAGTTGGTTTGTCCGGCACTTATTTTTCAAATAAGAACTTCAAAAAATCAACAGACACATTCACCAGAATAGACAAAGAAATAAACTGGGTTACTGGCGGAAGCGGTTGGGGGAATAAGGAGCTACAATATTATACAAAAGAGAAAGATAATGTTCGGTTAGAAAAAGGACACCTTATAATCGAAGCAAAAAATGAATATTATGAAGGTTCAGACTTTACTTCAGCTAGAATTAAAACAAAAAAAAGCTGGAAATATGGCAAGTTTATAATGAGAGCTAAATTGCCAAAAGGTGTTGGAACATGGGCTGCTTTTTGGGGTTTGCCTACCGATTGGAAATATGGTGGTTGGCCTTACAGTGGAGAAATTGACGTATTAGAGCACGTTGGGCATAATGAAGGTCATATTGTTAGCTCTGTGCACAACATTGCAAAATCAGGAGACCTCTATAAATCAGATCAGCAGAACAACCTCTTTTTTAAAGATGCTTGCGATACTTTCAATGACTATAAATTAGAATGGAATGAAGAAAAAATAACAACGTATATAAATAACAAAAAAATATTCGAATATCAAAAAAACGATAAAAAATGGCAACATTGGCCCTTTGATGAAAAATTTCATTTTTTATTCAACATCGCTGTTGGTGGAAATTGGGGTGGAGAAAAGGGAGTGGAGAAAAGCGATTTCCCTACAAAAATGGAAATAGACTATTTCCGTGTCTATAAAAAAGCAATTTGAATACTCTGCTAATGTTCTTTTCTATTTATTTATTAATGGTGTTTTATTAAATGGATACGATAATGATGAACCTTATAAAAGATATTCAAACTGACAAATGAATATGAATGAATTAGATAAAAAAGGATTCATGTGGGGAGTTGCTACGTCAAGTTATCAAATTGAAGGTGCTTATGATACCGACGGTCGAGGGCCATCTGTTTGGGATACATTTAGTCATAAAAAGGGCAATGTAAAAAACAATGATAATGGCGACACCGCATGTAACCACTATAATTTTTGGGAAGAGGATATTGAGCTTATAAAAAAATTAGGCGTTAATTCATATAGGTTTTCATTATCTTGGCCAAGAATTTTTCCTAAGGGCACTGAAAAAAAAGTCAACCAAAAGGGAATCGATTTCTATCAAACCCTTATAGACACATTATTATCTAAGGGAATAGATCCAGTGCTAACCTTGAATCATTGGGATATGCCTCAAGGGTTGGAAGATATTGGCGGATGGACAAGTAGAAACGTGACTGAAGAGTTCACACGATATGCATACTACATCAGTAAACACTTTGGTGACAGAGTTAAAAACTGGATAACACATAACGAACCATGGTGCATAAGCCACTTGGGATATGTCCAAGGAATAAAACCCCCTGGATTAAAAAACGCATGGGGAAAAAGCATATTGGTTGCACACAACTTACTTCTCTCTCATGGCCTAGCTATACCTGAAATACGAAATAATTCAAAAAATTCAAAGGTTGGAATCACATTAAACCTTAACACCGCAGAACCAGCCTCAGAGAGTAAATATGATAAAGAAGAGTGCAATTTTTACGACTTACAGTTTAATAAGCTTTACTTAGAACCGCTGTATAATAAAAAATACCCTGAAGAACTATTTAAAGAACTTAAAAATAGAAAACTAATCAATGATAATGACTTAAGCTTTATAAACAATGATGATTTAAAAATCATTTCTACCTCAACAGATTTTTTAGGGGTTAATTATTATAGTAGGGCTGTTATTAGAAACAATGATATAAGCGAAAATAAAAATGATGAACCTTTAATAGAGTTAGGAGACAAAACTGATTTTGATTGGGAAGTTTATCCAAAAGGACTCTTCAATTTATTATTACAGTTAAAAGAAAATTATAGTGTTAATGAAATTATTATAACAGAAAACGGATGTTCTTATAATGATTCTCCAAATGAGAACCTTGAAATAAAAGATCAACGGAGAATCGACTACCACCAATCACATATAGACCAAATGTTTAAAGCTATTGAACAGGGCGTGAATTGCACGGGTTATTTTGCCTGGTCTTTAATGGATAATTTTGAGTGGGCGCAAGGTTATAGTCAACGGTTTGGACTAATATGGGTCGATTTTAAAACACTAGAAAGAATTCCAAAAAACAGTTTTTATTGGTACCAAAAACTAATCTCTTCGGTTGAAAATTAAAAAATGAAACCACCCACCAACCTTTCCCCATACCTTAGTTCAATGAACAACGATAATAGGTTAACTAAGGTAAATATAAAGTCACTAATAAAAAATAAGGGTTCTCAAAAATTTATTAAAATACACAAAAAAAACTTGAAGCAAACAGTTTTAGGTTTTGGCGGATCTTTTACGGAGTCCTCTGCAAGTATTTATCATGATCTTTCTCAAACCAAAAAGGACGAAATAATAGAAGCCTATTTTGGAGAAACTGGTAATAACTATTCAATGGGAAGAACACATATCAATAGTTGTGATTTTTCATTGGAAAACTATGCACACTGCGAAACGCCTGGCGATATTGATCTTAAAAACTTTTCTATTTCAAGAAATAAAAAAGACTTAATTCCGTTTATTAAAGACGCGCTAAGGTTAACAAAAAATAAATTTAGGATTATGGCTTCTCCGTGGAGCCCTCCATCATGGATGAAAACAAATGGTCAAATGAATGAAGGTGGAAAATTAAAAGAAGAATATAAAAGTGCTTGGGCTGACTATTATTGCAAGTTCATCGAATTTTATCATGGAGAAGAAGTACCAATTTGGGGAATATCTGTGCAGAACGAACCCGAAGCAAAACAAACATGGGACTCTTGTTTATATACAGCAGAAGAAGAACGTGATTTTATTAAATATTTTTTGGGACCATCATTAGAGAGACATAACCTTTTAGATAAAAAGGTTATAATCTGGGATCATAATCGCGATATGATGGTAGAAAGAGCAAGAACAGTATTGAGAGACCCTGAAGCTGCAAAATTTGTTTGGGGAACGGGGTTTCATTGGTATTGTGGTGACCATTTTGATAATGTTCAAAAAGTACACGATGAGTTCCCAGATAAAAACTTAATATTTACAGAAGGTTGCCAAGAAGGTGGTCCTCACCTAGGGTCCTGGGATTTAGGTGAAAGATATGCTACTTCAATCATAAACGATCTAAATAGGTGGACCGTTGCATGGCTAGATTGGAATCTAATTTTAAATACTCAAGGCGGACCAAACCATGTTGGCAATTATTGTAGTGCGCCAATGATAGTAGACACAAATACTCAAGAAATATTATACCAAAGTTCATATTATTATATTGGACACTTTTCAAGATTTATAAAGCAAGGAGACTCCATTTTAGAAATCGAAAATGATACTAGCCTCCTCTCTCTTTCATCTGTTTCTAAAAACAGAGACAAGGTTAACACTGTTATCTTAAACAAGAGTAACACTTCAGACAGTTTTACATATATTGGTGCTAACACCAGTATTGATTTAACAATTCCTGAAAGATCGATACTCACCTTAATTGAAAAGTTAAATGATAATTAAACCACCAAAATACAAAATAGAAAACGTCGATGAAATGAATCCGTTTTTAATGAGTATAACAAGTAGTGATAATCACTGGATGTTTATATCAAGTAATGGTGCTTTAACAGCGGGAAGAGAAAAAGCAGATCATGCACTGTTTCCCTATATTACAGATAACTTAATTCATCATAGCCTAAATACCACAGGACCTTCAACAAATATAGATTTAGAAATAGCTGGAAAGACTATCGCTTGGCGCCCATTCAATCTAAATAAAAAAAAAGGTGCTATTCGAAATCTTTATAAAGATGCAATTGGTGACACTGTTTTATTTGAAGAAAATTTTCTGCCGTTTGAATTAAATTTTAAAAGGCAGTGGTTTACGAGTAAAGAGTTTGGTTTTATAATGCGAATAAGCATCCAAAACTATTCTAATAAAACCGTTTCAATGAAAATAGAAGATGGTTTAAAAAATATTTTGCCATCTGGTCTCGATGTTCAAACCCAACAATCATTAAGTAACCTTTCTAATGCCTATAAACACTCAGAGATTTTAGATGGATCAGGAATTGCTATTTATTCTTTAGGGTCTCTCATAATGGATAGACCCGACCCAGGTGAGTCGCTAACTGCAAATACCGTTTGGTGTAGAAGCAATATTCAATTTTCTTATAGCTTGTCAAACCATTCAACTAAAGACAATTCAAATTTGTTAACTGGAGAACCCGGTTCCTATTTTGTTAAATCAAAAATAAAATTAAACCCAAATGAAACAGCCTCTTGGGATATCATCTTAAACACAAATGTAGACCATAGTCAAATAACGGATTTGAAAAAATCTGTACAATTAGTAAAAGCCAAAGAGATAAATGATAGCATTCGTGAAAACAACTTGGAGTTGAAAAAATTTGTTGGAAGCGCAGATGGGTTTCAACTTAGTAACTCCAAAAATAACGATATGCACCACACAGCAAATGTTCTATTCAACATAATGCGCGGCGGTATTTTTGTAGACAATTATGGAATTGATAAATCTGATTTTTCTAATTTTGTAAAAACCCGAAACATTAAAACATTTAAAAAACATGCTTCTTTAATAAATAAAGTTTCTAATGAAAACAGTCTAGAAGACATAACAACAATTGGTTTAAAAACTGGCGACCAGAACTTGATACGGTTATGCTATGAGTATTTGCCAATTACTTTTGGTAGAAGGCATGGAGACCCAAGCCGGCCGTGGAATCAATTTCATATTAAAGTAAATGATCACAATGAAAAGTATATATACCACCACGAAGGAAACTGGAGAGATATTTTTCAAAACTGGGAAGGATTATCAATTAGCTTTCCGTATGCATTACCTTCAATAATAAGCAAATTTTTAAATGCTTGTACGCAAGATGGATATAATCCATATAGAATTAATAAAGAAGGAATCGATTGGGAAGTTGTTGATGTGGATGATACTTGGAGTCATATAGGATATTGGAATGACCATCAAATTATTTATTTGTTAAAACTACTTGAAATGCAATGGGATATTAAACCTGACTTTATATTAGATAATCTTAATAATTCAATTTTTAGTTCGTCAAATGTGCCCTATAAAATAAAAACAGATAAAGAAATAATTAAGAATCCAAAAGAAACTATCTTTTTTGATCATGACCTACATAATTTAATTTTACAAAAAATAGAAACTTTTGGGACGGATGCTAGGCTTGTAATTAAAGACGAAGAGGTTTTTCATGTAACAATGATAGAAAAACTTTTAGTACTAGCACTTACGAAAATATCAAATTTTATACCAAATGGTGGTATTTGGATGAATACTCAACGCCCCGAATGGAATGATGCAAACAACGCCTTAGTAGGCTATGGTACTTCCATGGTTACACTATACTATTTAAGACGGTATCTCGTTTTCGTTAATAAAATAATAAATGCTTCAAAAGTAGAAATTCTCAATATTTCTAATTTGATTTCTGATTGGTTCGATGAAGTGTTTTCTGTTTTTAACGACTTCAATTACTTAAACGGTAACCCAGAACCATCTGCAAAAGCTCAAAAAGTTTTTGTGGAAAACCTTCAATTAGCTTTCTTTAATTATAGAAAAAATGTTTATGGCAATACGAAGGTTGAAAGAAAAGAAATTACAAAACAAAGTATAATTGATTTTAACGACATTGTTCTAAACGTTTTTGATACAACTATAAAAAGCAATAAACGTAAGAACCTATATAACGCTTATAATACTTTTGTTTTTAAAGATAGTGGAATATTTGTTTCTGATTTATACCCGATGCTCGAAGGACAAGTAGCAGCATTAAGTTCAGGTAAAATTAATACACAAGAAGCAATTAGTCTCATTACTGAACTTTATGATAGCAATATATATAGAGAAGACCAAAAAAGCTTTATGCTCTACCCAGAAAAAAAACTCAAAACATTCATGAGCAAAAACATTATTCCGGCAAAGGTTGTTCAGAAGATTAATCTACTAAAAAGATTAATAGAAATTGACAATAAAGATATCGTTTATAAAGATAGTGAGGATAATTATAGGTTTCATTCAACTATTATTAATAAAAATGTGTTAGAGAAAAAACTAAAAAAACTAAGCACCGACTCTGAATTACAAAGCGTTGTTTTAAAAGACAGAGATAATGTGGTAAATCAATACATGGCAGTTTTCGATCATCAAAACTATACTGGCCGATCAGGGACAATGTATGCGTATGAAGGAATTGGATCTATATATTGGCATATGGTTTCAAAGCTTTTGTTAGCTACACAGGAGGTGTTTTATAATGCCTCTGCAAACAATGAAGACAAAGACACGCTTATTAACTTGGGGACTTTGTATTACAAAATACGATCTGGACTGAGCGCAGAAAAAACGGCAAAAGAGTATGGAGCATTTCCTTATGACCCTTATTCACATACTCCAAAAAACAAAGGAGCACAACAACCGGGGATGACTGGACAAGTTAAAGAAGAAATTATAACAAGGATGTCAGAACTGGGATGTAAAGTACTTTCTGGAAAATTGACCTTTAATATTTCACTTTTAAAAAAATCAGAATTTTTAAAAGAAAAAAGCGTCTTTAATTATATGAACGTTCAAAAGAATTTTAAGAGTATTGAAATTATGAAAAATCAAATTGCCTTTACTTACTGTCAAGTTCCTGTCGTTTATTCGCAAACTAATCAAAACTGGAAAACGACTTTATTATATAAGGATGGTGAAGATGTTATTATAAATGATAATGTCTTAAATGAACAGATTACTTATGATGTTTTATCAAGATCGGGAAAAATAAATGAAATACATGTAGAGTGCCCAATCGATAATTTTTTATTTTAAACTTTACCTCCCTTAAATATTAAATT
>JABGWJ010000067.1 GCA_018645565.1 bacterium | reverse complement strand
TTCTCAATTAAGAATGCGAAAAGCCATGTTTCAACTCAAGATTTTTTAAATCATATAATTAAAGCTACAAATAAAGATTTTCAATCAATATTTAATCAATACTTTTATGACCATAGGCCGCCAACCTTTGAATATTATCAATCGGGTAACAAATATTATTACCGATGGTCGAATGTTATTTCAGGTTTTAGAATGCCTCTTGACATAGATATTAATGGAGTTGAAAAAAGATTGTTCCCAAAAGAATTATTGCAGTCAATAGATATAGCAAAGCATTCAGTTATATATACTAGAGATTGGGAATCTTATATAATCATTAAAGAGGACTCTGATATTATAAAAAATCTAAATGGAGAATAGTTTATTACAATGGAATTATCAGATCTGTATGTTATTTTTATTGTATCAGTCATTTTAATTATAAAAGTAAGCATATTTTATTTGTTTAAATCAAAAAACGATAAATAGTGATTCACTTAGTGGCTCTCATAACAACATAACCAAATGGGCTTTGTTCTTTTTTGCTCGCAGAATATTGAAGACATTTACAAAGCATATCTAAAAATAATTTAGGATATAAATTAAGTAAGTATTTTTCATTAGTCCGAATTAAGTTTATCCATTTAGGGAGCACGGAAGATACATTTATCGTAATGTCTTCACATTCAATATCTCTAAATCCAGCTCTTTTCAAAGATTTTTCCCACTTTTTAATAGTATAAAACTCCTTTGTTGCTAGACCGTGTTTTGCTATTGATACTTTATAAAAATCGAAAAAGCTTAATAATTCTGGTTTGATAATGATATCAGCAATAGCTACTTTGCCATTACTTTCTAAGGAATCGTAAGCGCTCGTTACAAACATTTGCTTATTTTCAAAATGAAATGCAGATTCGATAGCATAAACGTTTTTAAACTTTTTATCTAAACTTGAAATATTTTGTGCATCACAAAGGGAAAAGCTTGCCCTTTTATTAAGGTTTTTTATTTTTGCAAGATTTCTTGCTTTAATAATTTGCGACTCAACAATATTTATTCCGGTAATAGAAATATTATTATTTAATTTTGCCAGGTAGCAAGCAGGAGCACCAGTTCCACATCCTACATCAAGCCAATTACCATTTTTTTTGAACGTTTTTGTTACAATGTCGACCATGTTTTCCTGTGTTTTAACTACAGAATCAGGTAAAGATTTTGTTGTGAAATGATAGCCTAAGTTCAAGTACATATTGTTATCACTCATTGCATGAAAAAGAGGCTCAAGAAGGTGGTAGTATGTTCTAATTTTTTTGTTTGAGCTCGCTCTAAAAATAAAATTATAAAGTAGGTCTTTTTTAGTAATCATATCTTTAAAAAACTTAATAAATAGTTAGCATGTTCATAAAATAGAAGTTGCAGATAAAAATGCTGTAAAAAGAATGCCTATATAACCTGCGAAATATAATTTTCTCTCAAAACAGGGTCTAGCTGCTATAATAGGTAGACAAATAAACAATAATCCTGGTGCAAAAGTCACATAGAATGGATGTGATTCTGATATCATATATTTTGAAGATAATAATTTGAAAAGTACTAAAATAATGGTTGTGTTAAAAAACCATCCTATAAAATTTTGAATTGGTACACCATAATAATTCCCAGGCTTATCCCATTTCCACCTACCTTCATTGACAGCTATTGGGTCTAATACTAAATCTAAAATTGTAATGAATATAGATGTTGTAAGTATAACTTCTATCGAAATGATGCTATTAAATCTTAAGTCGAGTATTAGAAAAGTGCAATTTAATGACATGTATATTAAGCCTGACCATGCCATGACTATAAGTATGGGTACATTGCCAATTATAGGTCCAGGGCAAAGAGATGGCTCGTATGAATATTTACCAAAAACATAGCCTTTGTTTGCACCGATGATTTCTAAAAAAAGGCTGGTAATAAAGCTGATTATGAAAAATAGAAAAGTGTTTAAAGTGCCAAAAAATAAAAGACTATGAAAAATAAAAAAACTGAAGCCCAGAATGACTTGAACTACTCTGATATTTTCTGCTTTTTTATAATTGGATTCGTCTTCGAGCTTTTTCCCAAAATAAAGTAAAGATTTTATACCAACACTGTAAAATCTGTAAAGGAACAATATGGATAAGCATAGAGCAAAAAAAAAGATTGTGAAATAATTGACCAATTGAATATTATTATTTTTAAAAGTTAGTTAATGATTATTGAAAATAATAATTATCAAAATTTATTGATAATATATATTTATTTATTTTTTGATAAAATACTCAATTATTTATGTAGAGAAATAATATATATTCTTAATAATTAAGGCAGTCAAAAATGTAATACATCTAGCTGCGTTCTTCATTTCTACTTAAAAAGGAAAAAGCATTGAAAAACTCAACAATTAGTAAAATTTTATCTATGAAAACAATAGCTGTTGTTGGTATGAGCCCAAAACCTGAAAGACCAAGTCATTTTGTTTCAAAATATATGATAAATAATGGTTATAAAATAATCCCAGTAAACCCTGGGCAAAAAGAAATTTTAGGCCTTAGATGCTACTCAGCTTTAAAAGATATAAAATTCGAAGTGGATATTGTACATGTTTTTAGAAATTCAGATTATGCTACGCCTATCATTCAAGAAGCTATTTCAATCAAAGCGAAAGCGATTTGGCTTCAAGATGGCATTGTTTCAATTGAAGGTAAGCAGATGGCTAAAGATAATAACATAATTTATATTGAAAATGATTGCGTTTTAAGAAGACATAGGAAATTATATGAATAATTATTTTTTAAAGGTTCTAGTTATAGTTCTTTGTTTAGCAAGTTTTCCTTGTGCTCAAAAAGGATCTAACTTGCCTGAAAGTGTATACATGAACATATCTTTGGGGATTTTGCAGCCACAAGGTGAGTTTGCAAGTAATGTTACCAATAATGGTTATGGTGTTGACTTTGATGGCGGTTGGTATATTTATAATGGCCCTGTTGGATTAGGCGTTAATATTACTGCAGCCCAATATGGAAATTTTGCTCGACAAATACCATATAGCTACTTCTCTAGTTTGGTTACTTTAACCGAGACAACCGAATCAACTATATTTATTGTTAATCCTTATGTTCAACCTACCTTAAGAGTGGGAGATTTTAGTTTTTACACTAAATTTTTTGCAGGTTATCAAGTTCTTGAAACAAAAACTAAGATACAGAATGATGCGCAAGAGAATAATGAGAATGAAGATGATGAGCCTGATTATATAGCTCAATCTACGGTGGCGACTGATGGTGCTTTTGATTACGGAGTTGGTCTTGGTATGAGATTTCCGATATTTAGAGGTGGTGAGAATGGACCGCTATTTATTTGTTTAGAAATGAAATGGTCAAAAGGAGGCGAGGCTGAATATCTAAATGCAGGTAAGGATGGGGCTATTGTATTAAGTGACCCTACTGATGGACCGGTTACAACGACACTTAATCCTGACAAGTCAATGACGGATCTTTTTAATGTATCAATAGGTATTGGATTCTAATTTTTATAAAAACCTAAGGAATAGTTTTTTGAATCAAATATTATGTTAAAAGCAATTATAATCTTTTTATTTATTGATGTTTCTTTTTGTCAAAGTAAATGGATAAAAACATTTGGTACTGATGAGATTGATGGCGCTAATCATGTTTTGCCATTAGATGATGGTTTTCTACTTGCTGGTTTCACAAATTCTTTTGGAAATGGTGGCAATGATCTTTGGGTTATTAGAACGGATAAAAACATGGAAAAGGTTTGGGATAAGTTTTATGGTGGAATGCACTTAGAAACTGGCCACAAATCTATTCAAACGAGGGATGGTGGCTTTATTATCTTGGGACAAACGTATTCATATGGGGCAGGCTCTGGAGATATTTGGGTTTTAAAAATTTCTGATAGTGGTATTCTCCTCTGGGATAAAACGTACGGTAATGAAAATCTGGATTTAGGCGTTGATATATGCGCTTCTAATGATGATGGATATATGATAGTGGGAACTACTCATTCTAAGAAAACGAATAGTCTTGACGCATATGTGATAAAAATTGATTCATTTGGAAACATAATATGGGATCAAGTCTACGGTGGCTTATTAGCAGATGGTTTAAATTCTATTTCAAAAATAAATGATGAATATGGATATATGTTATTTGGGTATACTAAATCGTATATGCTTGATAAAAGTAGAAAAAAGAAAAAAGGCTTTTTGGGACGAATATTGTCTTCTATTGTTAAAAAAGAAGCTTCTTCGGAATCATGGCTAATAAATATTGATGAATATGGGGATAGGAATTGGCACACCACTTATGGCGGGGAA
>JABGWJ010000066.1 GCA_018645565.1 bacterium | reverse complement strand
TTTTGACTGTTTCATCTGTTTTAGGATATGGAGTACTGAGCGATGATCAGAAATTAGCAGCCGATATTAATATGGATGGTGTAGTAAATATTGTAGATGTTACGCTAATCATTGATATGTTGTTTGCTAATTAATTAGCAGAACCTTTACTATTTAATTAAAATGTTATTTAGCTAAGCTAGCTGCCTGAGTTCTTTCCTCTTTCTAATGAAATTTTTTTCCACAATTCTAGATCATCCCAAAAAAGTAATTTCCTTCATTATCATAATCACTTTTATGATGAGTTATTCTATTCTCAACCTATCATACGATTTTACTATTGAGCAGCTTTTTGCAAAAAACAAACAAGAGACCGAACAGTATTTTGAATTTCAAAAAGAATTTTCAAGAGAAGATAATGTTTTTTTATTGGTTCATAAAAATGCATCGGATTTTAATCCTCAGTTTTTGGACTCTCTAGAAAATTTAGTAACTCAAATTAAAGATAGTCCTTACTTTCTAGATGCAATTTCATTAGTAGACATAAAAAGCAGTTTTTATGGTGACGAAGAGGGAAAAGAATCCAATCAGATTTCGTCAAGATTGTTAAATATGGTTTCTTCAGACTCTACATATGGTGCAATCTGGCTAAAGTTAAAAGATAGTCACAATACTTTTGATAAACGATCAATCGTTATCAAATTTTTAAAAACAATCACCAAAAAATATGATTGGGATTGGACATTCTCAGGTCTACCTATTGTTCGTAATACATATGTTGATTATATGATTCAGGATAATATAAAATTTATTCCCCCGGTTGGACTGATTTTAATAATAGCATTAGCCTTTTTATTTCGGAGATGGGTGTATGTTGTGCTCCCATTAATAACCGTTTTAATAACTGCTATTTGGATTCTTGGGATTATGTCAATTAGTGGCAAGGGATTAAATGTAATGACTTATATGGTTCCAACTTTATTATTTATTATTGGAGTTAGTGATTCAATACATTTTCTTTCCAGATTCAACATTTACTTTGATAAAGGAATTGAGTTGAAAAAATCTTTGCGTCTATCAATGGATGATATGGGGATTGCTTTATTTTTAACTAGTTTGACGACAGCAATAGGGTTCTTGGCTCTGTTGTATTCTTCAATTGCAATAGTGCAAGAATTTGGAGTTTTTATTGCAAGTGGTGTTTTCATTGCATATTTATTGACACTGACCTTTATCCCGAGTATGATGATGATTTTAAAGAGCAGTATAAAGAGTGTAGATAAATCAGAAGAAACTAAAAGATTTAAGCTATTGAAAAAGTTTTCGACGATTGTGAAGAATAGACCAAAACAAGTTGTGATATTTTCTTTAATGCTTACAACTCTATTTTTTGGTGGTGCCCTGAAAGTAAATACGGGTAGTTCTTTATTGTCCGATTTGCATCCTCAAAGTTCACTATATATAGATTTAAAAAATGTTGAAAATTGGTTTGGTGGTATTTTGCCAATGGAAATTATCATTTCAAAGAACGACTCTATTGAGAAACCCATGCATGATAAAGACATAATGCATCATGTAAAAGATCTTCAAAATAAGCTAACAAATATGTTTCCACAATCAAATTGGATATCTATGCAGAGAGTGTTGGAAGAAGTTCTATATGAAATGAATCCAACATTAGACTTTCCTCCAGATCAAGAGACTCTTGATCAATTATATATGATTACGCAAGATCAGATAGAAACATTAATTAATTTTGAAGAAAATAAGATTAGAATATCAGGTATGTTACCTGATTTGACTTCTGAAGAACTAGAGGTTGTTGAAGACACACTAGAAACATTTATAAAAAATAAATTCCCCAAATGGCTTTCGGTTGTTATAACCGGGACTATGCCGGTGGCTTTAAATACAAATAATTATCTAGTTTTAGATCTTTTTAGCGGTTTTGGCTTGGCGTTTATTTTTATAAGTATCATAATGAGTTTGTTGTTTTTATCGTTTCGTATTGGGTTGATAAGTATGTTACCAAACCTAATACCCATAATTTTTGCGGCTGGTTATCTTGGTTTTATGGGAATACCTATAAGGCCACCAATCGCCATAACTTTTTCGATTTGCTTGGGTATCGCTGTGGATGATTCATTGCATTTCCTTTTTAGGTTTTGGCAGGAGCGTAAAAATAATTCTAATTTAGAAACAGCGATATCAAACACTATAGAAACGACGGGTCTCGCAATGCTGACTTCTACAATTGTGCTTGTATCTGGATTCTTGGTTATAACTGTATCTAATTTTATACCGACTTCTCAATTTGGAGTTATTTCTGCGATTACTTTAACTGTCGCTTTTATTACGGATGTAACTCTTTTGCCTTCACTATTATATTTGTTCCCTATCAAATCATCGAAAAAAAATATTAATGATTAGGTGGCTCAAAGGGCTATATCATCCCGAAGCTTTTCATGGGGTTCGGTCGCGTTCGCCATATTTTGAAGGTTGGTATCATAAAATTGTTTCAAAAGATAGAAGGTCCATTGTTATTATACCTGGCATGTACAGAAGTGGAGTCGTTAAAAACGAATTTTCTTTTATTATGGTTTTTGAAGGTGCTACTGGTCATGTGCACTTTGAGAAGTTCCCAATTTCTGAATTTTTCTCAGAAATTGATAGATATGATACTAGGATTGGGAAAAACCATTTCTTTGAAAATGGAATTGACATAAATATCAAAACCTCGAATTTTTCATTAAAGGGCTCTATCAATTTTGAAAATCAAAATCCTTGGCCTGTAACATTTAAAGAGCCAGGTTGTATGGGATGGTATAATTATATGCCAATTATGGAGTGCTATCATGGAATACTTAGTATGCATCATTCATTATCTGGTAGTCTTTCTTTAAATAATCAGCAAGTAGATTTTAATGATGGCATTGGCTACACAGAAAAAGATTGGGGAAAAAACTTTCCTCAGAGTTGGATTTGGGTACAAGCAAATCATTTTAGAAAAAATAAAATAAGTTTATCTGCTTCCATAGCTAGAATACCATTACTTGGAACACAATTTGCAGGTTTTATTATTGGCCTGTTAATTGAAGACAGGTTTTATCGATTTACTACATATCGTTCTTCAAAGATTAATCACTTATCATTACAAAAGGATAAAATAGAATGGGTAGTAAAGCAAAAAGAGTTAACTCTTAAAATTTTTATATTACTTGGAAAAAAAACTGGTCTCCTTTTTGCTCCTGATTCAGAAGACATGATTGAAAAAGTTGAAGAGCATTTAGATTCAAAAGTTAGGTTCGTATTAGAAAAAAATAGTAAAATTATTTTCGAAGATGAATCAGATTTTGCAGCAAGTGAAGTGGTTGGTGATATTGAAGCTTTGCTTAAATTGGCTAACAGTAATTAGATTAGGAATATATGAATAAAACAGTAATAATTTTTGTTGTAGTAATTCTAGGAATAATTTGCTTCAACATGGTTTGGGGTTTATCAAATTCAATGTTAGAAACACCTAAATATAAATTAATTAAAAAATCTGGATCTTTTGAAATAAGGCAGTATGACCCGGTGGTAATTGCGAAAACGCAAGTGCAATCAGCTTACAAAGAAGCTACTTCAACAGGTTTTCGAAGAATCGCAAATTACATTTTTGGCGGGAATGACAAAAATGTTGAAATTGCAATGACTGCCCCAGTAATAACAGATAGTCCAGAAGATGCGAATGGTTCTTATGAGGTTCTCTTTGTTATGCCTAGTGCTTATGATACAAATAAGTTGCCAAG
>JABGWJ010000065.1 GCA_018645565.1 bacterium | reverse complement strand
GTTTTTTGAGTTTGAGCTAAAATTCCATAATCACCACATCCAGGACACCACCTGACCGACTGGTCGGATTCAAAATCTTTTTTTGTATAAGTTGGAGTATTTACATCTGACATATAATTATTAACCTATCATTTCGTTTACAGTTTCTACAATTTTCGACGCGCTAATTGGTTTCCCATTTACTTGATTAAGCCCTTTAGCGTCTACTAAATATTCTGATCTTATTAATTTAATGAATTGCCCCATATTAATTTCGGGAACCAAAACATTTTTAAACTTAATTATGATTTCACCTAGATCTTTTGGCAATGGACTAATCCACCTAATGTGGACATGTGAAACACTCTTGTTATGCTCATGCAATGTTTCAACTGCTGATCTACAGGAACCAAATGTACCACCCCAACTTAAAATTAAGACATCTCCATTTTCTTCACCAAAGACTTCTGTCTCCGCAATATCATTTTGGATTCTATTGACTTTTTCTTGCCTTAATTCAACCATTCGATGATGATTGTCTGGATCATAACTTACGTGTCCCGTATTTTCTGCTTTTTCAAGACCACCGACTCTATGTTCTAATCCAGGAACGCCAGGAATTGCCCATGGTCTTGACAAGGTTTCTTCATCCCTTTTGTAAGGCATAAACTCCTCGCCATCCTTAACTCCTTTAATAAATTCAACATCAATAGAGTCTAAATTATCTACATCAGGTATCTTCCAGGGCTCAGAACCATTTGCTAAATACCCATCTGTCAAAAGCACAACTGGTGTCATATACTTAAGCGCAATTCTTGACGCTTCATAAGCAGCATAAAAGCAATCGCCTGGAGTAGCTGCCGCAATTACGGGTAATGGTGCTTCACCATTTCTTCCATATAGCGCCTGATTTAAATCAGATTGCTCTGTCTTTGTAGGTAAGCCAGTACTTGGGCCTCCTCTCTGAACATTTATAATAACCATAGGAAGCTCAGTCATTACTGCTAAACCCATAGCTTCACCTTTTAACGCAATTCCAGGACCTGAAGTAGACGTAACAGCAAGGTTTCCTGTAAAAGAAGCTCCTATAATAGAACAAATACCTGCTATTTCATCTTCAGCTTGAAATGTTTGAACCCCAAAGTGTTTCCAAGCAGCGAGTGTATGCAAAATATCACTAGCCGGCGTAATTGGATATCCTCCAAAAAATAGCTTTAGACCAGATTTTTCGGAAGCAGCAAGGAGACCTAGAGAAGTAGCATGGTTACCATTTATATTTCTGTAAGTACCATTAGGAAGTACAGCTTTTTCTACTTTAAACCTTGTTGTAAATAATTCTGTTGTGTCTGCATAATTATAACCAGCATACATCGCTTTTTTATTTGCTTCAATAATTACATCTTTACCCGCAAATTTTTTCTCGAGCCATTTTTCCGTAGCTTCTAAGGGTCTATCATACATGTAGTATAGAACGCCCAATGCAAAAAAGTTTTTTGTCCTTATAACAAACTTAGGTGATAACTCAACACCTTCACAAGCAGCTGTAACAAGCTTATTCATCTCAATTGGAATTACTGTAAAATAATCATCGAGAGTCCCATCATCTAATGGATTACTATCGTAACCAGCAAAATTAAGATTTTTCTTTGTAAAGGAATCTGTATTAATAATTATTGTCCCGCCTGGGGTAATTTCTTTTTGATGAACCTTCAGGGCAGCTGGGTTCATAGCAACTAATACATCCGGGTCATCACCAGGAGTATGAATATCTTTTGAACTAAAGTGAATTTGAAATGCACTAACGCCAGCTAATGAGCCAGCAGGAGCTCTAATCTCAGCTGGAAAATCTGGTAACGTACTTAAATCATTACCAATAGATGCAGTTGTTTCCGTAAAGCGCCCTCCAGTAAGCTGCATCCCATCTCCTGAGTCTCCGGCGAATCGAATAACAGCATCATCAATTGTTTTAAATGTTTTTCCCATGGTTCCGTTCTACTTTAAATTTTAAAATATATATAATACAATGTTACAAATTTGTTGCTATAATTACAAAAATTCCAAAACATTTTAGATCTTAATTTACCAATAGAGCTTTGATGTCAAAAGGTATTCTAAAGATTTCAAAATTTTTTTGAATTGGTTTTTTATAGGCTTTAAAATCTTTAAATTTGTCCAATGAATACTAGAGATAAAGTTAGGCTGACAACCCTCAGTCATGGCGCGGGCTGAGCTTGTAAAATCGGTCCTGCGGACTTAGCCCAGGTTCTGGGTAATGTAAAAATGAATACAAATGACTCTGTCATTACGGACTATACTAGTACGGATGATGCGGCCGTAGTGCGCCTTAGTGATGGTAAGATAATATTACAGACTGTTGATTTTTTCACCCCTATCGTTGATGACCCATACACATTTGGTCAAATATCCGCAGCAAATTCACTTTCAGATATTTATGCTATGGGCGGTAAACCTCTTTTTGCATTAAATATTGTCGCTTTTCCTATCCAAAAATTATCCAACACCATACTCTCCGAAATTATGCAAGGCGGCGCTGATAAAGCGGCAGAAGCCGGCATTCCGATAGTGGGTGGTCATTCTATTGATGATAATGAGCCAAAATATGGATTGGTAGTAACAGGAGAAGCAATTGAAAAAAACATATGGACAAATGCAGGCGCTAAGCCAGGAGATCATTTAATACTTACCAAACCAATCGGCACTGGCATTATTTCGACTGCCATAAAGAAAGAGAAAGCATCGAAGTCCATTACCGACGCGGCCTCAGATTCAATGAAAGAACTAAATAAAAAAGCTTCAGAGATTGCTAAAAATTTTCAACCGAATGCGGTGACAGACATCACTGGATTTGG
>JABGWJ010000064.1 GCA_018645565.1 bacterium | reverse complement strand
TTTAACAATTACTTTCGAAGTATCTTGTCCAACGAGGGGTATTATTAAAACTGATAATAACGTTAATTTAGAAATCAAATAATAATTTAAAATATGTTCTATTTTCTTTTCCATAAGAGTATGAGTCTCCTTTTATAACTCTTTCAAATTTAGTTAATCCTCTGTGAATTTCTAATTCAATTGCTGTTGGATAATTATAAAATGAAAAACCATTAATACGCCATTGAAGACCAATAGATTTTTTCCACATTTGATCATTTTTTTCTCTCCAAGCATCGCCTATTTGAAAAACTGCTCCCAAGATACTATTCTGCATAATAAACCAACCTAATTTTATATGCTCTTCACGAAAAATGGGAAGCCTTACAGAGAAATCAATCAAGGCAGATTTTGTGCCTTCAATTCCGTAAAAAGGATAACCTTTAATACCACTCATCCCGCCATTAAAAAAATGAAAAAATGAATCAACTTTCGCATTTGACATATATCCACCACTCAAATGCAGACTCGTTGTTAACCTCTCAACCCAAGGTATTTCATAGTGATAGGTTAATTCACCTTGAACACGAGTTAAATCATTATTCTTAAAATCTTCTACTAAGGTGCCAGCATCTGACAAATCAAGACCATCAATAAAATTATTTTTTTCAAAATCTAATTTTGCAGCTAAAGTAAAGCCATTTGACGGATTTATACTTCCATCAAGTCGAGGTTTAATTACATTTAATTTCCAATCGAAATTCAATGAAATCCCCTTGTAGTAATCGTAGGCTACTCCTGCTTCGATATTCTCCAAAGGTAGTGATTCTTTAACAAATGCTCTGTATCGCTGAAACGAACTAAATATTTCGATAGTGCTACCGTATAAAGGAAATTTCATTCCTGGGCGAAAAAGGAGCATTCTAAATTTAATATCACTATCTATTTCATAAATGTCTTGATATCTGGTCTGATCTGAAGTGTTTCGTGTTAGGTAAAACGTTTCAAAGAAGATTGTTGGGTAAAACCGATTAAACTCAAAAATGAAGAACAAGTCTGCATCCATTTGACTATTTAATGACATCCCTCCAAACAAACTTAACCTTTCTAAAATCTCACTTGAATAAAAATAAAACCCTGGCTTAGCAGTACCATATTCATACATTAATTTTGGCATTATAAACATGTTTGGAAATTGGTCTACATACTTGTGAGCCTCTGATGTGTCAAGCTTGGTAATAGGAGCAGCTAAGTTTGCATTTTTTTGATAATAATTATTTGCATAGCCAACTAAATCATCCTCGATTATTTCGAGAGTATCAATCAATGCAATTTTATACGCACCATCGTGATATAGCGAGTATATTAACTTTCCGTTTTGGTTCATATTTGGCATAAATGCACCACCAAGAACGTTTGTCACATAACCTTGTTTTTTATTTTTCTCATCGATGATGTAAAGGTTAAAAATCCCACTTTTATCATCAGCATATATAATAGAACCATTATTACTAAAAGTGATATTTCGTTCATCCCATAAATCATTACTAAGCACCATATTAACCGTTGTATCATTCAACGAAATTTTTCCTATATCCCTGTAATGATGTGTTGATATATCAAAATATAGACTATTATCATACTTGTTAAAATTTAGACTACTAATAATGGGCCTATTATTAAAATCAGTAATCTGAATTATTTTTTTATCCTTCAAATCGTAAATATAAATGTCCTGCCCTCCATCTTTTGATGCAATAAATGCAATACTGCTATCAGATTCAATAAAGACGGGAGAAATAGACCTTGCGCCAATCGTAAGTCTTTTTTCTTTCTTTAAGGATAAGTCATATTCGTAGATATCATAATATCTAGACCCATTTTTATCTGGGAACATAGGCTTTTTACTATAATAAATATGTGATCCATCTGAATGCCATGTTGGAGCAGAATAAACAGATCCAGAAATCTTTTTTTCATCATTATCATCTAAATTAAAAATATATAGATCTGTTTGCCCAAAAAAGTCATTTCCATTATTGCTCAGATATGCAAAAACATTTGTGTCAGGAGCCCACATCGGGAACATATTTGTTGTCCCTTTACCTGCAATAATATTTGGTGTTGTCTTATTTACCTCAATGGGACTTGAAAGTTTTTTATATCTTTCTTTAAGTGTCAAAATAAAGTCATCGTAAATAACTTCCCCGTCAATATCTATAACATTATAAAAAGCATCATTTATTGAATACTGTAAAGGATTTGACAGTTCTTTCATCACATCCTTAATAACATTTGAACCGTATTTATAGGCTATGTATCTAGAAAGAGCGAACCCAGAATTATAAGTTGATTCATTCCCAATGCCTTTTTTCCCAAACGTATTCATTTCATTAAACGAGAGTAATTTATCGTTAAGCGCTCTGTCTCTCAAAATCATATCCCTGTGAGTGTCCCAATGATCCCAATCAGCACCGTCATACATGTACTGCGCTGAACCCTCAGCTAGCCAGGGAGGAACGACTGTTGCTGGAATAGGGTAACTAACAAGCCTGTTTGGGAAACCGTACAAAACATCTTTTCTTTTTTCTTTTTCAAAACCCATAAACTGTAAATAAGCTCCGGGAATTTTATTACCCATTTTCATTGATTTTTGCAGTGAAACAATATGAGCAAATTCATGGGTGATAACATTCTGAAGCCACCTATGACTTCCTCTTAATTCAAAGTTTAAGGGCGTAGCCCAAATAACAATTTTATTATCATAATAATAAGCCGCTCCGTTGGAGTAGTCATCGGTATCTTTTAGTATTATATCTGTTTTGCTTTCAGGATAAAAATCATAAAATGAAGTTATTTTAGGAAAAATTACCTCGGCAACAGTAGCAGCTTCTCTTGCGGAAATCTCAGTCTCTTCGTGATAATGTATTTTGAAATTTTCGGTTTCAAACGAATACCAATTTAGTTCTGGATGGTTATATTTTGCCTGACAATTCACAGTTGCTTGAAAAGCAAAAATAAAACAAAAAATGAATATCATTTTATTACAGCAATTTTAATTAATGTTTCAGATTCTTTTTTACCACTAAAATCTAATGGTTTGACCTCTAGATAACCAAAATAGATACCTGATTCGAGATTTGTAATATCAAAGTCCCATTCTGATA
>JABGWJ010000063.1 GCA_018645565.1 bacterium | reverse complement strand
TTTACATTCATCTGTTTTTTTAAATGAATCCATATAATAAAGAAGTGAGGTTTTTAACCCGCTAAAACTAAACTCTATTTTTTTGCTTTGAATCAGTGCTCTAGGAAATTTTATTAAACTACTATCACCGCCTTTTGCGCACATCTCAATCTCTGGTCCTCCAGGATATTTTAAGCCTAAGAGTCTTGCACCCTTGTCAAAAGCTTCGCCAGCAGCATCATCCCTACTTTCTCCAAGTAATGTATAATTTTCCATCTCTTTGATCAGCCATAATTGAGTGTGCCCACCAGAAACCAATAGACATAAAAAAGGATAACTTAAATTATCGGCTTCTAAAAAGTTTGCAATAATATGAGCTTCTAAGTGATTAATAGAAACTATTTTAACACCCAATCCAATTGCTAATCCCTTTGCAAAACTAACTCCAGTAAGCAATGCACCAGATAAACCTGGACCATTTGTGACTGATACGCCTTCGATGTCTGTGATCTTAATTTTTGCTCTATTAATGGCTTCTTCAGTCAAATTATATAATAATTTTTCATGTTCTCTGGAAGCTATTTCAGGTACTACCCCTCCAAATTCCGAATGAACTAATTGTGAACCTATTATATTCGAAAGAATATTTCCATCTTTACATATTGAAACTGCTGTTTCATCGCATGAAGTTTCTATTCCAATTACAATCATTTTGATTCTCTTGCAACTCCAATTTCTATAGCTCTAGGGGATAAATCAGTCCAACTAAGTATCTCAAAAGGAATTGAAACAGTTGGTATATAGAATTTTTTTTCTAGAACCCAATCTTTAAAATCTACGATGACAGAAATATCAGATGATTTAATTTTGGAGATTTGAGTGGATCCACCAATGACAGTTAATGATACTGTTTGAGGAGATGGAAAAACACGCAGGCCTTTAACTTTATTAATAACCTTAACTGGTATTTCTACGATAATTCGTTCACTAATTTGTTGAATATTTAGTGAATATTGGACCTTTTTCTCCGAGTATTTGATCAATCGATTATCTATTATCAAACCAATCTTTGCACTCGTAAATTTTGATAAATTTTCTAAAGTGTCAATCATAGTTTTTACATCAAAAATCTTCTCCAACTCTATTTTTGGACCCGTTAAAGTAATACTGTCTGGATTAAAAATAATTTTCCCAACTTGGACATGACCATCTTTTGATATTTTTTCAATATTTGAGATCACTGGAACTGTTTTTTTCACAATTTCATCTAAACTGATTTTAATACGATTAGGATATATGACTTCGACAAAACTAACATTATAAGAGGATGGGAAAACAACCTTTCTGGGGTTTTTATCGAAGTATTCATTTAAAATAAACTCATACTTTTGAGAAATTCCGTCAAGGTCAAGCACTAGTTTAAAATTAGCGAAGTTTTGCAAAAGGTAACTTTTAAACAGGTCTCTTCCTTTTCCCTTAATCATTACGGATGCATAATCAGGAACTTCTTCTAAATAGGTTTTTTGGGAATTCAGATTTCTTGCTTCAATAGGAATATCAAGCACCATCGAGTATTGATTACCACTAATTACAAATAACCATAATAAAGTAGCTAAACTAAACGCTCCTACTGGAAAAAAGAAATTTTGAAGAAATGAGCTTATTGAATGATTTTTGTTCATTGATTCACAAAATCTTTAATAAGATTCATTTAAAAATCAAATTTTATTCTGATTCAGTCGGTTTCTCTTCTTTTTCAGCTTCAAGAGCATTATCTAAAAGCTCCTGTGGAATATCTATTCTCCCACCAGTCTCTATTTTTTGATTTTTTAAATAGTCCTTAACTTCATCCGTAGCAGTTTGAGTGCTTCCTCCACCAGCAAGTTCTTCTTTAAACAAAATTATTTTTTTGTCATCAGGAGATACTTTCATCACTATGCCAGATAAATTAGCACCGACTTCATATTGACTAGCAAGAGACCTGCGATCTTTTTTAGACATTTTTCCAAATGGAATTATTCCTTCAACATCCATATCAAGCTGGATAATTATTCCTTTATCTAAAATTCTTATGATTTCACCACTGACCTCTTTTCCAGATTCAAAATATTCTACTATGCTTTGCCAAGGGTCATCTTCAAGTTGCTTCATGCCAAGTGAAATTTTTCGATTTTCTCTTGAAACCTCTAAAATGATTACTTCGACTTCTTGACCTTTTTCTAATACATTTTTTGCATGCCTCACCACTTTAGTCCAAGATAAATCAGAAACATGAACTAGGCCATCAATGCCTTCTTTAAGCTCAACGAACGCACCAAACTGTGTCAAGTTTTGAACTTTACCTGAATATTTGGTCCCAACTTCAAAGTCTTTTTCTATTTCATCCCATGGATCAGGAGTCAACTGCTTGACACCAAGACTAATTTTTCTTTCATGAGAATCAATTGATATTACCTTTGCCTCAACTTTATCCCCCATGGAATATTCTTCTGATGGATTTTTTATATGCCTGGTCCACGAAATTTCAGAAACATGGATTAACCCTTCAACACCAGGTTCAATTTCAATAAAAGCACCATAATTCGTTAGACTTACAATTGTTCCTTTAACAGTCACACCGATAGGATATTTAATGTCAACTTCCTCCCACGGATGAGGAGTTAATTGTTTTAATCCAAGTGAAACACGTTTTCTTTCAGCATCATACTCAATGACTTTTACAGTTATATCATCATTAAGATTTATCATTTCTGATGGATGATTTACTCTACCCCAAGATAAATCTGTGATGTGAAGCAACCCATCAATACCACCTAAATCTACAAAAACTCCGAAATCTGTAATATTTTTAACTCTACCTTCCATGATAGATCCAATTTCAATTTCTTCAAATAAGGCAGCCCTCTGTTCAACTAAGCTTTCTTCAAGTATCATTTTATGAGACACAACGATATTTTTTCTAGCTTCATTAAGTTTTACTATTCTTAAGTCTATGTCTTTATCAACGTATACGTCAAAATCTGTTATAGGTCTAACATCTAATTGTGAACCTGGCAAGAATGCTTGAACTGCACCTAAGTCAACAATCATACCACCTTTAATTCTTCTAATTATTTTTCCAGTAATAACTGTTTCCTCTTCATATGCTTTGATTAAACTTTGCCATTTAAGCATAAAATCTGCTTTCTCTTTGGAAAGAATTGTATTGCCACTTGAATCTTCAAGGTACTCTAAATAAACCTCTACTTGATCTCCAATAGCTGGTAGGCTATCTTCACTAAATTCACTTCTGTCAATAATACCTTCAGACTTAAACCCAATATCAATAAGAATATCTCTATCATTCATACCAACTACGCGGCCATTGATTAACTGATGTTCTGATATATCTTTTAGAGTGCTAGCATAAGCTTCACTAAGCTCAACTTCTTCAACGGCACTCTCTCCCTGACCTTCAAGTTCGTCGGATGCGATTGTTCTTACATCTTCAAATAACGAACTACTTAAATAATTTTTTAATTCTTTCTCATCAACAGAAGGCGTTTTATCTACGCTGGTTTCTTCTTCAATTAATTTTGAATTATCAACCTCTTCAACTGAATTATCACTTATTATTTCATTTAACATTAATATAATGTCCTTTTTTGGTTAACTGTGTTTACGATTTTATCTATTACCTCATTGATAGTTAAATATGTTGTATCTATAACTAAAGCATCTTTTGCTTTTATTAAAGGAGCATGATTTCTTGTCGAGTCTTTATGATCACGAACTTTCAAATCATCTAAAACACTATCCAACTCACTTGCATTTCTGTCCCCAGAACGAACTAATTCAATTAGCCTCCGTTCAGCCCTTGACTTTTCATCTGCAGTCATAAAAAATTTGAAATCTGCATTTGGAAAAACAACTGTACCAATATCTCTCCCCTCAAGAATGCAATCTGTATCACTTGCCATCTGTCTTTGTATTTTCACCATGAAATCCCTAACAATTTTTATTGCACTAACCTCACTAACGTTTTCACTGATAGTATTAGAACGTATAAAATCGGTAACATTATTATCATTAAGTATTAAACCTGTCCCTTTTTTTGAATTAGAAAATCTTAGTTTTAAAGATTCCAAGAAGTCCTTAATTGATTTGGTATCTTTAAAACTTATTTGATTACTAATCAAACCATGAGTGACAGCTCTGTACATAGATCCTGTATCGAAATGGGTGATATTTAGGGCTTTGGCTACGCCAATTGCTGCTGTACTTTTACCAGAAGCAGCGGGTCCGTCAATAGCAACTATCATTTTATTTTAACTCTCAATAAGCCGGCGAACTTACTAGAAATATTAGTCATTGGCAAAATATGAAATAATAACACTTTTTTTAAACTGCTTTTTTTAAACGATTAATTTCTTTTTCACTTAACAAACGAGATTCTCCTAATTTTAAATCACCAATATATACACTACCAAAACTAATCCTATTTAGAGAAAATAGTTTAATTTTAACAGAACGGAAAATTCGTCTAACTTCTCTTTTTTTCCCTTGCTTAAGTTCTAACCTCGCTTCACATCTGCCTTTTATAAGTTTCTGACTAATAACCTTAGCTCTTCCAATTTCTCCATCGCCAATGCTTAATCCTCTAGTAATACGATTTAATTTACGAGCGTCAATCACTTTTTCTATCATTACATCATATTGTCTAGGGATTTGATTTTTAGGGTGAGTTAAATACTGGTGTAAATCGCCGTCATTTGTGAGTAGTAGAAGGCCAGTAGAATCTTTATCTAATCTCCCAACTGGAGCTAAACGCTTATTTGACTTTATATAGTTCATAACTGTTTTCCTTGCGAAAGGATCAGAAACTGTCGTTATGACATTTTTTGGTTTATTAAAAATAATGACGATTTTCTCATCATCAATTTTTAAAATTTTACCATCATATCTAACTTCGTCTTGGCTTTTTACTTGATATGCGGGATCTAAAATAATTTCATTATTTACGGTAGCCATTGCCATTTTTATAAGCTCATCAGATTTTCTACGGGATGCGATTCCTGATTTTGCTAAAAACTTGTTTAATCTCATTTGTTTTTTACTCTTCCTCACTGCTTGAATTATTTTGATTGTCGTTATCAAAAACGGCAATTTGCTCGCCAAGAGTGGGGTCAGATTCGATAAGTTCTTCAACCTCTTTTAACTTCGGCATATCTGTTAGGCGGTTAATACCAAACTTCTCTAAAAATAGTTTAGTTGTAGAGTAAAGCAGAGGCCTTCCAGGTCCTTCTCCACGACCTTTAATCATTATTAAATTTCTTGATAGCAAAGTTTTTACCACTCCAGACGAATCGACACCGCGAATAGCTTCAACATCATATTTACCGATTGGCTGCTTGTATGCAATAATAGCTAGCGTGTCAAGTGCCGCAGCAGAAAGTATTAATTTATTTGATTTACCCAGCAGTCTACTAATCCAAGTATCAAATTCAGAATTTGTCACAAGTTGAAACCCTCCAGCGATAGCTTTAATTTTGTAGGGCCTCTCATGCGAAGAATAAAACTCATTAAGCCTTTCAATTGATTCTTTTAGCGATGGCGTAGGACTATCAAATACTTTATTTAAAAGAGTTTGACTTAATGGCTCTGAACTAGCAAATAATAATGATTCGATAATTTGATCTAATTCTTTATCTGTCATGGCTATCTAGGCAATAACTATTTTTTGGAGTTCTAGTTCTCCAAAGATTTCATCTTGAATAATACTGCAAATACCTTCTCTTACTAGATCTAAAATAGCTAGAAAAGTCACAACCACTTTCATTCGAGTATTCAATTTGGTTAAAATCGCAGAGAACCTAAGCCTTCCTTTTCCATCAAAATGTTTAAAAATAAAACTTTTTTGATCTTCAAGCTTTACAGGCTCTCTACTAAGCTCGAATTGAGATACCACAGGCATATCGTCAATTGCATTTTTAAAAACTTTAGCCAAATCAAAAAGGGAAATATCAATAATTATATTTTCCTCATCTTTTAAGTGCTCTTCACTAATAATAGTTTCTAACTGCCTAGAAAAGTTTAGTCCTCTTTTTTTAGATAAGTTTTTTAATAAATCAGCTGCCTCTTTAAAACGTTTATATTCAATTAACTGCTGAATTAGTTCAGTTCTAGGATCCATTATTTCACCTTCATCATCAAGTTCTGGTCGAGGCAGAAGCAGCTTTGCTTTTATTCGCATTAATGTGGATGCCATTACAATAAAATCTCCAGCAATATGAAGGTGTACTTTCTTCCATTCTTCCAAAGTATTGATAAACTCCTTTGTAATTTTCGAAATAGGTATATCGTAGATGTTTAATTCATCTCTTCTAATAAAATATAGAAGCAAATCAATTGGACCTTCAAAGTTGTTTAATTGTACTTTATACATTTAATAATTAAGACCCATCACATTTCTTATTTTAGTTATGTAATCATCAGCCACTTTAGATGCCTTGTTTTTTCCAATCTCAAGCGTCTTATAAACGAAATCCATATCCTTTGATAATTGAGTCCTCTTTTCACGGAATGGAGAAAAATATTCAATAGTTTTTTCAAATAATTCTTTCTTAAGATCTCCATATCTTAAACCTGGCGTATCATACCTATCATTCAACAACTTTTTCCCCTCAGTATCTAAAAACATAGAATAAATTTGAAAAAGTGGAGTATCTTTATCCTTAGGCTCATTAATGCCAGCAGAATCGGTTAAGATTGACATCACTGCTTTTTTAATTATTTTTTCTTCTGCAAAGATCGGAATTGTATTACCATAGGATTTACTCATTTTTTGACCATCAATCCCAGGAATCAACTTAGTATCCTGATTTATACTAGCTTCAGGAATGATAAGAATATTTCCATAAGTATTATTGAACTTTATTGCGATATCTCTAGTTATCTCTAGATGCTGCTTCTGATCTTTTCCAACAGGCACTATATCACTACCGTAAAGCAATATGTCTGCAGCCATTAAAACGGGGTAAGAAAAAAGGCCCATGTGTGGCTTTAACCCTTTTTCAATTTTATCTTTATAGGATGTTGACCGCTCCATTAACCCTACACCCGCCATGTTCGATAATAACCAAGTAAGTTCGGTTACCTGCGGGACATCAGATTGTACCCAAAAAGTAGATTTCTCTGGATCCATACCAAGCGCTAAGAAGTCTAATGCAGCATTTAGTGTATTGTCTTTAAGCTCATTCTTATCATGAATAGTTGTTAATGCATGATAATTAACAATGAAGCAAAACAAGTCGTTGGATTCCTGATATTCAATCATTCTAGACATCATGCCGAAATAATTTCCTAGGTGCAACTTACCAGAGGGCTGTATACCGCTTAATACTCTTTTTTTATGAATACTCATAAATTGTTAATTCAAAGGCTCCATAAACAAGTAAGGTCTCCAATCCGCTTGCTTTTTTTTGACTAACCGCTGAAAATAATGAATGCGGTTCGGCCTTTTAGGCTTTTTAAGAAGAGGCATTTTAGCTTCCTCTGGAGTTTTTTCTCCTTTTATCTGGTTACAATTTTTGCATGCAGCAACAAGATTCTCCCAACTATCTAATCCATTCCTAAACTTTGGAATGACATGATCGACAGTCAAAGCCTTGCTTTGAGCGCCGCAATACTGGCATTTGTAACCGTCGCGGGCTAAAATATTTTTTCTGCTGATTTCAACAGCCATATTATTATTTTTAATATAAGTTTTAATTTTTATTACACTTGGAAGATCTAGTGATAATGAAGGGCTATTAATTTTATCATCATAATTAGACAATACATCAATCTTATTTAAAAAATAAAGAGAAATTGCTCTTTTTGCAGTACAAATGGTCATAGGAGAATAATTAGCATTTAGTACTAAAACAGCACTGCTAAGCAAATTATTGTTTGAAAAACTCGTTTTCATTTACTCAAATTTACAGAAACTGAACAAGTATGCATGTACATATCTCTTAATTTTTTATTTCCGCTTTCAGAGTTATCAAAAGATTCTTCTTTTACCCACCCTTGACAATGAATTAAGTTAAAACCTCCACTTGAAATACCCACATGAGATATTTTTCCACCTTTTCCAAAAAAATGTAAATCACCAGGACTACTTTTCCCGGCATCAATTCTTGAATCGTGAAAGAACTTAGATTGTGCTCCAGAATCTCTTGGTAGAAGCAAACCTAATAATAAAAATATTGTTTGAACAAAGCCAGAGCAATCAAACCCTCCAGATGTTTTTCCTCCCCACCTATATGGACTACCTAACAGACTTCGCGCATATTTCAAAACATCATTTGTATTCATTGCGTTTAAAATTTTTACTGGCTTGTTATTATAAATATAAGTGTCTCCATTTATAGTAATAAAATCATCACCTACCTTGGATACTCGACTGCCGAACGGCAAAGGATGCTTATCTAAAACAATATAATTACAGCTAGCGGATGATTTTTCAAAAGTACCATAGAATTCTTTAACCCAACTAGTATATCCATCCTCTTGTCTAATATATAACCAATCATCTTTAGTATCATTTACCTCAACGCATTCACCAAAAACGGCTTCAGTAACTTTCGAACTATCAAAAGAATGGCTTGAATAACATGGTGCTATTAATGATCTTATTATAAAATTTTTATTGCTATTAAGCATAGACACCGCATCTCCTAATTGATACTGAATTGTAAATAAAATATGATTTTTAATATTTTATTTTTAAATAAATGATAATAAAATTTAACTATAAAATAAACATACAAAAGGGAAGTCTGTTTGAATCAGACACAGTCCCCGCTACTGTAATTGTAGAATGCAAGGTTTTATATGCCATTTTCACTATTTGAAGAGAAGGCAAATCTTGTTGATACTACATGAGTCAGGAAACCTTGTGAATGTTTGTACAAATAATAATAACTAACTTTCGGGAGAAAAGTCATGAATAGCGATTCGTATTTATCAACTTCAACATATAATTTCAAACCAATTTTTAACATAAACCTA
>JABGWJ010000062.1 GCA_018645565.1 bacterium | reverse complement strand
TTGGAGAGGTCCTTTAGTTTCAAGGATGACCGAACAATTTTTTAAAGATGTTGAATGGGGTGAACTTGATTATTTAATTTTAGACTTACCACCAGGAACAGGAGATGTGCAGCTTACGCTCACTCAAAAACTGCGCATGTCAGGGGCTATCATTGTTACGACTCCGCAAGATATTGCATTATCAGATGTTAGAAAGGGTGCGGATATGTTTAGAAAAGTAAAAACGCCTATTTTGGGAGTTGTTGAAAATATGTCTGGTCTTTTCATTAATGGTGTTATTAAGGATGCAAATGGTAATGAAGTTAACGGTGGTACAATTACAACGGATTTTGGCTCTGATTATCAAATACAAGATAGCGGAGAATTTGAACTTTCATTAGACCTCTTCAAAAAAGGTGGTGGTTTAGCTGAGAGTAAGCGGCTAGAAATCCCACTAATAGGGCAAATACCTATCTCCAATGATATTGTTAGTGCCACTGATAATGGAGAACCGTTGATACGTTTGAATCCTGAACATAAAGCATCCAAAATATATATGTCCATTGTTGAGAAAATGGTATCAATTTTAGATGAGACTTAATGATAAGGAACATTCTAACTATTGCTCTAGTATAATGTTAAAAATAGCTGATATCTTAAAGTCGAAGATTTAAAACTATACTTATTTCTTTGATAAGATTCTTATGAAACCAAAAACAATAGATAAATCCGAATTAAAGACAATACCTAGACATATTGCTATTATTATGGACGGGAATGGAAGGTGGGCAAAAGAAAGAGGTCTACCTAGAATAGCTGGACATCGCGAGGGAATAAACTCTGTTAGAGAAATAACCAAAATATGCGGAGAAATAGGCGTTAAGTATTTAACGTTATACACTTTTTCTACAGAAAACTGGAGTAGGCCTAAAACAGAAGTCAAAGCCTTGATGACTTTGTTACTTTCTACTATAAAAAAAGAGATAAAAGAGTTACACAAAAATGATGTTAAATTCTCGACAATAGGGGATATTTCAATTTTGCCTAAGGGAACAGTTAAAGGTGTCAAAGAAGGTGAAAAGCTAACATTTGAAAACTCTGGTTTGAATTTGATCCTAGCTTTGAACTATGGAAGCAGGCAAGAAATAATTTCTGCTGTAAATAATATAGTTTATGATGTTAAAAAAGGGAGTCTAGATAGTAACTCAATCGATGAAAATATTTTCTCTTCATATTTAGATACGAATAACTGTCCAGATCCAGACTTATTAATTCGTACTAGTGGAGAATTAAGAATAAGTAATTTTCTCTTATGGCAGTCAGCATATACAGAAATGTATTTAACAAACACATATTGGCCCTCTTTTAGAGAAAATGAATTGTTTACAGCAATAGTTGATTTCCAGAATAGAGAACGTAGGTTTGGAAAAACTAGTGAACAACTAGAAAATTAAAATGAAAAAATATATAGTCCTCTTTTCAATTTTTAGCATCCTTTTCTCACAAGGGAACCAAGAATTTTTGTTAAAAGATGTAAAAGTTGAAGGCAATATTGTGTCGACTGCAAACACAATTATTTTTACATCTGGTCTACGTAAAGGGTTAAAAGTATCCTCCGCAGAGTTTCCAAGAGCTATTAAAAGGTTGTGGCAACTGGGTCTGTTTGATGATGTTCAAATCAGGTACGATGAGGAAGTGGGAAATGAAGTTAGTATCACCTTGTTAGTTTCTGAATCTATGGTTGTCGGCAATGTAAAATATGAGGGAAACAAGAAGATAAAAAATAGCAAATTTAAAGAAGAGCTTGATATAGTTACAGGGCAAAGAATAAAGCCCAATTTACTTCACGAAAAAATTAAAGAGATAAAAACTCTGTATTTTGAAAAAGGATATCTTAATGTGGAGGTCAAAGCAGATTTAATTGATTCTAAAGGCATAGAGAGTCTTTTTGATGGGAAAGCTAAAAATATTACAAAAGATATTGTTTTTAGTATTTCAGAGAATAAAAAAATAAAACTTAGAAATATCTATTTTGAGGGAAATGATGTTTATTCGAATTTGAAATTAAGAATGCTAATGAAAGAGACGAAGCAGCAAAGGTGGTATTATTTTTGGAGAACAGCCTTTGATAAAGATGACCTCGAAATAGATAAAGAAAAAATTATTGAGTTTTATCATAATAAAGGCCACAGAGATTTTTCAATTTTATCAGATTCAATAATTTATGATGGTGAAAGTAAATATTTAGATGTAGTTATAAATGTTAATGAGGGGCCTAAGTATAAATACAGAAATTTTACATGGGAAGGGCAATCATTATATTCAGAAGAGATCCTTTCAAGAGCATTAGGTCTTTCTTCTGGCGACGACTACAGTGAAGAAGCTTTTTCTCGAGCAGTCTATGATAGAATGCAAGGGCTTTATATGGACAAAGGCTATATATACAGTCGTATTGAGCCAGAAGTAACCCCAGTGGGAGTTGATTCGCTTGATGTACATTTTGTTATTGCTGAAAATCATAAAGTTTATATAAGAAATATTTCTATCAAAGGAAATGATAGGACAAGGGAAAACGTAATACGAAGAATTATGCGTATTTATCCTGGGGACGTCTTTAATAAAGAGCGTTTGATGAGAACGCATCGAGAAATAATGATGTTAAATTATTTTGCAAACGTGATCCCAGATGTTGTTCCGGTTGATGATAATCAAGTGGATATAGAAGTGACAGTAGAAGAAAAATCTTCAGGCCAAGCAAATATGAATATGGGATTTAGTCAAGCCTATGGTGTTACAGGGGGCGGAGGATTTTCATTGCCTAATTTTAGAGGAAAAGGACAGCATTTAGCATTGTCTTTTGAAGTTGGCGCTGCCAACTATAATAATACATATTTTGGAAGTAGTTATAAACCCCAGAAAAGAGAAAGAGCAAGTATTAGTTTTACTGACCCAATGTTTAATGACACAAATAACTTATTAAGCGGTTCGTTATTTTATAGTTTTTCTGGCCGATCATCACAGTATTATGCTCCTCTAGATATGGTCACTAAGGGCGGAAGTTTTAGATGGGGGCGAAGATTTAAATGGCCAGATGACTATTTTAGAGGTAGTTGGTCATTTACAGCACATCAAAGAGTTTATGAGGCGGACAATGAGGAGCAATTACAATTGTATACTGGCGGTCTAAGTGAAACTGTAGGTGTAAGCATTACACAATCGCTGAGCCGTGATAGTAGAGATCATCCTGAGTTTCCAACAATTGGTTCATTGATGGCAATCAGCAGTAGTATTTCTGGAGGACCTTTAGGCGGTAATGAAGATTTTCATAAACATGTATTAAACCTTGAATGGTATACGCCGACAGTTTGGAAGTTTGTCTTAATGAGTTCAGTAAAAATTGGTGGAATCAAAACTTTAAAATCAAATGATGGTGAAAAATCTATGGTGCCTTTTAATGAGCGGTTTATTATGGGTGGTAGCGGCATGGTTTATGGAAACCCTTTGAGAGGTTATGAAGATAATAAAATAGGGCCCCTTACTTCAAGTGGTGGCCCATTTGGTGGAAATGCACTTATAAAAGTAACATCAGAGTTTCGTATTCCTTTTTCAGAAAATCCCGTTGTCTACGGAATGTTATTCGCAGAAATGGGGAATGTCTGGATTGAATCGCATTTGCAAGAGAAGTTTAACTTAACTAGAATTGGACCGTTAGATTTAAAACGTTCTGCTGGTGTAGGTATCAGGTTTTTTATGCCGATGATTGGAAAACTTGGATTTGACTTTGGGTATGGCTTTGATGATGTAGATGGTGATGGGCAACCATTTGGATGGAAATCATCGATTACAATAGGACAACAATTTTAATAATAATTAAGGAGAAGATGGCAATAATGAAAAAAATAACTATATTTTTTATGCTATTAATTGGTATGACCGCAAGTGCAAGCGCACAATTAAAAATAGGATATATTTTATCAGAAAGAATTCGCGGTGAATATGAAGAATTTAAGGAAGCTGAGTCGCAACTACAGCTTGAATACCGTAAGGTTCAATTTGAGTTTGATCAAAGAGTTAAAAAACTTGATAGTTTGAAACAAGACTATGAAGTAAAAAGATTAATGTCTTTAGATAAAGGTGAAAGTATCAGACAAGAAATAGAGCAGACTGAAAAACAAATACAAACATACCAAGCTGAAAAAGTTGGTCCTCAAGGGGAACTAATGCGGAAGCAAGCACAGATGGAATATGATATTTTGGGGAAAGTTAAAAAAGCCGTTGATAAAGTTGCTATTGATGGTGGTTATGATTACATAATTGATGCATCAGTAGGCTTACTTTATTACAAGCCAAAATATGATCTTACTGATGACGTTTTGCATGAATTAAGAAAACTAGATACTTCAAAATAGATACTAATTGAAGTTTAGTTTAAAGGAAATTAGCTTATTGGTTAATGGTAATATCTTTGGAGACCCTAACATAGAAATATGTGAAGTAGCTGAAATTCAGAACGCAAAAAACGGAAGTATTTCATTTTTAGGAAATAATATGTATGCTAAATATTTAGAAACTACTGAGGCCTCTGCAACCATTGTTTCAGATAAAAGTTTACTATCTGGAAGAAATGGTATTGTTGTTGATAATCCTCAATTAGCGATTGCTAAAGTATTGTCGCTGTTTTATCCAGATGAACCTCTATCTCAAAAAATAGACACAAAAGCTCATATTTCTACATCTTCTAAAGTTGGAATAAATGTTACAATCGAAGTAGGAGCTGTAATCGAGAGTGGTGTTAAAATAGGTGATAATTCATTTGTTGGTGCAAATTCATTTATTGGTAGGAATACAAAAATAGGTTCTGGTTGTAAGATATATCAAAATGCAGTTTTATACCACTCAACAATAATGGGAAATAATTCTATTATTCATAGTTCTACTGTTATAGGGAGCGATGGATTTGGATTCATTCCAGGTGATGAGCAGCACCATAAAATTCCTCAAACTGGAAGAGTTGTAATTGGTGAAAATGTAGAGATAGGCGCTAATTCAGCAATTGATCGAGCAACTATAGGTGAGACAATTATTGGAGATATGAGTAAACTAGATAATTTAGTCCACATAGGTCATAATGTTCAGATTGGTAAAGCATGTTTAATAACAGCGCAAGTAGGTATTGCGGGTAGCACTAAAATCGGTGATAATTGTCAAATTGGTGGCCAGGCTGGGGTTGTTCCACATGTTGAGATAGGACCGAATTCGATTATCGCAGCAAAATCTGGTGTTACAAAATCATTGGCTGGTAATCAAATGTATGGTGGTTATCCAGCAAGGCCAATTAGAGAAGAGCATAAAAGAAATGCAGTACATAGAGAAGTTTTATCAATTAAAAAAAAATTAAATCATTTAATTCAAAACGCTAACAAAGATTAATAAATGCATAGAAGACAAAGAACTATTCGAAGCTCAAAATCTTGCAAAGGTGTAGGTTTGCACACAGGTGTTGATAGTGTAATTACATTCCATCCTGCTCCGGAAAATTATGGAATAAGGTTTGTTCGGTCTGATATTAAAGATTCCCCTGAAATCAAAGCAGACATTGATCACGTAGTTGATATTTCAAGGGGTACTACAATAGAGCAAAATGATGTACGGATTCATACTGTTGAGCATGCTTTAGCAGCTGTTAACGGTTTAAGAATTGATAATGTAATGATTGAGCTAAACAATAAAGAAACGCCAGTTATGGATGGTAGCGCAAAAGATTTTGTTGATGCTTTATCGGATGCTGGAACTGTTAAACAAGAATCAAAAAGAAAAGTATTAGAAATTACTCGTGCTGTCAATTACACTGATTATTATAGAGATATAGACATTCATGTTATCCCAAGCGATCATTTTAGAGTTACCTTTTTAGTTGAATATCCTTTGCCAGCTCTAGGGACTCAATATGAAGCAATATATAATATGGAAGAGGATTTTGCTGTTGAAGTAGCCCCTGCCCGCACTTTTTGTTTTCTTAGTGAAATCGAAATGTTAAAAGAACAAGGCTTAATTAAAGGCGGTGGTTTAGATAATGCGCTAGTTATTGTAGATAAAAAAATTGATCAAATAGAAATGAACAGATTGAGAAACTTATTTGGTATAGAAGAAGCTATTGTTAATGGTTCAAACGGTTTACTCAATGGGAAGCTGCTAAGATTTAAAAATGAGCCAGTACGTCATAAAACTCTTGATTTAATTGGTGATTTAGCATTGCTTGGGGTTCCAATTATCGGCCATGTGACAGCTGCAAGGGCAGGCCATGCTAGTAATGTTGAATTTGTAAAAAAATTAAAAAAAGTTTATGCAAAAGAATTAGAAGAGTTATGGAAAGGTGATTAGAAAATGAGCAATGATTTAGTAAAAGATTCTTATAATATCCAAGATATAATTAAAATTTTACCTCATCGATATCCTTTTGTTTTAATTGATAGAATTGATGAAGTAAAACAAGGTGAATATGTTAACGCGATTAAAAACGTTACGATTAATGAGCCTTTTTTTCAAGGTCATTTCCCAGGTCAGCCTGTTATGCCAGGAGTTCTTTCTCTAGAATCGATGGCACAAGCTACCGCTTTTTTAATGTTACATGAATTAGATGATCCCCTTAAAAAAAATATGTTTATATCTGGTGTTGATAAAGTTCGTTATAGGCGCTTAATCGTTCCTGGGGATACTCTACATATTAATATTAAACTAGTTTCAAAAAAACTCACTCTATATAAGTTTGATGGCACAATCAAAATTGATAATCAGCTTGCGGTGCAAGCAAAAATATTTTCGAATTTAGTTGACCGCGTAGAGGTTTAATATTTCAAATAGTATTCATTCTACGGCTATTGTAGATGCAAGCTCAAAACTTGGAAACAATGTTATTGTTGGGGCTTATACTGTTATAGAACCAGGTGTCTCTATTGGTGATGGGACATTTGTCGGAAACCATGTAACAATATCAGAAGGGTCTAAAATAGGGAATGATTGTAAAATCTTTCATTCCTCTTCAATTGGTGCAATACCGCAAGATCTAAAATATGGAAACGAAAAGACTTTTGTTTCAATTGGCGATAGGACAATCATTAGAGAATTTGTGACGATAAATAAAGGTACTTCTGCATCGGGTAGAACATTAGTTGGTTCTGATTGTCTATTAATGGCCTCAGTTCATGTAGCTCATGATTGTACGGTTGGTAATAATGTTATTATGTCGAATTTGACAACCCTAGGCGGTCACGTGAATGTAGAAAATTGGGCTATATTGAGTGGTGGAGTTTTAGTTCATCAGTTTTGCAATGTGGGTGAACATGCATTTGTTGGTGCTAGTGGATTAGTAACTCAAGACGTCCCCCCCTACATTTTAGCTGCTGGAACGCCTCTAGAGTATAGTGGTATTAATAGCGTTGGATTAAAAAGGAGAGGGTTTTTATCAGAAAATAGGAAAGAAATAAAAAGTATTTATAAAACCTATTTTCGTTCAAAAAATAATCGCAGAGAAAATCTAAGAAAAATAGAGCAAGAATTAATAGACTCTGAGCTAGCAAAAAAGATTATTAAATTTATTGAAAACAGTGACAGAGGAATTATTTAAGAAAAATGAAATTCATACTTTGGCTTGGTTGTTTTTTATTAAGTCTTTCTTATAGCCAGAGTGTAGATTTTAGGTATAGTAACATTGATAAAGAGAGCCTTCATGCTTATGCAATAAAAGTTGCAAGTTCATCTACATTATGGCTTTCTGAACAAATCAAAACCCCAAGAACAAACAGATACAGACTATTTATTAAATATGGTCAATCATTAATTTTAAAAGAGATAAATAACAAAAAGTGGATTTTACCAAATCTTGAGCTCGGAGTTAAACCAACAGATAATTTATTATTATCCGGAAAGTTTTTTGGGTTGCATCTAGATAAAGATGCTCCACAAGTTATTGGAGGAGGTATTCATTATATTACTGGAGAAAATAATAATTGGACTATATCTTTTCAAAAATCAGCAATTAATGGTTTGAATGATTTTAGATTAGTCTCAACTTCGTTCAATATTAAAAAGTTAGTTCACCAATCATTTTTTGATATGTATGTTGATTTTGGAGCGAATTATTATATTAGTAATTCATATTATAATTCAGTCGACCTTCCAAAAAAAATTGAACGAGACTTAAATCATATTGGTCTTCAATTCCTGATTCCATTTAACAGCTTAAATATTTTAATTTCATCTAAAGTAAGTTCTGAAAATCATTTAATTCAAGCTGCTTTAATTAAAGGGTTTTAATTTTGAAAAAAATATCTATACTTGGTTCTACGGGCTCAATTGGTGTAAATGCATTGAACGTGATTAGAAAAATTCCGGAAAAATTTCAGGTGATGCATCTAACCGGAAATATGAATACAAAAAAAATGATTGCTCAGGGTAAAGAATTTCTTCCTGCTTCAATAACCATGGTAGATATTCAAGCTGCTGAGATAGTTGAAAAAGCGTTAAAAGGATTAAGCATAGAAATTTACTCTGGAAGAGACAAGTTATTAGATTTAGCTGGGGATAAGAACGTTGATCTTTTATTGAATGCATTAGTCGGAGCATCAGGAATGGAGCCTACATTGAAAGCCTTAGAGAACGGTGTTGATGTCGCTCTTTCAAACAAAGAGAGCTTGGTTGTCGCTGGTGATATTATTTATAATGCTATGAAAAAATCTGGAGCGAATTTATTTCCGGTCGATAGTGAGCATTCTGCGATATGGCAGTGCTTATTTGGGGAGGTTAAAGAAGATATTGAAAAAATAATTCTTACTGGGAGTGGTGGACCTTTTAGAAATCGGGCTATTGACAGTTTCTCAACAGTGACCAAGTCTGATGCTTTGAATCATCCTAATTGGGAAATGGGTCAAAAAATAACAATTGATTCAGCTACAATGATGAACAAGGGTCTTGAGGTAATAGAAGCATATTGGTTATTTAATTTAGAGATATCTCAAATTGAAATTATAGTCCATCCTCAATCAATTATTCATTCGATGGTCCAATTTAAGGATGGCTCAATTAAAGCACAATTAGGTGTTCCAGATATGAAAATTCCGATACAATATGCTTTAACATACCCCAGGCATTTACCCTCAAAATGGGAAAGATTAGATTTTAAAACAATTGGAGACTTAACATTCGAAGCCCCAAACTTTGAAAGGTTCCCATGTATTAAATTAGCTTATGATGTCTTAGAGAAAATGGGAACAGCTCCAGCAGTTTTGAATTTTGCTAATGATTATTGTGTTTACAGGTTTTTAAGAGAAGAAATCAAATTTACAGATATATCTAGAATCATTGAAGCTGCTGTAGAAAATCATACCTGGCTCAAAAATCCCAAAATAGAAGACATTAAGAACTTAGATTATTGGACGAAAGATTTCGTAAACAACTTTGATTAATTTGGAACAATTCAATTAGATTTATATATAAATAAACAATTATTATGATATTCATTTGGTCAACCGCTTTAGTTATTGGAATTCTTGTATTCGTACATGAACTAGGTCATTATCTAGCTGCTAGATCAGTTGGTGTCAGAGTAGAAAAATTTTCTATTGGGTTTCCGCCAAGATTTTTCACTGTGACATCAGTAGATGGCGGTTTTGACATAACATTTTTTTTCTTTCGCTTTTTTGAGGGGAGTTTAAAATGGATGCCTATTTTTAATACAAAAATAGAGATTGAAAATCGAAAGGGTACAAATACTGAATACGTAGTTGCACTAATACCTTTAGGCGGGTATGTGAAAATGGCTGGCTCTTTAGATGAAAGCTTTGATACTGAAGTAACTGGCTCCCCTGATGAGTTTTCAAGTAAGACAGTTCTCCAAAAAATATGGATTCTAAGCGCTGGCGTTATAATGAATATTTTGACAGCATTTATAATTTTTACAGGTATTACCTTTTTTCAAGGAATTCCTGAAATAAATGAAGCCCCATTCATTGGTTCAGTTTCTCCTAACAGTCCAGCGATGAAAGCAGGATTAAAGGCTGGTGATGAAATTTTAAGTATCAACGGGAAAGAAGTATACCAATGGATAGATCTAGTAAAAATCCTACAACCGATTCCGAATACTTTAGTAGATATTAAAGTTCAAAGAGATGGAATCCAGAAATCATTTTCTTTTGAGACTTACAAAATCCCACTGCCAACAAAAAATGGAATTGACACTGTTGGTGGAATAGGTATTGGGCAGGATTATTCATATGTATCTACAAATCTTAGTGAATCAGCATCTGCAGGGTATGTAAAAACCTTCCGAAGTTTCGGTCTGATTTCGTTAACATTTAAAATGTTAGCTAGCGGACAAGCAACAATAAAAGATCTTGGCGGTCCAATAATGATTGGGCAAATTGCTGGTGAAACAGCAAAAGCAGGTTGGATTCCACTTTTTAACTTCATGGCATTGATTAGTATAAATTTGGCATTTTTAAATATACTACCCGTGCCTGGATTAGACGGTGGGCATATTTTCATCATACTTATTGAAACCATTATAAGAAAGCCGCTTAGCATAAAATCTAGAATGGTGATTCAACAAGTAGGGATGGTGTTTTTATTAGGCCTAATGTTTACTGTTATGTTTAATGATGTTACGAGATTGTTTAACTAGTTTTAGATAATTCAAGATTTAAAGACCCAAATTTCATTTTTAAGTTTATTAATAATGGAAGCTTTTCTTTTTCTGAAATCCACATAGTTATCTTACCAGCATTTTTAAATGAACTCCCATCCATTTTTTGAGGCCATATCTTATTGGCGAAGTAACTACCTAAAGAAGTTTTTATCTTTTCCCGATTATCAACAAAAAACTTCAGAGGTATAATTTTTTTATTATCTACTATTTGAAGTTCATGGTTTTTTGCAGAGTCTAAGTCTTTTATTCTGAAATAATATATTAAAGAGTATGGGTTGACGACTTTATCATCATAGTAAATTGTATCACTTTTATAAATAAACATTTTTTCATCAGTCCTAAACGAAGCCAAAGAGTTTTGTATATATTTTCCTTGTCTTAGTTTTTTTTGTACTTTAATTGGTTCCCATGTATTTAAATCAACATCAATAATAATCTTATCATTTATTGGGAAAATAAATTTAAGAGATGGTTTTGATTTAGCAACGAATTGAATTTTTAGGATATTTTTATTTTCAGAATTTATATATCGTTTTGAACTCAAAGATGCATCTGCAACATTTATTCCACCAAAAGATGCAGTGTATTCTAAGACTTCATCCCATTGTTTATCTCCAAAGCATAGTGAGGACATAAACGATATTAGAAACATTATTTTCATCTGATATTTCTCAAGTTTCCTGCTTCATATTTATATATTTTTGAAGCAGAGTTCATAAGTGTTCCATCTTCAATGATTAAGTCTATTTCATTTTTAAAAGAATTTAGAATTTCATCAACATTTGTTTTAGGTTCTTCCCCAGTTCTGTTCACACTTGTAGTCGTAATAAGAACACTACAGTAATTTGCTAGTGAAATACAAAAAGGGTGTTTTGAAAATCGTATTCCCAATGTATTGCCTGGTCCTAATATTTTATTTTCTACTATATTTTGTTTTACAGGGAAAATAATAGTTGTTTGTGCTTTTAAATATTTTAATGCACTTTTTATTTCATGGTTAGGAAGTTTTACCCAGCTAGATGCTTTTTCTTTACTTTCAATTATAACGCTCATAGGGCCTTGGCGATTTTTAACTAAATTTAGATTATTAATTGCTTCCAGGTTTAGAGCATTTACCCCAAAACCATATATCGTATCAGTTGGGTAAACTAAAATTCCACCGTTTAAAATTACTTTTTTTGCGGAATCTAAAGCTTTTTCATTTTTCCAATGTAGTATTTTAGTTTTCAATTAGTTTCTTTTGTTTTCCAGCGTTTGTGGAACCAAAAATATTGTTCCGGATACTTTTTTATTAAGATTTCTAATGCCGAAGTATAATTCTGTGTTATGTTTTTCACAGTATTTTCTTCTGAATCAATGGCTGTAATTTTAATTTCATATTCGTTAAACTGAGTCTGTAAACAAACTCCAAATATCATTGGTGCATTTGTTCTCTGATGAAATAAAGCTGCACCCTTATGCGTCGAAGCTGGTTTATTAAAAAAATCAACAAATACACCTTTTTGCTTTGCGTCTTGGTCGCTAACTAATCCAAGAATTTCTTTTTGATGTAAAACTTCATACAGTAGTTCTATATTTATTTTCCTATACACCTGTGATATTCCGCTTAATTTACGTTTTTCTTCAAAAAATTTATTTGCTCCTCTATTCTTTTGTTTTTGAGCGACTCCTCTAAGTGGATAATCATTTACCCCAAACCAATGCCCTAAAACTTCCCAAACACCAAAGTGCGCAGAAATTAATATTACACCCTTATCATTTTTTAAGGCATCATTTAAAATTTCTCTTCCATCAACTTTTATCTTAAGAGAATCGTATTTTGGTGGGAAAGCCATAAATTGTATAAAATTATATGTAAAAAACTGATAGCAGTCTTTAAGGATCTGATTAACCTCAATAGAAGATTTATTTGGAAAAGCTATTCTAATATTACTTATAGCAGTTTCCTTACGTTTTGGAATAAAATTATAAAGTATACTAGCAATGTTTTGGCTTATTATATAACGATTTTTACTAGATAATGACCTCAATATATTGCCAAAAGATTTTAATACATGATATGTTAGTTTATGATAAAGACTCAAAAAACATCCCTTTATATAATTTTTTTAAGTGAATAGTGTTAGACTAGTTGTATCATTCATAGTCAAATTTAGCTATATGAAACAAATTTTTATTTATTTTTGCATTCTTTTTAACATTTCGCATGCTAATAAAGTATATCATATTCCAATATCTGGGACTATTGACTTAGGGTTACCTCCTTTTATAGAACGTTCAATTCAAGAAGCAGAGAATGATAGCGCTTCAGCAATTGTGTTCGAAATCAATACGTTTGGAGGAAGGGTCGATGCCGCTACTCAAATTAAGGATGCAATACTTGATTCAAAAGTTCCAACTATTGCCTTTATAAATAAGCGAGCGATTTCTGCAGGTGCACTTATATCATTGTCTTGTGAGAAAATTTATATGACCGGTGGTGCAACTATTGGCGCTACAACTGCAGTGGATATGCAAGGGAATAAAGCAAGTGAGAAAGTTATAAGCTATATGCGAGAAGAAATGGCGTCTACCGCTGAGAAACGGGGAAGAAATAAAATAATAGCAAGAGGTATGGTCGATGAAGAGCTAGAGTTTCCAAGTAAAATAGTAAATGAATTTGTGAACAGTGATAATGAAATTGACACGATTAAAACTAAAATATACTATCTCATGTTTGATAGTGATACGGTCATTGTAGATGACATAGAAGGAAGAAAGCAGGGTAATTTAATTACTTTAACAACAGAGCAATCTCTTAAGTACAATATAGCAGACGCTTCTATTGATAATTTTGATGCTGTTTTAGACTCCTTAGGTTTTTCAACTTTAAGTGTTAAAAAGACTAAAGAAAATTGGTCTGAAAGTTTTGTTAGGTTTTTAACAAACCCAGTCGTGGCTTCACTATTAACAACGTTTGGTTTTTTAGGAATTTTATTTGAATTACAAAGCCCAGGATGGGGCATCCCTGGTTCGATAGGCTTGATATGTCTAATTCTTTCATTAAGCGCTTCATATATTGCAGAATTAGCAACAATGAATGATTTATTAGTAATTTTTTTAGGTATTTTATTTTTGTTTGTGGAAGCATTTGTCTTACCAGGATTTGGAATTGCAGGAGTAGCAGGGATAATATTCATAATTTGGGGACTTTATTTACTTTTACTCCCCGATATACCAGTAGGGGAGGACATTTTGAACCAAGCTTCTAACGGTTTAATAATAGGTATTCTTGGAGGTTTAGTTGGATTAATCTTATTGTTTAGAGCAATGACTAAGACAAAATTTTGGAACGATTTAACTTCACCTGGAATTCAAAAAAAAGAAGAAGGTTATGCAGCAAGCTTTGGATGGGAAAAATTAATTGGGCAAGAAGCTATAACTGAAACAGATCTACACCCATCAGGTTGGGTAACCGTAAAAGACGAACGATTCTTTGCTATAAGTGAAGGTAATTTCATTAATAAAAATGAAACTGTTATTATACTATCTGTAGATGGTAACAGAATAGTTGTTCGTAAAAAATAAAGATTTAATAATTTTAAATAGGAGTCAAATATGCCAGTAGTTCAAGGTGCATTTTTAATTGTAATTGTATTATTTTTTGTTCTTTTCTTTTACTTTGTTCCGCTAGGTATGTGGGTACAGGCAGTTGTGTCATTAGGACTTGGTAGAATTAGAATCGTGGATTTAATTAGAATGCGATTAAGAAAAATATCACCAAGGCTAGTTGTTGATGGCGTAATCAATACTCATAAGGCTGGGTTGGATCATATCTCTACAGACATGCTTGAAACTCATTATCTTGCTGGTGGGAATGTAGAAAATATTGTTTCTGCAATGATAGCATCGGATAAAGCAAAAATTCAGTTACCCTTTGAAATTGCAACAGCTATTGATCTTGCGGGAAGAGATGTAAAATCGGCTGTTGAAACGAGCGTTTATCCCAAAGTTATAAATGCACCTGTTGAGGGATATTTGTCTGCAGTTGCAAAAGATGGTATTGAGCTGAAAGCAAGAGCAAGAGTTACAGTTCGAACAAATATACCTGGCTTAGTTGGGGGAGCTACTGATGATACAATTATTGCTAGAGTTGGAGAAGGTATTGTGAGCGCTATAGGTTCAGCTCATACGTATTCAGATGTATTAGAAAATCCAGATAGTATTTCTAAATCAGTACTTAATAAAGGCCTAGACTCTGGCACGGCATTTGAAATATTATCAATTGATATTGCAGACTTGGATGTTGGTAAAAATATTGGTGCTTCACTACAAGCAGATCAAGCTGAAGCCGATTTACGCGTTGCTCAAGCAAAAGCAGAAACTCGACGCGCAATGGCAGTTGCAGAAGAGCAAGAGATGCAAGCAAAAGTACAAGAAATGAAGGCAAAAGTAGTAGAAGCAGAATCAGAAGTTCCGAAAGCAATGTCTCAAGCATTCCGAGATGGGAACATAGGCGTTCTTGATTATTATAATATGAATAATATTAAAGCCGATACTGGAATGAGAGATTCAATTGCTGATTCTTCGATTCACCCTAAAGACGATAACAACTTTGAAGATAAATAACCACTCAAGTGAGTGTGGATAAATAAAATGGGTAATTGGCTATTTTTAATGCTTTTGTATGCATTTTTCGGTTGGATGAAAAAAAAGCAAAAAGATAAATTCATTAAAAAAAATGAAGACAATAGCAGTGAAAAATCAAGAAGTATTATAGATTTTGGCGAAGGAATTTTAAATGCATTAATTGGCGATGAAAAAGTACCAATACAAAATCAAGAAAATCTTGAAAATCGGTTTGAACATGAAGACAATGATTTAGCCTCTGATATTAAATTAGATGAAGAAGCTTTGATAGCAGAGGATGCTGCGGAAATTTTTGATGAAAAGCTAAAAACTAAATCAAGCGATTTTTTTTCAAAATCCATAGTAAAAAAGTTTCCTAAAAATAATGGAAATATATTAGCCGGTTTAATTGACTTAAATGATCCAGTTAAAACTGGAGTTATTTTCAAAGAAATCTTCGACAAACCAAAAGCATTAAGGCGAGACAGGAAATAAAACTATAATAAAGTATTAAATATTTTTTTTGCTTCTTTTTCTAAATTTTCCAGATCAGAATTATTTTGGATAATATAATCGGCCATACTCTCTTTATCTTCATCCGACCATTGCAAAGAAACGCGCTTCAAAAAATCTTCCCTAGTAATGTTATTTTTTGACATTACTCTTTCTGTGCGGTAACGGATTAAAGAAGATATTACTATAACGTAATCCATGTGTGTATCGGCTCCAGATTCATATATTAGAGCAGCATCGACAACAAAATAATTATGCTTATTTTCTATTTTGATTTTTTCAAAAGAATTGTCAATTTTTTTAAAAACGTAGGGATGAACTATGGCATTTAAAGTTTGTTGATGAAATTCATCTTGGAACGCAATCCTGGCAAGCTTTTGTTTGTTTATGTTTTGATTTGGGTCAATTACATCGCTTCCAAACTCTTTGATTATTTCTTTTTGAGCAGCAAGGTTGTTATTTATGATGTTCTTAGCTTCTTTATCAGCATCAAAAATGTATGCACCCCAAGACTGTAAGAAATTACTTACTTCACTTTTTCCTGAACCAATGCCACCTGTTAAACCAATTTTTAGCATTTTATTTTATTAATTTAATTATTCTCTCAGTTATTTCTTCGATGGATCCAAGTCCATTCACTTCTTTTAAAATTTTATTTTCACGATAATATTTTATTATTGGAGCGGTTTGGTTCCAATAAACATCTTGACGTTTAGAAATTATTTCGATGGCATCATCGCTTCGACCGGAATCTTTACTGCGTTTAATCAATCGCTTGATAAGTTCTTTTTTTTCAGCCGTTAAACTAATTGCTAGATCAATGGATTGATTTAATTTTGATAATAATAAATGTAAATCTGTTACCTGTTGTAAATTTCTAGGATACCCATCTAAAATATATCCATTCTGACAATCAGAACTTTTAAGATAATTTTCAATTATTTCGATTAAAATATTATCAGGGACAAATAGACCATTATCAATGTACTCTTTTGAGACTTTACCGATATCAGTATCCAGGGCGATTTCTTTTCTAAGTATTTCACCAGTTGAAAGATGAGGGACCTTTAAATGGTTTTTTAGTATTGCTGCTTGAGTCCCCTTACCAACACCTGGTGGCCCCATAAATATTATCTTAAAAGACATTGTTATATTATTATTCCTACAATAGAAGCCGTAAGCCAAGAAGCAATGGCGCCACCAAGCATAGCTTTAATTACTAATTTTGATAAATCATTCTTGCGGTCTGGTGCCATTGCTCCAATTCCGCCTAATTGGATACCAATTGACCCAAAATTTGCAAAGCCACAAAGAGCATAGCTAGCAATAATAGTTGATCTTTCTGAAAGAGTATTTTTATTAACATAATCACTTAGGTCTCCAAATGCAATAAGTTCTGTAAGCACTATTTTTTCACCCATAAGTGTACCCACGATTCCAGCATCTTTCCAGGGTACACCCATTGTCCAAGCTAGAGGTTTGAATAATAATCCTAGTACATCTTGCATGGAAGTTCCTAATAATCCTAAAATAAAATTAATCATTGCAACCATTGAAATAAAAGCAATTAACATGGCTGCTACGTTAGCTGCAAGTTTCATTCCATCTGTTGCTCCTCTTCCTATTGCATCCATTAAATTATTATCTGACGAATCTAAAATGATCTCAGTTGAATCTATGGTCCTAGGTGATTTTGTTTCGGGATAAATGATTTTTGCAACCATGAGTGCTGCCGGTGCTGACATAACTGAAGCAGCTAATAAATGACCTGCAATATTTGGTATATTATTTAGCCATGTAACATAGAGAGCCATTACACTACCAGCAACTGTTGCAAATCCTCCAACCATGACAGCCATTAATTCTGATTTTGTCATTGTTGATATGTAAGGTCTAATTAAAATTGGAGCTTCAGTTTGTCCTACGAATATATTTGCAGATATACTTAATGTTTCTGCTCCGCTAGTTTTCATTGTTTTCTCCATAACATATGCGATCTTTTTAATAATAAACTGAATTATTCCAAGGTGATAACTAACAGCTATCAGACTTGAAAAAAATATAATAACAGGCAACGCACGAAAGGCAAAGTTAATCAAAGCTTGATCATAGCCGACACCAGGAATAAATGAAGTAAATAAAAAATCACTTCCGGCATCAGCGAAACTGATTACTTTCACTATGAAAATATTAAAATAAAAAAACAATGCCTTTCCAAAAGAGGTTTTTAAAATAATAACTGCAAAAGAAAATTGTAGACCTAAACCCCAGAATATTATATTTTTATTTATTAATGATTTATTATTGGAAAGCATGTAGGAGATTCCTAGTAAAACTAAAACTCCTAAAATTCCAGTATATTCTTGCATTACTTATTTTTATCTAAATTAAAACAACCTCTACAACGTGCTTCGTATGCATCCGCTTCGCCTATTAAGATCTGCTCAGTTTGGGTTGTAGTTCTTTGAGTA
>JABGWJ010000061.1 GCA_018645565.1 bacterium | reverse complement strand
TCTGAACTTTTTTATTTCTAAAGTATTTATGAAAAATCTATCTAAAGTTTGTAAAGTTTGTAAAAGGCCGTTCAATTGGAGAAAAAAATGGAAATTGAATTGGGAAGATGTAAAATATTGTTCAAAAAGGTGCTATGGTTCAAGAAGTAGAACAAGCGTTTTAAGCGATTTTCAGTTATAATATTTGATATCTTGCGGTATTTAAAACTATATTTATTGTATGAATCGTAGAAGCTTTATCAAGAAGTCCAGTTTTGCAGCGTGTGCTTGTGTTGGTGTATCAGCACTAGGCCTTCTGCAAAGTTGTGAAGATAGTACAGCTTATGATCAGAATACTGATAATGATGGTGATAATGATATCCAATTATCAGTGGATATCTCACAAGAACCACATCGAAACCTAGAAGTTGTTGGTGGAACATCTGTTTTGGGTCCTAATGAAATAGATTCTAAAGGTTTGTTATTGGTTCGTACATCAGAAGATGATTTTAAAGTATTATCAAGAAGATGCACGCATTCATCCTATTCTGTTAATGACTTTAACAGTCAAGGCTTGGCAATGTGTAGTTCTGGACATGGAGGCGGTTTTAATGCCAATGGAAATGTAGTTTCTGGGCCACCATCAGCATCACTTTCATCTTACAGCTCATCATTTTCAAATAATATACTCATAATCTCAAAATAGAGGAATTTTATCATGCTTAACCGTATCAATTATTTTATTCTTTCTGTGATTTTTTTCGAATTGGTTTCATTTTCTGCAGGTTTTGGCACTCATTTTGAACATTACAAATATGCTGTTATGTTAAGTATCATAGTTCTAAACTGCATAGTATCCAGTAGAAGCAGAAATTTAGACATGGTTAAACAATCTGTAAATTCAAACAAAAGGAGTTAACGTATGAAAACTAAATTTATTTTTTCAATCGCGTTATTTAGTATTTTTGCATTTAATCAACTAAGCGCTGGCTGTGGTTCATGTGCCGCTGACAAGAAGAAGACATCCAAAGCGTTTATAGAGATGATTCCATCGAATGGTAAAATTAATGGCAAAGCATTTGCCTCATGTGGTATGTGTAATTTTGAATCCGGAGATAGATCTTGTGGAGTATCGCTTAAAATAGGCAAAGATGTTGTCAAAGTAGTAAATGTTGATATTGACGCTCAGGTTGATTCGCATGCTAAGGATGGTTTTTGTAATGTTGTTAGAATTGTAGATGTTAAAGGTAAGGTAAAAAACAAGAAACTTTACGCAGACTCTTTTTCAGTTCAATAAATTTACTTTTTTATTTTTTTAACATAATAAATCGTACCAGTTGCGGTCAGGCCTATGCCCAGTAATGATGGTATTGGTGCAGTGATTAAAGTTAATATTAAAAAAGAGCTATAAAGCACCAGTACTATAATCATGCTTGCGGGATAAAGAAATGCTTTATAAGGCCTTGCTCTATCTGGAAACTTTTTTCTTAAAACATATATCGATCCAAAAGTAAATATATTAAATATTGTACTTGTAGCGGAGAAAAAATCTATAACTGTCTCATACATATTATTTCCAGTACTTCCAGATTGAAAATAATTTGATAATATTGCACCTGTAAGTAAAACTGTTGCCCAGACTCCCTGGCCAATTAAAGCATTATTTGGAGTAGCATAGACAGGGTGAAGTTTTTTAAAACTATCAAAAAATAGTCCATCTCTAGCCATGGCGTGCCATGATCTACCTTTGCATAAAATTTGGGTACTAATATTACCGAATGCGTTAATTGCAACTGCTATAGAAATAAGTATTCCTCCAGTAGCGCCTAGAACAACTTCGACTGCTTTTGTTGCAACCCATTTATTCTGTTTTATTGTTTCAACATCTAACTGGTATATATATCCAACATTTGCTCCTATGTATAAAATCATAATTCCACTTATACCAAGGAACAATGAAAGGGGCAGAGTTCTCCCTGGGTTTTTTACCTCTTCTGCCATGTAGGTTGCACCTTCCCAACCACTAAAAGCGAAAAAAGAATATCGAAGCGCTGCACCAATGGCTAATATTGTCGACCAACCAAAGTCTTCAGGCCAGAATGAATCTGTGAAGTGAGAAGCATTTCCTGTACTAAATCCAGTTAATGTAATTCCAATTATTGCGCCAACGGCAGCAACCTTAGTTACTCCAAAGACTATTTGAAATTTGCCACTTAATTTTACACCAAATAGATTGATTGTCGTTAATAACCATATTGTAAAGAGGGATAATAAAAATGTCGGAAATATTCCAAAAGCGGTACCTGTTAGAATTTGATAAATAGCATTAATAAATTCTGTAAAAACAAGGGCGACAGCAACAATGGATGCTGTCTCTGAAACAAAAAACATTGCCCATCCTCTTAAGAATGCTAGATAAGGTCCATAAGCTTCCTTCAAAAAAACATACGGTCCTCCAGATTTTGGAATCATCGCAGTCAGTTCTGCATAAACCACGGCACCAAAAATAGTAATTACGCCACCGAGGACCCATACGAGACCAAACAAAGAAGTACAACCGACAAGAGCCATGATAGGGGCCGGCGTTCTAAAAATACCTGAACCAATAATTCGACTAATGACAATCGAAGTAGACTCTTTAATTCCTAGGTTTTTTTTATATTCAGTCAAGCGATAAAGATAAGTTTACAAATATAAACAGCGGCTATAACTCCTACCGTATCTGCAATTAATCCGGCAATTAAAGCATGTCTTGATTTTCTGATTCCTACAGATCCAAAATAGACAGCCAACACATAGAATGTTGTTTCAGTAGACCCAAACATTGTAGCACCAATCTTTGTATATATTGAATCTGTTCCATATTCATTTACTAAATCTGTAAAAAGTCCTAAAGACCCGCTTCCAGAAAGTGGTCTCATCATTGCTAGTGGAACATTTTCCGCCGGGAAGCCTATAATATTTAACACCGGTGAAATAAGGGATATAAATAATTCCATTGCTCCTGAAGCCCTAAACATACCAACCGCAACAAGAATTGCTACAAGATAGGGAATAATTCTAAGGGCGATATCGAAACCATCTTTTGCTCCTTCAACGAACGATTCATAAACCTTAACTTTTTTGATAATTAATCCGTAGAAAGGAATTCCCACAAGCAAAAAAGGTATGATATACTTAGACAGTTGGTTTGTAATGAAGATAAGGCTTTCAGTCATTATTTATCCTCCTGTCTTATCTTAAATCTGTCCATCTTGGATAAAAACTTTACAGAAAAAATAGCAGCAATCGTTGACATGCTAGTTGCAAAAATAGTTGTAATAAAAATTTCACTTGAAGACGCGCCCATCAGACCAACTACCGTTGCCGGTAATATTATTTGAACGCTTGAAGTATTAATGGCTAAAAATGTGCACATAGCATCAGTTGCAGTATCTTTTTGTTCGTTCAGCTCTTGGAGTTCTTTCATCGCTTTTAAGCCAAGCGGTGTGGCGGCATTGCCCAGTCCTAGCATATTAGCTGCCATATTTAAAACGATTGATCCCATTGCTGGGTGGTCTACAGGGACATCTGGAAATAGTCTGATTGTTATTGGTTTAATAATTTTCGCAATGATTTTTATAAGTCCTGATTCTTCAGCTATTTTCATTATGCCTAACCATAAAGCCATGATCCCGATTAATCCAATAGCAATTTCTACTGCGGTTTTTGACATAGAAATAGCAGCCTCTGTTACTAAATCTATTCTTCCAGTTATTGTCCCCACGACAACGGAAATAAAAATAAGACCGAACCAGATGTAATTAAGCATAAAAGCTATATCTCGACTGCGTTATCAATTATAGTAACCATTGCTTCTTTGTTTGTAGTATCTATTTCAGTAGTCACTGATATTGGAAGAGTCGATTGAAATTTACCATGACCACAAGGGAAGTTAGATATAATTGGAATATTCAAATCGCCACAAATATCTAAAATTATTTCGTCTGTATTTCTCCCAAATTTTATTTCTTGATCTTTCATATCTTTTAATTCGCCAAAAATTAAGCCTTTAATATTGTCAAACATTCTGGCATTACGCATTTGTACAAGCATTCTTTCAAAAGAATATAAATACTCATCAATATCCTCAAGAAATAATATAGATCCATTTGTATTTAATTCTTCAGCTGAACCTAATCTGTTCGTTAGCAGGCACATATTTCCGCCCCATAAAGGTCCTATTGCTTTTCCTTCTTTTAATATTTTTTGCTCAAGATCATTTGGACTAAATAATTTAATAAATTTTTCACCAAATAATACCCGCTGCATCAAACCATAATTATACTCAATCCATGACTCTTTATAGGTTGTTAACATTGGACCGTGAAATGTTACTAAATTCGTTTTTTGAGTTATTGAGGTTAAAAATGCTGTTATATCGCTGTATCCCACAAAAATTTTAGGATTCTCTGCTATGATTCCATAATCAAGGAGAGGGAGAACTCTATTTGCACCATACCCACCTCTAGCGCATATGATAGCATCTATCTTAGAGTCCTCAAACATACAATGAATATCGTCTGCTCTTTCTTGCGGTGTGCCCGCAAAAGGTCCCCATTTCAACTTATTACTTTTTCCAAATACGATTTTATAGCCAAGGTCTGAAAAATATTTTGATGTCGAAAGTAAAATTTCCTCATCGAGCCAAAAGGAGGGACTAATAATTCCTATCGTTGAATTTTTATGTAGAGCTTTAGGCTTAATCATATATAACTGCCTTTACGATTTGGTTTTGCAGTCGCGTGTATTTAGAGGACGATCCTATATAACCATTCATTAAAATAGCAAAGGCTACATCTCCATACTTTTCAGAGGTGATGTATCCAGCTAAATTTCGAGCACCTGAAAGTCCTCCCGTTTTTGCTCGAACTAACCCAGCTTCAGATGTCAGCCTTTTTTCTAGAGTGCTTTTTGGCCAGCCTCCTCCAGGTAAGGTATAGATGAAATCATTTTTATAGTCACTTTTATACATCCATTTTAGCAAGTCAATTAGTTGAGCTGAGCTAGTTAGGTTATAGCGAGAGACTCCTGAACCATCAGCTAGTCTAATATTAGAGGTGTCTATTAATACTTCTTTTGCTAAAAAAGATTTAACACTGTCTAAGCCTGTTTTCCATGTGCCTGGCAATGTATCTAAAGCGCCTATTGATTTTATAAAAAGCTCTGCTGTTAGATTATCGCTCTCATTCATAAGATTTTTTGCTGAAACAAGTAATGAATCTGATTGATGTTCGATTAAATCAAAATAGTCATCAGAATTTTTAGAAATTGTTGATAGGTGCTTAACCGTAGATCCGTTCTTTTTTAGAAGTTCTTTGAAAATTGTCCCAACAAAAATAGTAGGGTTATTAATATTTCTATAGAACGTGTCAATTCTGGCCGTATCCATGATTTCACCATGTATAATAAAATCATTCTTTGAACTCACCCAATTCCGATCAATTCTGATTTTTTTAAAATCGAGAGTGTCGTTAACGGTCAAAGATTTATTTGAAACATTTATGTAAGATGTTTTAGGAAAATAATTTACTACTGCATTTTGGCCTAAGGGTCCAGGCTCTATATAAAAATTAACGCAGTTGTCATTTATGGATAATGCGCTAATCGGAGCTGCGTACCACCATGGACCTTCATCCCACATCCAACCTTCACCATAGTTTAAACTATCTAAAAAAGAATCATCAACGAAAAGGGTGTCGATGCTTTTATATTTTTTTGAGACTTCAATTGAGAGCGAATCAAGCTTATCTATTGTTAGATCTGGATCACCGCCACCTCGCAAAATTAGATTATTTTTTCTTGCCAAAACTTGTGTTTTGAAACGGTGATTCTTGCCTAAATAATGCAGTGAGGCTGCACATGTGTACAATTTATTCGTACTAGCCGGCATCAAAAGTTTTTGACTATTATAGTCATAGAGTGTCTTATTATCGCCAAGTGAAACGATTTGGATACTCATGTTTAGATCAACTCCTGAATCCACAATCAGTTTATTTATTTTTTTTATCAAGGGCGTAGAACCTTCCATCCTATAAAGTGATCTTGGAGGAGTGCAAGAAATGTATATATTTAATAAAAAAATTAAACTTAAAGTATGAATTGATTTAATCATCTTAATGAAAATAGGAAGCTATCTAAAAGCCTATGGCCAAAATCAAAGGACTCTTGTATACCTTCTGGACCCATTTTATGCTCTTTTACAAATGAATTAGTGGCTTCTAAGTGTGGCTGAAACCCCCATATAGGTTTGTTATTACTAGCTATTGCTTCAATGGAGACCATATCGCTTGATGCTAAGACTGAAAAATTAGGAGGTAAAATTGTAATGCCATCTTGATGAGAATATAGTAGGTGCCCAGATTTAGGTTTCCCCCAGGTCACACTCTCTTTTAAGTGCACAATTCTATTGCCTTGCTTTATTTCGCCATTCCACAAAGGTTCAACTTTCCCTCCAAAAACCTTACCTATTAATTGATGTCCGTAGCACAGGCCTAAAATAGGAATGTCATTTTTGGATGCATCCAAAAGAATTTCAATAATTTTATCTTGCCATCTATTTTCATCATTTACAGATGTTGCGCTACCAAGAATGATAATACCATTTGTTGAGCTAGTATCATATTCTTTAAATAAACTATCCGTATTGTAGAGCGCTGGTAAATGGTATGTAACAGGCGAGGGAGCTACTTTAGATATACGATTATAGGATTCAATACAAGGAGTAATAGCAGCGGGGTCGATCACCATAAGACTTCGATTATTTTTCATGATAGTTAATTAATTGTAATCCCTAAGAGTTCAAAAGTAATGTATTTTTAATATTTGTATGAACTTTTATTTATTTTAAAAATTATCTTATTTAAGATATGATGTGCTATTTAGAAGTATTTATAAAATTATTACGTTACTCTTTTTTAGACAAATTTTAAAATTCAAATTTTTATTTAAGGGGTTTATTTTGTTTGAAAGAGGATTGTCTGCATCATTAATGATAATCATATTTTTGGTAGGTTGTGATTCCTTTCGAAATAATGACGACATAAAGTTAGCTGTTTCATTGAAGGATAAAGCTAGAGTGAATGCACTTATTGCAGAAAAGCAAATTTTATCTGCTGAGCCATTTAATCGGAAGGTTAAAAAGAAAAATAAATCAAATACGTATATACATATTGATCCTAATAGTTCAGGGATTGATTTTGTAAATAAATGGCGTCCAGATCCCCAATATGAAAATCAACTTGAGAATTCTTTTATATCTGCTGGTGTAGCAATAGGAGATTATAATAATGATGGCTTGCAAGATGTTTTTCTATCTAGACAGCAAGATGGCGGCAGGTTATATAAAAATTTAGGCGGAAT
>JABGWJ010000060.1 GCA_018645565.1 bacterium | reverse complement strand
CTTAGGTGAAAACCTGGTTCAAAAAAATTATTTCAACATTGGTATAGCTGTGGACACACCAACAGGGTTGGTTGTTCCTGTTATAAAAGACGCAGATAATAAATCGGTACTAGGTCTTTCCGAAGAGTTAATGGATATAAGTGATAGAGCTAGAACTAAAAAACTAAAACCCGAAGAACTTAAAGGTGGCTCCTTTACTATTTCTAGTTTGGGTGGAGTTGGAGGAACAAATTTTACTCCGATTATTAACCCCCCAGAGGTAGCAATTATGGGTGTTTCTAAAAGCTCTTGGAAACCTTTATATGATCATAAAAACAAAGAAATTATCCCAACTTTTGTTATGCCATACTCATTGTCTTATGATCATCGCGTTATAGACGGTGCGCTTGGTGCTTCTTTTACGACATTTTTTTCAAGATCTCTCCTTGATGTATCTACTTTCGAGTGATGTTAAATGGTAAAAAATAAACACATAGATATATTAGTAATTGGTTCGGGTCCAGGTGGTTATGCAGCTGCTTTTAGAGCCGCTGATCTTGGACGAAAGGTAATGTTAGTTGATAAAGACCCAACGCTCGGAGGGGTCTGTCTTAATAGGGGTTGTATTCCTTCAAAAACACTTTTGCACATAGCAAAGGTTCTAGAAGAGGCAGAGTCTTTAAAAAAAATGGGTGTTACTTTTTCTAAACCAAAAATAGATATTGATTCTGTAAGAGACTGGAAAAACAAGGTTGTTTCACAATTGTCAAATGGAATTGGGCAAATGGCAAAAGCTAGGAAGGTTGAAACTGTACAAGCAGAGGCAACTTTTTTATCAGATACAGAAGTGCAATTAAAAATTGATACAAAAAAAGAAACTATTACGTTCGATCATTGTATCATTGCTGCTGGATCGTCTTCGTCAGTTATACCTGGGATTCCATTTGAAAATGAAAATGTGTTAACCTCAAAGACAGCACTCGATCTTAAGAAAATCCCAAAGAGTCTCCTTGTTATTGGTGGTGGTTATATTGGTTTAGAAATGGGAACGGTTTTTAGCGCTTTAGGTGCATCTGTAAGTGTTGCAGAGTTTTTACCTAACCTACTTCCTGGCGCTGATCCAGATTTAGTAAAACCACTGGCTCGAAAATTAAAAAAAGAATTCAATCAAATTTTATTATCTACAAAAATTACTAAAGTTGAAGAATCTTCTACTGGAGGTTTGAGCGTTACAATGGAACGCGATGGAAAAGAAAATATTGAAACATATGATCAAGTTCTGGTTTCTGTTGGTAGGAGGCCTAATACAGATAAAATGGGAGTAAATAAGACAGGTATAAAAGTAGATAAGCAAGGTTTTATATCAGTTGATAAATATCAAAAAACAAGTGTCGATAACATATATGCAATTGGTGATATTGTTGGAAACCCTATGTTAGCCCATAAAGCAACACATGAGGGAAAAGTCGCGGCTGAAGTGATATGTGGTTTACCAGCGGCCTTTGATTCCAAAGCTATCCCAGCAGTTATTTTTACAGATCCAGAAATTGCTTGGGTAGGTTTAACCGAAACTGAAGCAAAACAAAAATCTATTTCTTATGAAAAAGGCGAGTTCCCTTGGGCGGCTAGTGGAAAATCTCTTGCCTTAGGTAGAAATGAAGGACGAACAAAGATTCTTTTTGATAAAGAAACGAAGAGGACGATTGGTGTTGGAATAGTTGGTCCTAATGCTGGTGATTTAATATCTGAAGGTGCATTAGCTATTGAAATGGGTGCAGACGCCGAAGATATTAGTTTAACAGTTCACCCTCATCCAACATTAGGAGAGACATTTGCAAATGCAGCAGAAGTTTTTGAAGGAACTGTTACAGATCTATATATACCTAAAAAGACTAGTTAAAAACTTTTAACTTAACCGTGTTATAATTTTGCCATCTGAAATTATACTAATTGCGGCAGTGACGGTAGATGGCTTTATTGCTAGACATAGTAACGAAATAATAACCTGGACAAAAGACCTACCGCTTTTTAAAAAGCAGACTATGGGATATCCAATTATTATGGGTTCCAATACTAAAAACACGATAGCTCACGAATTAAAAGGTCGAGGAGTAATAGTAGTAAAAAGAAGTGATAACCCAAGAGATGTTTTAAAAAACATTTCATCAAAAAAATGTTTTATTGTTGGTGGTGGTAAAACGTATTCTAGGTTTTACCCTTTTTTAACTGATATATACATTACACCACATCCACATATATTTGGTGAAGGCGTTCCTCTTTTTTCTGATAAAATACAAAGCTCAAAACTTAAATTTGTTAACTTAGTTGAGGTTCCTAAGCAGGTTGGAATTTATCAATATCAATATAAAATAATTAAAACATGAGGGGATTGTTATTGATATTTAGCTTCTTATCGATAGTGTTTTCTAAAGATATAACCTCCGGCGGAAAATTAAGTAAGAATCAATTAGGAGTAGACGTTAGGCATTATGATATAAGACTAAAAGTTGACCCAAAAAGAAAAATAATATCTGGACATGTTAATATTAAAATTAAGATAATTGATGAAGTAAGGTTTATAGAATTAGATTTATTAAATCAATATTTTATATCAAAGGTAATGATAGATAGTGTTACAACTCCTTTTAAACATCGTGACAATACTATATTTATAAAGCCTCAAAACCTTGAAATTAATTCTACAATTTTGGTTACTGTAGAATATAAAGGGAAGCCTCCAATAGCGGAAAACCCGCCATGGGATGGTGGGTTTACGTGGAGCAAAAGCAAAGATGGTTATCCCTGGATTGGTGTTTCTTGTCAGTCTAATGGTTCTCATCTTTGGTATCCTTCTAAAGAGCACCCAAGTGATGAACCAGAAAGTGCTGAACTTCACATTACTGTTCCAAAACCGCTATCTGTAGCATCTAATGGAAACCTTCAAAATGTAAAAGAACATAAAAACAAATGGACAACATGGCATTGGAGTACAAAATATAGTATTAATCCATATAATATAAATTTTACAGTTGGGCACTTTGAGTTAATCGAAAGGATTGTTCCTTCTTTAGGAAAACCCTTAAGGGTTCAGTTTTATGTTCTAAAAGAAAATTTAGAAGGTGCTCAAAAACTATTAGATCAGGTAGAAATATTTGTTGATTTTTTTACTAGAAACTTTGGACAGTTCCCCTGGATTGAAGAAAAATTGGGACTTGTTAACACACCATATTTCGGTATGGAGCATCAAACTATGATTGCGTATGGAAATGATTATAAAAAAAACGAAAAAGGGTATGACTTTTTATTGTTTCATGAAATGGCTCATGAATGGTGGGGTAATTACTTAAGCGTTAGTGATTGGTCAGATTTTTGGATACATGAAGGTTTTGCCGTTTATTGTGAAGCCTTATATATTGAAGAAAAATATGGTTATGAAGAATACAATTCTTTTCTTACTAAAAATATTTCAAAAAAAATACCACTTAGTAAACCTATTGTTTTAGAAAGAAACTCTACAATGAGTCAAGTTTTTGGTTTGGATCCATATTATAAAGGAGCTTTTGTTTTGCACATGCTTCGATACTTAGTGGGAGACGAGAGTTTTTTTAAAATACTAAAAGACGTATTACATTCAAAAAAACACCTTCCTAATAACCAGATAACGACTAGTGATTTTATTGATATTGTTCATAATGAAATTGGAACAAATATTGATTGGTTTTTTAAAGTATATCTTTATGAAAACCAATACCCCGTAATTAATCAAAAAACCACTCATGGTTCAAACCACACGTTTGTTGAGCTTAGTTGGGAAAACAGTGATTTTTCAATGCCAGTTGAGGTTTTTTATAAATCAAACATTGGATTTACTAAAAAAAAATTGGTTATAACAAGCGAACCAATAATGATAGCAATTCCTCAGTATAACAAAATAAGAATTGACCCAGACAAAAGAATTCTATTAACAATTGACAAAAAACAGTAAAGTCTTGTTACAAATCAAATGACCTATAAATGAAAAATAAACTTATTTCTATAACGTTAATAATATCTTTCTCAATAATATATTGGTATCTTATTCATCCGACACCAAAATATGAAGGTCACCAATCAATACACGGTCTTAATAATTCTGTAGATATTTATACAGATAGTTTTGGTGTCCCTCATATCTTCGCTCAAAACGAGGAAGATTTGTTTTATGCCTCTGGTTATTACGCAGCTAGAGACCGACTGTTTCAAATGTCGATAGTTAATTTTTCTGTTAGGGGAGAATTATCATATGCTCTTGGAGATGAATTACTTGAAAGTGATATATATCTAAGAACTTGGAGAATTCATGACACAGCTAAAAAACTAGTTAAAGAATTAGACCCCGAAACAATCTCTTTAATAAATGCATTTTGTGCAGGTATAAATTATCGAATTGAAGAGGTGTACGACGACTTACCAATTGAATTTAAAATACTTCAATTAAAACCACCTGTTTGGAACCCCTCTATTGTTACGGGATATTCAAGGATGATGGCGCGGGAAATGTCATCTTCTTGGAAGCCAGAGATTGTATTCGGTGCAATTGAGAATTATTTTGGAAAAGAAAAACTAAAAGAAGTTTATCCATATTATGCTGACGAACATCCAACTATAACTCATAAAAACCAATCAGTTAAAAACATCTCTTTTTCAAAAATCATGGATCAAGAATTATTACTTGAAAAGTTACTTGGTTATAATTCTTCTGTTTCTGGTTCTAATAATTGGGTTGTTTCGGGTACACGAACAGAATCCGGGAAACCTCTTTTAGCGAATGATCCACATTTAAAATTCACACAACCACCAAGGTGGTATGAAATGCATTTAAAAGGAGGCCGGTTCAATGTAAGTGGTCTTTGTTTGGCTGGGATCCCTATGCCAATTATCGGCCAAAACGAACACATAGCTTGGGGTCTAACAAATTCAATGGTTGATGATATGGATTTTTTTATTGAATCAATAAACCCAGAAAATTCAAATCAATATCTATACAATGATAGTTATCAGGATATGATAGTAATTACAGAAAAAATCCCTTTAAAAAATGACCGGGATACAACTATTACAATTAGGTTAACACATCATGGACCAATTATCACCGACGTACATAGTTTAATAAAAGACGATACCGTTGCGCTTTCTATGGCTTGGACAGGTAATTGGTTAACGAAAGAAATCGATGGGTTATTTGGTTTAGCAACTTCAAAAAACTGGGACGATTTTTCTAAATCTGTAAAAAACTTTGGTGTTCCTGGACAAAACATTGTTTACGCTGATGTATTTGGTAATATAGGCTGGAGGCCTGCTGTTTACGTTCCGATTAGAAAAGAAGGCTCAAGTCTTATACCTAGGCCGGGTCACGACCCTGATTATGATTGGGAGGGGAGAGTCCCGTTTAAAGAAATGCCTTATTTGTTTAATCCTGAATCAGGGTATATAGCGACTGCTAACAACAAAACAATTGATGATACCTTTCCATACTACATAAGCGGTTTATGGGCCGACCCCAGTAGAGCACAACAGATAGTTTCTCGACTTGACACTTTAAGTACGGCAAGTGTTGATGATATGAAATCAGTTCAACTTGATTACACTTCTTTATTTGCTAAAGAAATCACACCGTACTTTTTGACAGTAAATATTACAGAGGAAAACGAAAAAATTAATAAGTCTATGAAAATACTCAAGGATTGGAATTTTATTGAAACCCCTGATTCAAAAGGTGCGCTTATATTCCACTCAGTTCTTCGTCAATTAGTGATTGAACTATTTGGTGATGAGCTATCTTTACTCGGTGATAAATATTTAGAAGCTTTTACCTCTATGAAGTATTTACACAGTAGAAGTTTAAGAAAAATTTTGGCAGAGGGCTCCTCTTCATGGATAGATGATATAAGAACAAAAGGAAAAATAGAAACGCTTGAAGAAGTATTAAAAAGGGCAGTCGTTAATGGTATAGAAGATATTGAAAATATTGTAGGGCACAATATGAAAAATTGGGAATGGGGAAGAGCTCACTACTTAAAACATGAACACAAAATGGGGAGCAAGAAAATATTAGATTGGATATTTGGTTTTAATGTCGGTCCATATCTTTCCGGCGGTTCAGATAAATCACCAAACGCTGGTTCTTATTCTTTTAGCAAACCTTATGCTCAAACAGCAGGTGCTTCAATGAGGCGTGT
>JABGWJ010000059.1 GCA_018645565.1 bacterium | reverse complement strand
TCTGGTGAAAACCTGGCTGCTTTTTCTTCTGATTTTGTATTCGTTACTCTGCGGTAGCTTTCATTTGGTACGTCTAACATGTAAATATCTTCTTCAAAAAAGTAGATACCGTGATTACCCGTTGAGCTAAACGAACTCGGCCATTCTATATACATGGATGTATCTGTTCTTCCAACAGCACTTAAAATAGATTTAGAAATTTTTTCGCTGTCAACAACAGGAACCATTTTCATTGATAAACTTGGGTTCATTTTAAGGAGCGTGCGCTCTTCTTTTGGTTTACGCATATCCATCAAATACATTGTATTATCATTGATCCAAGCGGTATTGTAACTAGCGCCTACCATCCTGCCTTCATCTGAATAAATCCAATCAATATCAAATTTTTCTTTTTTTATTTCATCACTACAGGCTTGAAAAAGAAATAGTGGTAACAATGTGTATTTTAAGATATCTCTCATTTGGTTTCCTTTCAAATTTTAACGGTCGTTAACAATAAAATATAAACAATATGATTATACGTACCTTAATTAACAACAGGAAAACTGGTTATTTATTCGTTATCAAAACTTGAAGTAATATATACCTATGAAATTCTTTAGAGATGTGTTTAAAACAAGAGACATAACAAATTCAAAAAGAATGGACTTTACCTCTTACAATATTATGGTCATTATAGTGAGACTACTTATTATCGCTTTTATCTTTTTAACTGTGAGCCGTTACGTAGGTATTTAGCGTTGGACCAAAACACATTTAAAGAGCCCACAATTTCTCCTGCTTCTGATCGTTCGATCATGGTTCAGTTTAACGCGGAGATATCAGAATATATACACCAGCAAGTTCATTTTTACAGCACTCTTTTATTAGAGAATCACGATGATAAAATTAGCAACCTCTCGCCTGCTTATAACTCCATATTAATCCGGTTAAAAGAAGGTATCTCTTTGTGGCGAACCATCGCAAAACTAAAACAACTTTTTAGCGAGAATCATGAAATAAAAGTCGCTGATAAAACCAGAATCAAAATACCGGTTTGTTATGAAGGTGAATTTGCACCTGATCTCGCTCGCGTTGCCTCCCATACAGGGTTAAGCATTGAGCAGATCATTCATAAGCACACAACTGGAAAATATTTAATTTACTTTTTAGGCTTCTCTCCTGGGTTTCCTTATGTCGGTGGTATGGACCCAAACCTTGAAACATCTAGGTTAGAATCTCCGAGAACAATCGTGCCCGCGGGATCTGTTGCTATTGGAGGGAAACAAACTGGTATATACCCAATTCAAAGCCCTGGAGGCTGGAATATCATTGGCAGAACCCCACTTACTTTATTTAATTGGAATCAGGCGAAAACGCCTGCATTACCCATGGGAGCAGCCATTGAATTCTACCCCATCACCAAAGAAGAATTTCACGATAACCAGGAGTCATTGTTTTGAAGATGACGGTAATCAAGCAAGGATTTCAGGACCTAGTACAGGATCTTGGTCGTGATGGCTATACTCACATTGGCATTTCACCAACAGGAGCTGCCGATAAGGTTTCGATGAAAATTGCAAATCTTTTCCTCGGCAATCATATTAATGATGCCGTTTTGGAGATTACGCTTTTTGGCGGGACGTATCTTTTTGATATGCCAACAACAATCTGCCTTTCTGGAAGCCATTTCCCAGCAAAAATTCGAGGAGATGAAGTACCTTTTAACAAGCCTACAACTATCCAAAAAGGAGATATTCTCTCTATCGGTGGATCCATCTCAGGTGCAAGGTGCTATCTTGCAGTTCAAGACGGTTTTAATGTTGCAGACTTACTTGGCAGTAGCTCTACACATTTAATGTCCAAATCGGGAGGATTTAGAGGCAGAAACCTACAAAAAGAGGACCAACTAGCCTACAACAAGTCTGAAAAACGATATTTTCCAATTGATCGAAAGTTTCCAATTGATTATAACCGTTCTATCATTCGGGCAACACCTGGCTTGCAGCATTCCCTGTTTGACAAACCTACACAAGAATTATTTTTCAGTAAAGAATACACCGTATCTCATCAATCCAATCGCATGGGGATCCGTATTCATGGGCCTAAAATACAAAAACGAACATCTGAGGATATGATAACCGAGGGTTTACCGTTGGGCGCAGTGCAGGTTACCGGTAATGGTGATAGCATTATTACGTTTGTCGACCATCAAACAACAGGTGGATATCCAAAAATTGCAAATGTGATTGCAGCTGACATGCATAAAGTTGGTCAATTAAGGCCAGGAGATATGTTTACATTTGAACTTATGACCATGGACAAAGCAGAGACACTTTATCTCGCTCAGGAGCAAATACTTAAATAATGATCGATATTAATTGCGATATGGGAGAAATAAATACGCTTTTAGATAATGGAACGTATGAAGCTTTAATGGACCATGTCACCTCAATCAATATAGCTTGTGGCGGTCATGCTGGTGATGAAGAAATGATACGAGCCATGGTTAAGACCGCAAAAGAAAAAAAGGTCAAGATTGGCGCACACCCTAGCTACCCCGACCGTAAGAACTTTGGTCGATATGAAATGGACATTAGCGATGAAGAACTGTCTACTTCAATCCTAGAACAAATTACAGGGGTTATGGATATTGCTGCCGAGTATAATTATTCAATTAGTCATATCAAACCTCATGGCGCTCTCTATAATAAAGCGGCAAGAGATGAAAGCTTAGCAACTTTAATCGGCGAGGTTATTCTATCCATCAATCCCTCCCTCCCGATAATGTGTTTGGCTGGTTCTAGGATGGTTTCAATTTTAAAAGACATGGGACTAAATGTATTACGTGAATCCTTTGCTGATAGGACCTACGAAGCAGATGGCAACCTACGGAAAAGAACCTTAAGTAATGCTTTAATAGTTGATCTTCAAGTAGCTTCACTGCAGGCATATAATATATCAAAAAATAATAAATTAGTTACTCATAATGGAACAGAAATTACCATTCAATCGGACACACTGTGCATTCACAGTGACACACCTGATGCCTTAAAAATTGCAATTGCCGTAAACAATAAACTAAATAGGAGTCAATGATGCGTTCATATTTCCAAGGCCTTATAACAGGCGCCATACTGGTATTTTCTTTATTCATCTTCATGGGGCAGCAAGACCTTCAAAAAGCGGAAGAGCGTGCCAACAACAGGTTTGATGAGATTGTGAAAGCAATAGAAATCATTTATGCAGAGATTGGCTCTACATCAGATCATCATTTTGTGAAATTAGATGAAGTGGAAAAAAAGATTGATCACATGGAAACGCTTGTCGTCGAGATGTTCAACTACGGCATTAAATGCAAATTGTAATTAACTATTAATAATTGCCGCTGCTACAAGGAGCCCTGCGCAATTTGCAATCATATCTTTCACGCTAAAAAATCCGTTTTTTCCCCTAGAGTCATTTAATTCTTTCGATAGCCCCGCAACAAAACTTAATGCCGTGGAAACAGGTAGAGATTCTGACTCCGTATTCTTAGATTTATTGACCAGAACGTACTGACAGCCCAACGATATTAAACAACTATAAGTGAAATGCTGCGCTTTATCTACAGCAAACCACTTATCCACTCTTTTTACTTTTTGCTTTTGCTCTGACTTCTGCTCAACACCACTGTTATCCTGAGCATTCATAATACAGGAGCATAAGACGAGTGCGCTTACAATAATTTTTTTCATTTTCCGTTATTGATTATGACCTTAGAGGTCGTTTGTGTGGTCTAATGTCATTTTCCAAGACCCATCCACTTTAACATTATGCGTAGACCAATACCCCTCTCGCTCCATCGTTACGCCTTCTCTTGATGTACTTTTTACTTTCCATTTACCATAAGCAAAGGCTCTGCTACCAAATACTTGCGCTGATATTACTTCTGCGCTATGATTAATTGACTCTGAACTTCCATACCAATTTATAAAGTCTTGTTTGATTTTATCGAGACCTTGAATTGGAGTAAGTCCGTTCCCATTTACAATCGCATCTTCAGCGTACAGTGACAGACTCCCAGCCACATCCATTGTATTTGCATACATTGAATATTTATCGCAAATCTCTTTTTGATATTCTGCTTTAAAATCACCATTTGAACTGCTTACGTCAACCTCTACACAATTAACCAGCATAGCCAAGCTCAACACTATTATGGATTGTTTCATTGGAATCTCCTTTGTTTTCTGCAATCAATCTAATGAAGCAGATAGTAAAAATTCAGAGGTTTAAGTAGTTTTTTATATAATCTGGAAAACTGATATAGCAAGGTTCAAAACTAGTATATATAATATAAAGTAATACATTATATAATATTTCTTAAGTTTATTTATTGTAATATTTTAAAAATCAAATTTTAACTGAAGACTGACTTCTTCTTTTTCGTCGTTATCTTTTGAATATAAATTAGAAATAGCAATTCCAAGCAGTCGAACGGAGCGTTCAATTTTTTTTTGATAGATTAATTCTTCAATGATCGGAAAGAATTCGTGTTTCTTTGATATATAACTTTCAATCGTCTTGCTTCT
>JABGWJ010000015.1 GCA_018645565.1 bacterium | reverse complement strand
TCTGATGATCAAGGTGGGCGCGTTTATTTAGAAATTAATAGATCTATGATTGATGTAGATGCTCACCCCCATGGTATAGATAGCTATACTATTCAACGGTTTGATGATCCTAATTGGGTAAATCTTGGATCTTTCGGAGGATTAGGGGAAAAGGTATACTACTATGAAGCTCTGACTTTATCAGACTCTTCTAATCAACACAACGGAATAACAGGCTTTAGAGTAATAGCACAAAACTATGAGATTGATATCAACTCTGTGAGTATTGTTGAATATGGTTATTCAATAGATAATCTTGCACCAAATACTCCAGCAAATTTTAACTTTACTCTAAACCTAAATTCTATTCAACTACGTTGGGACCACATATCTGATAGTGATTTCAATCATTATGAAATTGATAAATCTGCAGACCCATTATTTGAAACAGACCAATATGAATCTATTGTTACAACAAATAACCTCTATACAGCTTTAGACTATTTAGAAGGCGTTACTGTGTATTATAGAATTTCTGCTTTTGATCATGCTGGAAATAGAGGGCCTTACAGCGAAACATTAGTAGTAAACTCATCGCTAAATGCACATAGTAACAACTATTTAGCAAGAGAGTTTAAGTTGTATCAAAATTATCCAAATCCATTTAATCCTTCTACAGTAATTAATTACGAACTCCCATTTGATGGTATTGTTAATGTTTCAATATATAATGCTAAGGGAAAGTTGGTAAAAACATTATTAAATAAACATCAAACTGCAGGGTTCAAGAATCTTACATGGAATTCTCTTGATAAAAATGGCAATGCTGTTTCTGCTGGGCTTTACTTTTATACAATAACTACAAGTGAAAGCCAGCAGTCCATGAAAATGGTTCTCTTAAAATAATATGAAATCAAAAGAACAAGAAAAGAACAAAAAACAATCAAGTGAAAAATTGACAAGCGAAGACGGACAATCTAAGAAGTTAGAAGAAAAAACAATTAGAAATAAAACGGGCTTTAAATCTGCTTTTAGCAAAGATGTTAATGATCCATCAGAAAGAGGACATGATTGAATACTTCTTGCTAAGCCTCCATTAATACCGTTCTATAACTATCATAACCTCCGCTGTGCTCTACTACTTTTTCTTCTTTAACCTCTAATAATCTTGTTGAAAGTGAAGAGATAAATTCTCTATCGTGGCTTACAAAAATAATTGTTCCTTCAAATATGCTTAATGCATGATTCAGAGCTTCTATGGATTCCATATCTAGGTGATTAGTAGGCTCATCCAAAATAATAACGTTTGCTCTTTGTAAAATAATTTTTCCAAATAACATTCTTCGCTGTTCTCCGCCAGATAGCACACTTATAGGTTTGTTAATATCATCCTGATTGAACAATAAGCGACCCAATGTTCCTCTTATTGTCTCTAAATCATCCTCTTTATGACTCCATTTTGCCATCCAATCAATTAAACTTATATCGCCTTTGAATTCATCGCTATGATTTTGGGCAAAATAGCCAATAGATGCGTTCTCTGACCATTTAATAATTCCGCTATCAGAAAAACCGTTTTCAATAATACATTTAAGGAGAGTCGTTTTACCGATTCCATTTTCACCAACTATACCAATTCTGTCGCCAGTATTTATTGTTATATTGAATTTTTTAATAATATTTAAATCATCATAAGATTTAGAAATATTTTCGATGTCAACTACTTTGTTATGGACTTTTTGTTCTTGTTTAAACCTTATAAAAGGGTACACCCTGCTTGAAGATTTGATATCTTCTAATTTTATTTTGTTTATTTGATTTGCTCTCGATGTAGCTTGTTTTGCTTTAGATGCATTTGCAGAAAAACGACTAACAAATGATTGCAATTCTTTTATTTTGGCTTGTTTTTTTGCATTCTCATTCATGAGTGTTTCTCTGGCCATGGTTGCTGCAATCATAAAGTCATCATAGTTTCCATTGTATAGTCTTATTTCGCCATAATCTAAATCTGCCATATTGGTGCATACACTATTCAAAAATTGTCTATCGTGTGATATTACAATCATCAAACAATCTTTGTTTTTTAAAGTATTTTCGAGCCATCGAATTGTATTTATATCAAGATTGTTTGTAGGCTCATCCAACAAAAGTATTCCAGGGTCACCAAAAAGAGCCTGCGCTAAAAGTACTCGCAATTTCAAACCTGGTGCAATAGAACTCATCGGCTTGTCATGGTCTTCAATTGGTATTCCAAGCCCAAGGAGTAGTTCCTCGGCATTCGCTTCGGCCGTATATCCATCCATTTCTCCAAATTCAACTTCTAATTCAGCAACTTTCATTCCTTGCTCATCAGTCATTTCAGGCAAGCTATAAAGCTTTTCTCTTTCATTTTTTATTTCCCAGAGCAAATCGTGCCCCATTATAACACAATCAGATACTTTTATATCTTCGTACGCGAACTGATCTTGGTTTAGTTTTGAAACTCGTTTATTTTTATCTATCGATACGGTACCAGCGGTAGGTTCTAGTTCACCCGTAAGTATCTTCATAAATGTTGATTTTCCAGAACCGTTTGCACCAATGAGGCCATATCTATTTTTATCAGAAAAAGCTACTGATATACTCTCAAATAATGGCTTCGAACCAAATTGCATGGAAATATTAGATGTAGTAATCATATTTAGTATAAGGTCTTTTTGTTAAATTTATTAAATTTTAGGAGGGGAGTTTAACAAAAACCAGTATACGATTAAAGCACGTAATTTAAAATCATGAAATATTTATTATTTAATTAAAACATTAAATAAACAAGGGTTAAGTATTTACAATGGTTTAGATAAGTACTGAATTGTTTTAGTAATTTTAATAATGTTTAAGTTCTATGTACTACTTATACACTTAATAAGCTTTGCCTTTTCACAAATTGTTCAAATTGGCGCTGGTAGTTATACGACAAGTTTTCCGGGTACAGATGTAGCCGGTCGAAACAGTTACCCATCTGGTCAGCCACAAACTACTGGACCCGCTTCAAACAAACATATTCCCACTAATGACTGGTGGTCATCTTTAATTAAAAATGACCATGTAAGTAATCTTTTTAATTATCCTATGGCTCTTAAAACAGTAAATACGGGATTAGTGGTTAGCTACATACCCTGGGGCGTATATGATGATCAAGAACCAATTATCGTTGGCCTCTCTGGGTTGAATTCATCAAAAGCCAAAGTGTATGATTTCTCTGATTGGACTGTGACCATGGACTGGACAGATACAAATAATTCTCTTAAAGCTACCTCCGGAGTTGGCATGCCTTTTATTTATTTTAATAAAGACACTAACTCAGACGTTGAAATTGAAGTAAATCTTGGTCAAGTTACTATTTTAAGTGAAAAAATTATAATAGAGAATGCCAGGAATGGAGCAGATTTTGTTATTTATGCTCCTAATGGAAGTTCTTGGCAACAATCTGGTAATAAGTACACTTCCAGCTTAAATGGGCAAAATTATTGGTCGCTTGTTATGTTGCCACAAAACTATAGCAATCTTAATTCAGTTGTCGCTGATCTACAGAAATACGCCTATGTTTTTCCTCAAAATACTTCAGTAGAATGGTCTTATGATAATAACAATTCAGTTTTATATACTGATTTTCTAATAGATGTAGACATAAAAGAGGGCTCATACGAAAATATTTTACAAGGCCTACTTCCTCACCAGTGGAATAATTTATCTGATGAGTCACCTTATCCATATGAATACTCTTATAATAGCGTTAGAGGTGAACTAAAAATGTTGGATGGAAATAATTTCAGTACAAAAAATGTGTTTTCCGGTATTCTTCCTACTTTACCAGATTTGCCCCATTATAGTGAGAGTTATAATCCAGCAGATTTACAAAATAAAATCTCACAAATTGAGAACAATCAACTTGCAACTTGGACCGATTCTTACAACGAGGGCCAAGTCATGAACCGCTTAGTTCAAACTGCTAGAATAGCTCATGAGACAGGAAATATTGAAGCCCGAGATCAAATGGTTCAGACTGTTAAAGCCAGGTTAGAAGATTGGCTAACCGCCTCTTCCAATGAAGTAGCGTTTATATTTTACTACAATAGCACATGGTCTACACTGATAGGCTATCCATCTGGCCACGGACAAGATAATAATATAAATGATCATCATTTTCATTGGGGGTACTTTATTCACGCTGCTTCTTTTATAGAACAATTTGTACCGGGATGGGCTGAAAATTGGGGAGAAATGGTTAATCAATTGGTTCGAGATGCAGCATCACCAAATAGAAATGATCCTGATTATCCCTTCCTCAGAAGTTTTAGTCCTTTTGCAGGTCATTGCTGGGCAAATGGATTTGCAACATTTCCTCAAGGCAATGATCAAGAGTCGACATCAGAGAGCATGCAGTTTAATTCGTCATTAATTCATTGGGGCAGTATAACTGGTAACAATGAAATAAGAGATCTTGGAATATATTTGTATACAACAGAGCGAACAGCTATTGATGAATATTGGTTTGATATGTATAACCGAAACTTTTCTAGTACTCAACAATATAGTTTAGTCTCAAGAGTTTGGGGAAATTCTTATGACAATGGTACCTTTTGGACAAGCGATATAGCCGCATCTTATGGAATAGAAATGTATCCAATTCATGGTGGCTCGTTTTACTTAGCTCATAACATTAGCTATTCAACATTGCTATGGAATGAAATTACTTTAAACACAGGAATATTAAATAATGAGGTAAACCCTAATCTTTGGCATGATGTATATTGGAAATACTTAGCTTTGATAGACCCCCAATCTGCCATAGGCTTATATAATTCAAATCCAAACAGAACGTTAAAATTTGGCGTTTCTGACGCTCATACTTATTATTGGCTTCACAATATGAACGTTCTAGGTCAATATCGTGCCGGAATAGTCGCTGATTGGCCTATATCGGCTAGTTTTAGCAATAATGGTCAAATTACATACGTAGGTCACAATTATACTGATGAGGACTTAATAATTAACTTTTCAGATGGATATCAACTTTTAGTAGAACCAAAAAAAATGGGGACAAATAGAGGATCTTCAATAAATGGTACTATTCAAACTGATTTTGAGCAAGCATATGCAAACGGAAGTGTTCAAATTTATTTTTCATCCGATCATGAAAGTATTGATAGAGTCGAATTTTATGAAAGTACAACCATGTTAGGTTCTGAAATGAATTATCCTTTTGATTTCAGAGTTGATAACCTTCCTCTTGGAACTCATAACATTTATGCAAAAATATTTTCTGGTGAAGAATATGGTATAAGCAATTTTCTAACTATAATAGCAGGAGAACAGATTGCTTATGAAAACGTTCCATATGATATACCAGGTACTTTAGAGCCTGGCAAATATGATTCATTCGAGGGTGGACTAGGGCAAAACATATCATACTTTGACAGTTCAATTGATAATAAAGGAAATTATAGATCTACTGAGTTTGTAGATGTTGAGTTTTCTAGCGAAGATGAAGGTCCAACATTAGGATGGATTGAAGCAGGGGAGTGGTTAGAATATTCTATTACGGTTTCTGAACCTGCATTTTATGATTTATCCTATAGATTTTCCTCCGGAAATAGTTCCTCTAGTGGAGGTTTCTATTTTGAAATTAATGGTATTAAAGTAAGTGAGGATATTTACCCTGGGGTTTCCGGAGACTGGAATAACTGGCTATCGGGAAGCACCGGAAACATAGAACTTAATGCAGGCGATCACACATTACGTCTAGTATTGCTTGAAGGTGGCTTTAATCTCGGAAGAATGACTTTTTCATATAATAGACCTTTAGGCTATCATCCTCCGCAATCGAATGCGGGTGATGACAAAATTGTTATCTTTCCATCAAATAATAGTATTTTGAATGGCGATTTAAGTACAGATTTAGATACTGATCAATTAAGTTATTTTTGGTCGCAAATATATGGTCCTTCAGTAGCTAGTATGTCTGGTCAGTCTACAGTTTCTACGTTTGTGAATGACCTAGTAGAAGGAGTCTATAAATTTAAACTTTTTGTAAGCGATGGAAGTCATTCCTCTACAGACTTTACGTATGTTTTTGTTTCATCCTCGGAAGATTTTTACCCTTCTGTTTCATTAATTACCTCAAATTTGAATCCTACTTATTACTTCGGTTCTCAAATAGAAATTGAAGTTTCCGCCACTGATATTGATGGCTCAATTGAATTAATAGAACTTTATGATAATAACGAAAAAATAGGAGAGATAAATTCTGAACCATATAAATTTTTATGGGAAAATATTAGTATAGGTAATCACATCATCAAAGCAGTTGCAACTGATAATGACGGTTTAAGCAAAACCTCCAGTTCTTTTGAAATAGAAATAATAGAAGCTGCTCTATGTACTGGTGGCCCAGATAATGGAGATTATATATATGAACTTTCTGATGATTTAAATAATCCAACTATTACTTTTATACCTACTCAAAACAATACTGGCAATCCAACGTGCATACTTTATTATGCTCAGTCTGGTACTCCTTCAGGTTACAATGTTATTCCAAATCAACCATTCCAACTTTACGCAAATGAAGGTGAAACTATTCAGTTTTACTATACATACTCGTTTAATGGACTAGAAAGAAATACCTCTGCAAACCCACATAGCTATGAAATCGGTAGTTGTTCTAATCAAAATCTTAGTACCAATAAAACACCTATGCCTTCTATATTTTCCTTAAAACAAAACTATCCAAATCCGTTTAACCCATCTACTAAAATAAAATACGATCTACCAAAAGAAACTTTTGTAACTATTAATATACTTGATCTTAAAGGCGCTAAAATAATGTCGTTAGTTAATTCTAAGCAGTCAGCTGGATATAAAGAAATTTCATGGAATGGACTCAATAATTCAGGTTCGCAACTTCCTGCTGGTCTATACTTTTTAACAATTCAAACAGAAGAATATTTCAATTCAAAAAAAATGATTTTACTGCGGTAAGTTTAATTCTTTCGTTATAGATAGACCTTTTTTTAATTATTATTTTAAATAACTAGATTAGCTGTTAATAATTATCATTAATTATCTAATCTTTGGTTAAAAATGAGATTACTAGTAACAATTATAATATTACACATAAGTATTTTTAATACCGCATTCGCGCAACGAATTATTGGGTATTACCCACAATGGGTCCAAGCCAACCTAACGCCTGAAAATATAGATAGCGATGTTATCACTCATGTAATTCATGCTTTCGCGTGGCCTGATAATGATGGAAATATTTTAAGCTATGATAGTATGTTATCTGAAACCATTACAAATAAAGTTCATGAAAAAGGGGGTAAGATCTTACTTAGCTTTGGAGGTTGGGGTAACTCATGGGGTTTCCCATCATCAACTGGATCAATAGATTCGAGATCCGTTTTTATAAATAATATCATAAACACATGCGAAAACTATGGTTATGATGGTTTAGATATAGATTGGGAGCACCCTTCAAATACTGTTGAGAAAAACAATCTAAATGATTTCATTTTTGAGCTCAAAACAGCTTTGAATGATAGACACCCAGATTGGCTAATATCCATGGCCATTCCAATTTCAAATTGGTCTGGACAGCATTATGATCTAGAGTATTTGTCTCAATATATTGATTTTTTTAATGCTATGACGTACGATTTCCATGGATCATGGAGTAATCATGCTGGTCACAATGCACCTCTTTATCCTTCTCCAAGCAACGACCCGGATGGTTCTGTAAGCACAGGGATCAATTATCTTATTAATATAAGAAATATTCCCGTTGAAAAAGTTAATTTGGGATTAGCATTTTATGGTAAAGAATATAATTCGTCAAATATTAACCAGTCTTTTTCAGGTGAAGTCTCAACGAAAATATATAGTGAATATGCTTTGCTGATAGATAATGGCTGGGATTATAATTGGGATCCCTTAGGCCAAGTACCTTTTCTAATGAATACTGCCCAAGATAAAATAATCACCATTGAAGATTCATTATCTATAAGTCTAAAATGCCAATATGCTAGACAAAACAATCTTGGTGGGATGATGATATGGGCATTAAGCTATGATTACTTAGAAGGCAATCAACTACTCATTAATTCAATAAAAACCAATTATCTTAAAATAGATAATAAATTAAATCCAGAGGATTATTCTATCGAGATAAAAAACTATCCAAACCCTTTTAATTCGAATACTATTATTCTTTTTAATTTAAATAATGACTCAAAAGTAGATCTTAAAATATTTGATATAACGGGTAATCTCGTACGTCATTTAGTAGAGGATAGAATGCAAACAGGATTGAAAAAGATAAATTGGAATGGTGCCAATAATAATGGAGAAGATGTTGCTGCTGGTGTTTACTTATATCAATTAACTATTAATGAAACACTATTCTCAAACAAAATGATATATCTAAAATGATCTTACTAGAAATAGTTTATTACTTTTTTAGATTAACACGATGTATTTAAGAATATTCATATTAATAATCGTCTCTTATGTGTTTTGGTATATTTATAGATTTGTAAGTTTAAATCGAAACGAACTCAGTATTATATTCAAGCGCGGAAAGTTTTTTTATTCAAACCCCTACATAAAACAAGAAATAGTTACCTCAACTTTAAAGTTTCTTTTTAAACTACTACGAAAATTTTTTTTTAAGGTTTGATTATTAAAACATAAATAATCATACTAAATGAAACAAAACAGCAGCTATACATATTTTTTATTCATTGTTATCATTTTCGTTCTAATAATTTTTATTTTAACAAATGTGGATTTGTCATTTTATGAGAATTATAATAGAGTTATATCAGAACCAGATTCTATAAAAATTATTGAATTAGATCTATAAGATGAAATCATCAAGAATAATAGAAAGAGAGATAATTAGAGCAATAAGATTAAAACTAAGAGAGTATTTCCCTGAACTTCAGTCTTTTATTGACAAAAAAATTATAACTAAAAATGACTGGATATTTTTTGGTATGATTCAATTAAACATTGTTAAGTGCTTTACCACAACACCAGAAGATGCTATAAGGAAATCAAAAGCACAAATAAATCAAATATCTAAGTTTTATGAATTAGAGACGCGAGTTAGAAAAACAGCGTTAAGCAGCACTTCGTTTTTGAATGAAAATGATTTAAACAGTCAAGAAATTACAGATAAAATGAATTTCTATAATAATCATCGATTATATTGGAAAAAGCGCAAGAATTCTAGTGAACTCTATTTTAATTACGAAGTTTTCTTGTTTTTATATTACAAATGGATGAAAAGTTTTGAATTAGAAAAAGAAAATTCAATACAATTAATTTTAGATATAATGATGTTATCAAATTATTATAGTAAAAATTATTTTGATTTTGATAGACTTTCTAATGAACGAAAATTAATGATGAAAGAGATGAAAATATCTAGCGGAGCTTTATTAATTAAGGGAAAAAACGGTCAAAATATAATAGGTGCAACTTTTGATCATAATAATGATGATAAAAAGAAATTCATTCGGGAAATGAACGCGCACTTGCTCTAGTATTAATTTTTTGTTTCTATATCTAATATTAATTTTTTTTAGGTATATTTAATGTACTAACTGAATAATTATTATAAATGTTTAATTTTTAGGAGAATATTATGGAAATAATATCTAAATTATTTAAAATTCGCTCTTTATTTTTGTGCTCAGCAACAATGTTTATTGCTCTTTTATTTTCAAGCTGTGAAGAGCAGATTGATGAACTCTGGGATGCAGACGGTGACTCTCAAGCGACAAACCCAATAATTGGTGATTGGTACGCTGATTCTATTAAGTCTTACTCTAGTTGTGTAAAAACGGAAGATAGCACTTCAAATGTTGTTGATGATTCCTATATAGATAACTATAATCTTTGGTTATTGTCAGATGGGAGCTTGCAGTTGTTTTTTGATCAAAGCGTAAATCTTAAATATGAGTGCGAGGACTATTATGGCACATGGAGCAATAGTGAAGGCTGTAGTGACTCTTATTACGAATATTATGATTATACACCAATAGAGTTCTGCAATAACTACTATGAGCATAATCAATATAATATTGAGACAACTGAATGCAGCCAGAGCGCGGCAATAACCGGCACCTGGACATCAAATGAGACGAACTCAACCGTTACAGTTAAAATGGATTCTGTATGCGTGAACTCTTTTGACAATCCTTCATATATTACTGATGCTGATGCTTGCAATAGCCTTGAGTATGGTAACTTCAAATCAACAATCGAAAGAACATTTACATATTCTATTGACAATATAAGTGGAAATGTGAATCTAGAGGGATCTTGGTTTAATACCGATTCTTCTTGCTTCAGTCTTTATATGTCGTTGCAATAAATATTAAATTTTTTCTAATTAAATCCCTGCTTTGCGGGGATTTTTTTTAGCATATATTGTATAATATTTTTTTCATAGCTTTTTTTGTTTTTATAGAATCTTTGTTTTCTATTGACATAGGTTGGAAAAAGAATGTCATTGATAATAAGATATTAACATTAAAAAAAAATAGTTCTAACGAAGAGCGGGTTATCTCGGCTCGAGTCAGAGGTGAGTTAACAATTTTTATAAATGGTGATGAACTTAGCCTCATAATCAATTGGGGTGAATTTGCTAATACTTCAAATGCAAATATTTATTACAACTTAGATAATTATGGTTTTTACGAAAGTAATTGGCCCATGTCAAAAGATGGTAAGAATTCTTATTGTCCTAATCCGGAATTACTTTTGAAGGAAATCTTAACTGAGGATACTTTGATTATTGGTTTAAGACCAAAGAATAATAATGAAATCCGGTATATTTTTGACATATCAGATATAAATGAAATTATTTATGATAATATTGAATTTTTTAATTCAATATCTAGTTTATTAAATTCTCCATTTAATTTTCAAAAATTTCCAGATAAAAACAGTTTAAGTCTATTTTATAATGACCAAATTAAGCTTGAGCGTGATACTCGTATGCTTCAAGATAATTTAAAACATAATGATAGGTATTTTTTCAATCCCTTTTGGTTTATGGAGAGTTTAAGTAAAAACTATCAATTAGAAGTCTCGGACGGAATTTTATTTTTTTTCAATAGGTGGTTAAAAAAAACCGGCACTCTTTTTACTGAAAAGGATATTAGAGTAGTGAAGTTTTTAAATAGAAACCCTGTAATTATTCCATATGATACTATTTATGACGTTAACCTTAAAGGAAACAGTATAATCGGTTATAGAATTAATATAAATAATAAATATTTAACTACCTTTACCTCATCAAACAAGAATCAAGTACAAAACATAGTATTATTTTTAAAAAACAGAATAAAATTTAATTTTAATAGTTAGGAGGTTTTACCTTTTGATAAGAAATAAATATCACATTCAAATCCTATTAGTTATCACCTTGTTTAGTTTTTATTCATGTAGATCTATGGCTCCATTTATGAAAAATAAGGTAGATAATTCAACTAGAACCTTTTCAGCAGATATATATAGAGATATTATGGGAGTCCCTCATATTTTTGGAAAAACAGATGCTGACGCTGTCTTTGGACTTGCATACGCACATGCTGAGGATGATTTTAAAACTATTCAAGACCTTCTACTGGGTGCTAGGGGTATGCTTGGTGCGAAGTATGGAGTGAAATTT
>JABGWJ010000058.1 GCA_018645565.1 bacterium | reverse complement strand
TGGTGATAATGTAGAATTTGAAGTTTCTTTAATTACATCGGTAGCAATGGATAAAGAACTTAGGTTCGCCATTCGTGAAGGTGGGCATACTGTTGGTGCAGGTGTTGTAACAGAGATTGTTGAGTAGGATATAATATGGCTGGTAATAGTAAAAGAAACATAATCCAATTAGAAAGTACTGCTGGAACAGGATTTAGATATACGGTCACCAAAAGTAGAAAGCTTCACCCTGAGCGTATTGAGTTTAAAAAATATGATCCAGTCATTCGTAAGCATGTCATTTTTAAAGAGACTAAATAGGTAGATAGGGGTGACTTTATAGATTTTGCATAGGAGAGTAGCTCAACTGGTAGAGCACCGGTCTCCAACACCGGGGGTTGCGGGTTCGAGCCCTGCCTCTCCTGCAAAAAAGCAATCAAATAATTAAAGTAATAGAAAATGATAAAGAAAGTTCAGCAATTTGGAGTAGACGTTAAGTATGAAATGAGTAAAGTCTCATGGCCTGATTGGGATAGCCTAAGAGGATCTACTTATGTGGTTCTGGTTTTGTCATTAATTTTAACGGTCTTCCTGTTTATTGTGGATTTGTTTCTTTCTAAATCTATTTCAACAATTATGTAATATTATGAATTGGTATACACTAAGAGTCATTTCAGGAAAAGAAAAGAAGATAAGAGAAAGTATTCTTTTCGATGTTGAAACAGCGAATTTACAGGATCATATTGAAAATATTTTAGTTCCAACTAAGAATGTCTTGGAAATGCGTGATGGCAAAAAAAAGATTAAGGAAAAGGTTTTTTTCCCAGGATATTTACTAATTCATATTGAAATGAATAAAGAAACAAAATATGTTGTAGAAAATGTTAATGGTGTGATTAGTTTCGTTGGTTCTAGTGGTAAGCCAGAGGCTTTGAAGCCCGATGAAGTGAAGAGATTTCTTGGTGATCATGATGGTGCGGATGGGCCAATCGTGATTACAGAGGCAGCTCCATTTAAAGTGGGTGATTTAGTCAATGTTAAGGATGGTCCTTTTGTTGATTTTTCTGGTACTGTTCAAGAGGTTAGTCACGAAAAGCAGAAGTTGAAAGTTTCGGTAAGTATTTTCGGGCGTTCGACTCCGGTTGAGCTAGATTATTTACAAGTCGCACTTGACAATTAAATAAGGGTTTTATTAATGGCGAAGAAAATTATAGGTTTTATTAAATTGCAAATTCCTGCAGGTCAAGCGAATCCCGCTCCTCCTGTTGGTCCTGCGCTTGGTCAGCAAGGTGTTAATATTATGGATTTTTGTAAATCATTTAATGCTAAGACTCAAGATAAAGCCGGTGATATAATTCCTGTTGAAATTACAGTTTATGCTGATAGGAGTTTTACTTTTGTTACAAAAACTCCTCCTGCTTCAAGATTGATTTTAAAATCAGCAAAGTTAAGTAAGGGTTCAAGTGAGCCTAATAAGGATAAAGTAGGCAAAATAAGTGAATCTGAATTAGAAAAAATTGCTGAAGTAAAAATGGCTGATTTGAATGCTAATTCTGTTGAGCAAGCCAAAGAAATGATAAGAGGTACTGCAAAGTCTATGGGCATTGAGGTGAAAGGTTAAATAAGGTGGCTAAAATTAAACAAAAATCATTTGATGAATTTTATGATAAAGAGGTTATTTACGATTTAAGTAACGCCGTTGAGATTGTGAAAAAAATATCCACTGCCAAATTTGATGAAACTGTTGATTTGTCTATAAACCTAAATGTTGATCCACGTCATGCAGAAGAGAATATTAGAATTAGTACATCTCTTCCTAATGGTACTGGTAAAAAAGTTGTCTTATTAGTTCTTGCTCAAGGGCCGAAGGTCCAAGAAGCTTTAGATGCTGGTGCTGATTATTGTGGTAACAAAGATTATTTAGATAAGATTAAAGGGGGTTGGGTTGATGTTGATAAGATTATAGCAACGCCTGATATGATGGCTGAGCTTGGAAAGCTTGGTAAGATTTTAGGTCCGAAAGGTTTGATGCCTAATCCAAAAAGCGGTACGGTTACAATGGATGTTGCAAAAGCTGTTGCTGATCAAAAAGCTGGTATGGTTGAACTTCGTGTCGAAAAAACAGGTATTGTTCATACTGTTTGTGGTAAAGTATCATTTGACAGTTCAGCTCTAATTGAGAATATTTCTGTAATTTATAATTCTCTGTTAAAGTCGAGGCCTCCATCAGTGAAAGGGCAGTATTTTGTTAAGATGTCTATGTCTTCGACCATGGGTCCTGGTGTAAAAATAAATATTAATTCTATAGGGTAGATAAATTATGCCTAATCAAAAAAATATTAAAAATGTTGAGCTGTTAACAGATAAGCTGTCAAAAGCAAAATCTATTTATTTTACGGATTACTTAGGTTTAAATGTTTCTGACGTTACGGCACTTAGAAAAAAGTTTTTTGAATGCAATGTTGAATATTTAGTTGTCAAAAACACTTTATTGAAAATTGCTTCGGAGAAAAATAAAATTGAACTTTCTGGTGACTTGTTTGCTGGTTCTACCGCTATTGCACTCTCTTATGAAGAGCCTGTCGCAGCTGCAAAAGTTATAAAAGGATTTCTTAAAGATCATGAGTTGCCTATTGTTAAAGGCTTGGTTTTCGAAGGTGCTTATCATGATGCAGGCCAATTTGAAAAAATTGCAAACTTGCCTAGTAAGGAAGAGTCGCTTACGGTTCTTGCAATTATGTTAAATAGTCCAATGCAAAATTTTGTAAATGTTCTCAGTTCATCAATGACAAAAGTTGTAAATGTTCTTGAGGCTGTTAAGAACAATAAAAATATTGAAAATTAAAATAAGGAGTTAATAAAATGGCTGTAAAAAAAGAAGATGTATTAGCATATTTAGAAAATGCGAATATGATGGAAGTTTCTGAGCTGATATCTGAAATTGAAGAGAAATTTGGTGTTTCTGCTGCTGCGCCTGTTGCTGTAGCTGCTGCGCCTGCTGGCGATGATGCTGGTGGTGATGCTGCGCAAACTGAGTTTGATGTTGTATTGAAGTCTGCTGGTCAGCAAAAGATAAACGTAATTAAGGCTGTCAGGGCGATTACTGATTTAGGATTAAAAGAAGCTAAAGAGCTAGTTGATTCAGCTCCAAAGGCTATCAAAGAGGGTGTTTCTGAGTCTGAAGCAAATGGAATCAAGTCCCAGCTTGAAGAAGCTGGTGCAGAGGTTGAATTAAAATAATTTTTTTTTATTTGGCTTTTTTACTAAATATTACATCGGAGGATTAATTGGAATCTTTTAACGTTTCAAAAAATAATAGGGTTACTTTTACCCATATACAAGAACTATTAGAAATACCTGATTTGCTAGCTATTCAGACAAAGGCATATCAGCAATTTTTGCAAGAATATGAAGCTCCTGAAGCTAGAAAAGATTTAGGTCTGCAATCAGTCTTGAATAGCGTTTTTCCGATTGAAGATTCTCATAGAAATTATATCCTTGAGTTTAATTCTTATTATTTAGGGCAACCTAAATATACCGGCGATGAATGCATTGATAGGGGTGTAACCTTTTCGGTGCCGCTTCGTGTTAAGCTCTCTCTCCATATTACCGATGAAAGCAATAAAAATGAGTATGCTCAGAGTATTGAGCAGGATGTTTATTTTGGAAATATTCCTTATATGACCGAAAAAGGGACATTTATTATTAATGGTGCGGAAAGAGTCATTGTTTCTCAACTGCAGCGTTCTCCTGGTGTTTTCTTTGATGAGTCAACCCATCCAAATGGTACTAAATTATTCCAAGCTAGAATTATTCCTGCTAGGGGTTCTTGGGTTGATTTTACCACCGATATAAATGATTGTCTTTTCGTTATTATAGATCGTAGAAGAAAATTCCCAGTTACGATGTTGCTTCGTGCTCTTGGCTATTCCTCAAATAGCGATATTTGTAAAGCTTTCGGTAATTTAATCACTAAGAAAGTAAAGGGTAAGGGGCTTGAAAAATATATTGGCGCCACTATAACTGAGGACGTAATTGATACAAAAACTGGTGAAATATTTTTTGAAAGTGGAACAGAATTATCTGGCGATATAATAGATAAACTCAAAGAAAATGGTGTTGATGAAATTAATCTTGTTGATGGTAATAAAGATTTTTCATCGATGTTGCTATTAAATACTATTAGCAAAGACCCTACCCGCGATACTGAGGGCGCTCTTCAAGTTGTTTATCAGTTGTTGCGAACTAGTGAGCCACCAAACCTTGAGACAGCTCAAAAGTTTATTGAACGTATCTTTTTCAGTCCTAAAAAATATGATCTCGGCCAGGTTGGTAGATATCGTTTAAATCAACAATTCAATCTTGATATTCCTGTTGAAGAAACTGTCCTTACAATGGAAGATATTATCCAGGTTCTTGTTACTTTAATAGAGATGAGAAGAGGTGATAGAGGGGTTGATGATATTGATCACTTAGGTAATAGAAGAGTGAAGACTATTGGTGAGCAATTAACCAATCAATTTAGTATTGCTTTAAGTAGAATGATAAGAACTATCCATGAACGCATGAACCTGAGAGAATCTGAGAGTATAACGCCACAAGATTTAATTAATTCTCGTGTTGTGACTACAGTTATTAACACTTTCTTCGGAACCTCTCAGTTATCTCAGTTTGGTGACCAAACAAATCCGCTTGCTGAAATTACTCACAAGCGAAGAATTTCTGCGTTGGGTCCCGGCGGCTTAACTAGAGAAAGAGCCGGTTTTGAAGTTAGGGATGTTCATTATACTCACTATGGAAGATTGTGTCCAATTGAGACTCCTGAAGGTCCAAATATTGGTTTAATATCTTCTCTTGCCATGTTCGCTAAAGTTAATAGCCATGGTTTTATTGAATCTCCTTACAGAGAGGTTGTAAAAAGTAGTGGGCAATCTAGAGTAACTGATAAGATTAAATACTTATCCGCAGATGATGAAGATCGTGTTATGGTTGCGCAAGCTAGTACAGAGTTAGATTCTGAAAAAAACATTATTGAAAAAAATATAAGAACCCGCGTTAAGGGTGATTTTCCAATAGTTGGTCCTGAAAGTGTCGATTATGTAGAAGTTTCCCCTACTCAGATTTTAAGTGTTGCTGCAGCATTGATTCCGTTTTTAGATCATGATGATGCTAATAGGGCTCTGATGGGTTCTAATATGCAACGACAGGCTGTGCCTTTAATGTATCCTCAGTCGCCAATTGTTGGTACTGGGATGGAAAGTCGTGTTGCTAAAGATTCAAGGTCGTGTGTTGTTTCTCCTGTATCTGGGCGTGTTGTTTATGTTGATGCGGAAACAATTCATGTAAAAAGAAAAGATGTTCAAGATAGTTTAACTCTTTTTGAGGGGCAAGCTATTCATGAGATAAAATTAAAAAAATATTTTAGAACAAACCAAAACACTGTTCATAATCAACGACCTCTCGTTAGCGAAGGTCAGAAAGTTGAGGCTGGGGATGTCGTTGCTGATGGCGCGGCTACAGAAATGGGTGAGTTGGCTCTTGGTTCAAATGTTCATGTTGCTTACATGGCATGGCGTGGTTATAATTTTGAAGATGCTATTGTGGTAAGCGAACGTTTAGTCAAAGATGATACTTTTAGTTCTGTTCATTGCAATGAGATTGAAGTTGAGGTTAGAGATACTAAGCGAGGTCAAGAAGAGCTTACTCCTGAAATTCCAAACGTAAGTGAAGATGCTACAAAGGATTTAGATGAAGAAGGTATCGTTCGAGAAGGTGCGCGTGTTAAAGAAGGTGATATTCTAATTGGTAAGGTTACGCCTAAGGGTGAATCAGATCCGACTCCTGAAGAAAAATTGCTTCGAGCTATTTTTGGTGAAAAAGCTGGTGAGGTAAAAGATGCATCTAAGAGGGCTGAGCCAGGTATCAAAGGTTGTGTGATTCGAACAAAATTATTTGAAAAGCAGGCGAAGAGGACTAAAGCAGAGGAAAGAGAGCAGATTCGAGAATATCAGAGGAAAGCGTCTGAAGATAAGAAGAGTTTAAAAATTTCTCGAGATGAAAAGTTATTAGCTCTGATGCTGGATCAAGTCTCTAATGGAATTCGTAGTGTGTCTAGTAATAGGACTCTAATTAAGAAATCTACTAAGCTTACATCAAAACGATTATCAGGTTTTGATTTAGAAAGATTCGCTCAAGATGTTGCATGGGTTGAGGATACTAGGACCTGGAACAAGATTTCTAAGGTATGGTTGTCTTTTAGAAAAGAGTGGTCAAGATTAGAAACTCAGCTTGAGAGGCAAGTTTTTAAGTTGAAGATTGGTGATGAATTGCAGCCTGGTATTCTTCGCATGGCAAAAGTATATGTTGCGCAAAAGCGGAAGCTTCAAGTTGGTGACAAAATGGCTGGTAGACATGGCAACAAAGGTATCGTTGCGACTATTGTACCTGAAGAAGATATGCCATTTTTAGAAGATGGTACTCCTGTTGATATTGTTTTAAATCCGCTGGGTGTTCCTTCAAGGATGAATTTAGGTCAGTTATATGAAGCAATGTTGGGTTGGGCTGGTATGGCTACTGGTAATAAATATTCTACTCCAGTTTTTAATGGCGCTTCTCCTGAGCAGGTATTAACCGAGTTGAATAATGCTGGCTTACCCGTTACAGGAAAAACTAGGCTTATTGATGGTGTTACTGGTGAAGCATTTGATAATCCTGTTACTGTAGGTGTTTCTTATATCATGAAACTTAGTCATATGGTTGATGATAAAATGCACGCGAGGTCAACAGGCCCATATTCGTTAATTACTCAGCAGCCTCTTGGTGGAAAAGCTCAGTTTGGTGGGCAGCGATTTGGTGAAATGGAGGTCTGGGCTCTACAGGCATATGGTGCCGCTCATACATTGCATGAGATTTTAACTGTTAAGTCCGATGATGTAGAAGGTCGCTCTAAAGTTTATAATGCTATTGTAAGAGGCGAGCAAATGCCAGAATTTTCAGCGCCTGAATCATTTAATGTCATGATCAAAGAGCTTCAAGGTCTTTGTATTGATGTAGAACTAGATAATTAAGAGGAATAAAATTGACTTATATACAATCAAATAATTTAGATACTTCAAAGTCTTACAGTTCGATCACTATTGGGTTAGCCTCTCCTGAGTCTATTTTGGCCAGGTCTTATGGTGAAATTTTAAAGCCCGAGACAATTAATTATAGGTCTTACAAGCCTGAAAAGGATGGTCTTTTTTGCGAGAAGATTTTTGGGCCAGTCAAGGATTATGAATGTCATTGTGGTAAATATAAAGGTATTCGCTATCGCGGAATTATTTGCGACAGGTGTGGTGTTGAGGTTACTAGAAAAAAAGTAAGAAGAGAAAGAATGGGTCATATTACTCTTGCCGTACCGATTGTTCACATTTGGTATCTAAGGTCTATCCCAAGTAAGTTGAGTTATCTAGCTGGTAGAAGTACAAAAGAGCTTGAGAGAGTCATCTATTATGAAATGTATATGGTGCTTGAGCCTGCAGATAGTGGCCTTAAGCCATTTGATTTAATAGAAGAAGAGGATTACTTAGATTACGAGCAAAAGTTTGGCTTTTCTGCTGTCAGTGAAGAGCGAAGAGATAATGATGATTATTTTTATGCTGCTATGGGCGGGGAAGCAATTAAAGAAATGCTTGCTAGAATTAATATAATGGATCTCAAGAAAGAGCTTGAGGATATTGTTAAAACATCTAAATCTAAGCAAAAAAGGACGGATGCATTAAAAAGATTAAAGGTTACCTATTCTTTTGTGCCAGACCCGACTAAAAAGCGTCTGAATAAGCCAGAATGGATGATTGTTTCTATCCTTCCTGTTATTCCACCAGAGCTTAGGCCTTTAGTGCCGTTAGAAGGCGGTAGGTTTGCTGCGAGTGACTTAAATGATCTTTATAGAAGAATTATTATTAGGAATAATAGATTAAAACAGTTGATGGAGATTAAGGCGCCTGATGTAATTTTAAGAAATGAAAAAAGAATGTTGCAAGAATCGGTAGATGCGCTATTTGACAATAGTCGAAGAAAGACAGCTATAAGAAGCGGTTCTCGTCGACCTTTGAAATCTCTTTCTGATATGCTCAGGGGTAAGACTGGTAGATTTAGGCAAAACTTGCTTGGTAAGAGAGTTGATTATTCAGGTAGGTCTGTTATTGTTGTCGGCCCTAAGTTGAAATTGCAAGAGTGTGGGTTGCCTAAAAATATGGCTTTAGAACTGTTTAAGCCTCATATGATTCGAGAGTTGATGAACCGAGGGTATACTCAAACTCCTAGGAGTGCTAAATTGATGATCGAGAATCATGAGCCAGTCGTATATAAAGTTTTAGAATACGTAGTTAAGGATCATCCTGTTATGTTAAATAGAGCTCCAACTCTGCATAGGCTTGGGATACAAGCTTTTCAACCGGTCTTGGTTGAAGGTAAGGCCATCCAGTTGCATCCGTTGGTCTGTTCTGCTTTTAATGCTGATTTTGATGGTGATCAAATGGCTGTTCATGTGCCACTATCTCTTCCAGCTCAGATGGAAGCTAGGATGTTGATGCTAGCCAGTCACAATATCTTGCATCCTGCTAACGGCCAACCTATTGCTGTGCCTTCTCAGGATATGATTCTCGGTTGTTATTATTTGACAAAGTTAAAAAAAGGCGATTTAGGCGAAGGTAAGCTTTTTGGATCTATTGATGAGGTTGTTTTAGCTCATGAAAATAGAGTCGTTGGCATGCATGCTAAAATTTCTGTTAAGCATAAAGATGTATGGATAAAAGATACTACTGTTGGTAGGGCTATTTTCAATTCGATTTTACCGTCTGAAATGGATTTTATTGATGCTCTCATTGATAAAAAGCTATTAACAGAGGTTGTTAATCAATGTTATTTAGTTGTTGGTAACTATAAGACCGTAATCTTTTTAGACGACCTGAAAGATTTAGGCTTCAAAATGGCTACACATAGTGGTCTTTCAATTTCTATTAGTGATGTCTTAATTCCTGGCGAAAAGGATAACATTCTTACAACTGCATTTGAAAAAGTAAATGACATCAAAAATAAATTTGATAGACATGTATTAACTGAGGGAGAGCGCTACAATAAAGTTATTGATGTCTGGACTCATACAACAAATCATGTAGCTCAAGTCATGGAGCAAGAACTGAGAAAAGATAATCAGGGGTTTAATGCGCTGGCAATGATGACTGATTCTGGTGCTAGGGGTAGTAAAGATCAGATAAAGCAGTTAGCTGGAATGCGTGGCCTAATGGCAAAGCCTCAAAAATCCATGAAAGGCGGAGTTGGAGAGATTATAGAATCTCCGATAACATCTAATTTTAAAGAAGGGTTGTCTGTTTTTGAATATTTTATTTCTACTCACGGTGCAAGAAAAGGTCTTGCGGATACAGCCTTAAAAACTGCTGATGCTGGATATCTTACTCGCAGATTGGTTGATGTCGCTCAAGATGTTGTTGTTTATGAACACGACTGCGGTACAATTAACGGTATTCTTATTTCAGATCTAAAAGAGGGTGAAGAAATTATTGAGCCTATTGCTGATCGTATTTTAGGTAGAACTATCCTTGATGATTTTATTGATAGAGGTAAGGTTTTGGTAAAGGCAGGTTCGGTTTTATCTGAAAAAGAAGCAGAATTAATTGGCGATAGCGGTGTTGAGAGTGTTCAGATCAGATCGGTTTTAACTTGTGACACTAAAAGAGGTATATGTGCTAAGTGCTATGGTTGGGATTTATCTCTTCATAAAATTGTAGATATTGGAACGTCTGTTGGTATTAGAGCCGCTCAAAGCATTGGCGAGCCTGGAACGCAGTTAACGCTTCGAACATTTCATATTGGAGGTACTGCTAGCAGAGTTATTGAGCAGTCTGAAATGAAAAATAAGCGCGCTGGTGTCGTACAATTTTCTGATAATTATGATTATGCTATTACTAGAGATGAAGCTGGTATAGAGGTTCGTAGATGTATGGTTAGACATGCAAAGCTAACAATTACTCAAGGTGAGAAAGAAACAAAAGCTGTTTTCAATGTTCCTTATGGTGCAACGATGTTAGTTGAAGCTGGGGAAAAAATAAAAGCTCAGACAACGATGTTTCAATGGGACCCTTACACTGATATTATTCTAGCTAGAGAGACGGGCTTGGTTAGTTTGAAAGACTTTGTTGAGGGTGAAACTTACTCTGTTGAATCGGTAGAGACTGGGAAAAAGCAAATTGTTGTTATTGAGGCTCGAGATAGAAAACTAAGTCCTCATTTGGAAATTGTAGATAAAAATGGTGAAATAGTAGCGGGTAGTACTATACTCCCTGTGAAAGCAACTTTAGTGGTTAATGATAAAGAAGAAGTTGAGCGCGGGCAGACTCTGGTTAAAATACCTAAGGATATAGGTAAGACCAGAGATATTACTGGCGGTTTGCCTCGAGTAGCTGAATTGTTTGAATCTAGAAAGCCTTCCAACCCTGCTGTGATGACAGAAATTAATGGAACTGTTAAGTTTGGTGAAACGCGAAGAGGTATTAGAAAAATTCATGTTATTGGCACTGATGGAGATGATAGATCTTATTCGATTCCATATGGAAAGCATGTAATCGTTCATGAAGGTGATTTTATTAATGCTGGTGCTTCCTTATGTGAGGGTGCAATTTCTCCGAATGACATACTTAGAGTTCTTGGTCCGTCAGCTGTAGTTGAATATTTAGTAAATGAAATACAAGAAGTTTACAGGCTTCAAGGCGTAAAGATAAATGACAAGCATATTGAAATTATTGTAAATCAGATGATGCAAAAAGTTAGTGTCAAAGAAATTGGTGATTCCAGGTTTCTTCAAGAAGATAGGATAAGTAAAAACGATTTTATGATAGAGAATGAAAGATTATCTAAAATGGTTATTATTACTGTGCCTGGTGATACTGGTTTAGATGAAGATATGATGATTGAAAAGTCGGAACTCAATGAGTTAAATAAAGAGGTTAAGGCCGAGGGAAAAGATGTCGCTAAATATCGGAAAACTATTCCTGCTACTTTTGAACCAATTTTGATGGGTATCACTAGAGCTTCTCTTAACACTGAAAGCTTTATCAGTGCTGCATCTTTTCAAGAAACTACTAGGGTGCTAACAGATGCTGCTACTGCGGGTAAAACAGATTATTTATATGGTCTAAAAGAAAATGTAGCAGTTGGTAGAATAATTCCTGCTGGAACTGGTACTCCTAAAATATCTGATGTTCTAGTTGGCGTCGATAGAAGTGGTGAATCTTCGATGGATATTGATGATGCAGTTGCATAATAAGTAAAATTAGATGAAAATCATTGTTATGTATTTAAATAATAGATTAAATTACGAGGCTGTGGAGAAATATTTATGCCAACAATAAATCAATTAGTTCGGAAAGGGCGAAAGAGAATCTTGAAAAAGACCTCTACTCCTGCACTTATGAGTAATCCTCAAAAAAGAGGTGTCTGCACACGTGTTTACACTACGACACCAAAAAAGCCAAATTCTGCATTGAGGAAAGTTGCTAGGGTAAGACTTACAAACTCAACAGAAGTAACTGCGTACATTCCGGGTGAAGGGCATAATCTTCAAGAGCACTCAATAGTGTTAATTGAAGGTGGGCGTGTAAAGGATTTGCCTGGTGTGCGTTATCATATCGTTAGAGGCACACTGGATACTGCGGGTGTCGACGATAGAAAAACAAGTCGCAGTCGATACGGTGCAAAAAAACCAAAAGCTAATTAAAATATTATGAGAAGAAGAAGACCCGAAAAAAGAACCATTTTACCTGACACGAAGTATGATGATTTGTCCGTCGCTAAATTCATTAATTATATTATGGAGAGCGGAAAAAAAAGTGTAGCTGAAAAAATATTTTACGGTGCTATGGATATCATTCAGAACAAGACTAAAACTGATGGTCTGAAGATTTTTAAGAAGGGTATTGAAAATACCTCCCCAAGTGTTGAAGTTAAATCAAGGAGAATTGGTGGTGCTACTTACCAGGTTCCAATTGAAGTACCTAGGAAGAGGGGTTTTTATCTCGCTTCTCTCTGGATTATTAAGGCTTCAAATAATTCCTCTGGAAAGCCTATGGCTGATAAGCTGGCAAGTGAATTAATTGCTGCTGCTAATGGTGATGGTAATGCCATCAAGAAAAAAGAAGATACACACAGGATGGCTGATGCTAATAAAGCATTTGCTCATTTTAGATAAGTTAAGGTTCGGATTTTAATTTGAAGAGTAATGATTTAAATAGTTTTAGAAATATTGGCATTATGGCTCACATAGATGCTGGTAAGACCACACTCACTGAAAGAATTTTGTATTATACTGGTGTTACTCACCGTATTGGTGAAGTTCATGATGGTGCTGCAACTATGGATTGGATGGAGCAGGAGCAAGAAAGAGGTATTACTATTACTTCTGCTGCGACTACATGTAACTGGGATAATCATAGAATAAATATTATTGACACTCCTGGTCACGTTGATTTTACTGTTGAGGTAGAGCGATCTTTAAGAGTTTTAGATAGTGCTGTTGCAGTATTTTGTGCTGTTGGTGGTGTCGAGCCTCAAAGTGAGACTGTGTGGAGACAGGCGGATAAATATGATGTTCCGAGAATTGCATTTGTTAATAAAATGGATAGAGTCGGAGCGGATTTTTTCAATGTTATGGAAATGGTTAAGGACAGGCTTGGAGCTAATCCTCTCCCAGTTGTCATTCCGATTGGTACGGGTGAAACTTTTACCGGTATTATTGATCTTATTTCTATGAAAGCTATTTTATATAACGAATCTACGATGGGTTCTAGATTTGAGGAAGCCGATATACCTTCTGATATGGCTGATGTTGCAGATAAATGGAGAAAACATTTAATTGAGGAAACAGCTTCTTATGATGAAAATCTTTTAGAGAAGTTTGTTGCTGACGAGGATATTTCTGCTGGTGAGTTAAAGGCAGCGTTAAGAAAGGGTTGTTTAGATAATACTTTTATACCAATGTTTTGTGGTTCTGCTTTTAAAAATAAAGGTGTTCAAAGGCTTCTTGATGCTGTTGTTGACTTTTTACCCTCTCCTGTTGATATTGGTGAAGTTGTGGGTACCGATCCTAGGGATTCTGACATTGAATTAAAGAGGCAGCCTGATGTAGATGCTCCTTTTAGTGCATTGGCCTTTAAAATAATGACCGACCCTTATGTTGGTAAATTAACTTACATGCGAGTTTATTCAGGTAGTTTAGATTCAGGTTCTTACGTTTATAATGCTAATAATGGTAAAAAAGAAAGAATTAGTAGGGTGCTTTTAATGCATTCAAATAAAAGAGAAGACCGTGACGGTGTTGTTGCTGGAGAGATTGTAGCTGCTGTTGGTTTGAAAAATGTAAAAACTGGTAATACCTTATGTAATCAATCAGATCAGATTGTGCTGGAATCAATGGATTTTCCAGAACCTGTTGTTGCTGTTTCTGTCGAGCCTGTCAGTAAGGCTGATCAAGATTCGTTGTCCAAATCTTTAGCTAAGCTTGGAGAAGAAGATCCTACTTTTAAGGTTTCCACAGATGAAGAAACTGGGCAGACAATAATCGCTGGTATGGGAGAATTGCACCTAGAAATTTTAGTTGACAGACTTAAAAGAGAGTTTAATGTAAAAGCAAATATTGGTAAGCCGATAGTCGCTTATAGAGAGGCCATTACTGAGGCCATTAGTGATGTTGAAACAAAATTCGTCCGACAGTCTGGTGGTAAAGGACAGTATGGTCATGTTGTTATTAACGTTGAGCCTAACGAACCTGGTAAAGGGTATCATTTCGAAGATAAAATTAAGGGCGGGGTGATTCCTCGCGAATATATACCTTCGGTTGATAAAGGTATGCAAGAAGCTCTCAAGAATGGAGTCATTGCAGGTTATCCTATTGAAGATATTAGAGTAGAGTTAATTTTTGGTTCTTATCATGATGTTGACTCTTCTGAAATGGCATTTAAGATTGCAGGTTCAATGGCAATCCAGGCTGCTTGCAAAAAAGCTAATCCAAAGTTAATGGAGCCTGTTATGGCTGTAGAAGTAGTAACACCCGATGAGTATCTTGGAGATGTTATGGGAGACATTAGTTCTCGGCGTGGTAAGATTAATGATATGAGTCAAAGGAATGAAGCTCAAGTAATCAATGCGAATGTTCCATTAAGTAATATGTTTGGTTATGTGACAGATTTGAGATCAGTCACCCAAGGTAGGGCGGTTTTTCATATGCAGTTTGCTCACTACAGTGTTGTGCCTTCTTCTGTTGAAACCGAAATCATGGAAAGAGTTCACGGCAAAGCCGTTTGATTTTTTAAATAAGGAGTAAAGTAAAAATGTCAAAAGCAAAATTTGAGAGAACAAAACCCCATGTAAATATTGGGACTATTGGTCATGTTGATCATGGTAAAACAACGCTTACTGCTGCTATTACGATGCACCAAGG
>JABGWJ010000057.1 GCA_018645565.1 bacterium | reverse complement strand
GAGGAACACTCAACCGAGGAACACTCAACCGAGGAACACTCAACCGAGGAACACTCAACCGAGGAACACTCAACCGAGGAACACTCAACCGAGGAACACCCAACCGAGGAACACTCAACCGAGGAACACCCAATTGAGGAACACCCAATTGAGGAACACCCAATTGAGGAACACCCAATTGAGGAGGAGGAGATTGCCCAAAAACAAGCTGAAGATTTAAATATTGAAGAAATGGCTGAAAATGCGGAGGTTGATATTGATGATATTGAAGATAGAAAAAAACCAAAACGTAAATATATACTTCCGTCATCTGATTTACTTATGGACCCGGTAAATATCTCGGATTCTTTAAGTAGGGATGAATTAGTTGAAAGAGCAAATTATTTAACTCAATCTCTTTCTACTTATGGAGTAGAGGGCAAAGTTGTCAATGTCCATCCTGGTCCTGTTATAACTTTGTTTGAAGTTGAGCCTGCAGAAGGCGTAAGAGTAAATAAATTTGTCCAGTTATCTGATGATTTAGCAAGAGTTATGGAAGCTAGTAGTGTTAGGGTCATTGCGCCGATTCCTGGAAGATCTTCTGTAGGCATTGAAATACCTAATCGAAATCCGGCGACTGTTTATTTTAAATCGGTTGTTAATAGTCCTGAATTCGCTGAATCTGAGTCCATGCTCACTTTAGCTATTGGGAAAACAACATCAGGAGAAATCGCAACTCTTGATTTAGGGAAAATGCCACACTTATTAATCGCCGGTACAACTGGTTCAGGTAAATCTGTATGTATTAATACTATCATATGCAGCATTCTTTATCATGCTAGTCCAGATGAAGTGAAATTTGTAATGATTGACCCTAAAAAAGTTGAAATGACTTTATATAAAAAGTTGGAAGGTTATCATTTACTAAAAATGGCTGATATTGATGAGCCAATTGTAACCTCAGTTGACAATGCTATCCTTTCATTGAGGGCACTTGAAAAAGAAATGGATAGGCGTTACAATGTTCTAGCTGAGGCTGTTGTAAGAAATATTTCTGAATATAATGATAAGATGAAAAAATCCGATCAGCCAATTATGCCTTATATCGTTCTAGTTATAGATGAGTTAGCTGATTTAATGATGTTATCTGCCAAGGATGTCGAAGCTCCAATAGCAAGACTTGCTCAGTTAGCTAGAGCTGTAGGGATTCATTTAGTGATCGCGACTCAGAGACCTTCAGTTGATGTTATAACAGGCGTTATTAAAGCAAATTTTCCTTCAAGAATCGCATTTCAGGTTGCTAGCAAAATTGATTCAAGAACTATTATTGATCAACAAGGAGCAGATAAATTAATTGGCCGGGGTGATATGTTGCATTTAGGAACTGGTAGTTCTGATGTTTTTAGAATGCATAATGCATTTTTAACCTTAGAAGAAATAGAAGCAATTATGGGACATGTTATTGAGCAGCCTAAGTCCGAAAGTGATATTCTGCCATCTGTTCGTGAATCTCTACATAATGAATATGGAGGTGGCGACGAAGGTTCTAATGATGAGCTTTTTAATGATGCCATAGCTCTTGTTGTAACGCACCAACAGGGTTCAATATCTCTTTTGCAACGGCGGTTAAAAGTAGGTTATTCAAGGGCAGCGCGATTAATTGATGAAATGGAGCAGTCTGGTATAGTTGGGCCTTTTACGGGTAGTAAAGCGAGAGAGGTTCTTGTTGATGAGTCCTATTTAGAAATAATAAAAGACTGATTTTTTTGAAAGTAGTTTTCAGTTTTATAGTGATTATTATTTTATTTGATTTTGCATCGGCAAATCATATCGATGAATTCTATGAAATGTTGGAGAATCCCGGTACAGCTGCATTTAATATAAAATACACTCAAACTCAGTTTGGAAGTGTTTTTGAATCTGTTGGCGTCTGTTATTTCATTGGTTCAGGTGAGTATTTTTATCAGTCTGAAGACCTTGAGGTATATGCTCAGATTGATCAAATCGCCACAAAAAACTTTAGAACAAAACAAGTGCTGTTTAATTCAATAAATAATAAAAACATTAGTTTAATGACAATACTATCTGGAAATAAAAAACAGATTGAGTTTATTGATAGGTATGATCGAGAATCTAATTATTATTTTGTTGTCACTCAATTAGGCTTTGATGGTTTTTTTTCTTTCAATAATAAAACTGGTCTTATGCAAAGTTTGAATTTAAATATTGGTCAAAATCAATTAATATCGATTGAAGTTATTTCTATTGATTTGATTGATGACTTTTCTATGCCGAGCTTAAATGTTGAAAATTTTGATATAATTGATTTACGTGACTAAGTATTATAAAGTATTAATTTTAGTTTTTTTAAGCTCTATCGGTCTGTACTACGCTTTTGAAAGTATTGAATTTTCTGAGTTGTATCGCCACATTATATCTGTAAATCTTTTTAAATTGGCATTAGCAATATTGATTCTTATGTTGTCATGCATTTTAAGAGCGAAAAGATTAAAGTATATTATATCTCCATTAGATAATGATATATCTACGCATCATTTATTTGGAGCAACAATGATAGGTTATTTTGGTAATGGCATTCTTTTTTTTCGATTAGGTGAATTGTTAAAAGCTTTTTCAATTTCTCAAGGCAATGATATTAAAACTTCAGAATCTTTTGGAGTCGTTATGTTAGAGAGGGTAATAGATGCAATTACAGTTTTTATTTTATTAGTTTTCTTCTTGCCATTTATTCCTATTGAAAATCAAACAATACAATATTGGATTGTTGCTTTTGTAGTAGTCACTTTTATTCTAGTAAGCGTTCTGATTTTAATAAGATTTATAAATTGGAAACGCATTGTTTTATCATTTAGTTTTCTAAATAAATCTATCAAAGATAAAATAATAGTAATCGTAGATAAAATATTTAAAGGACTTGAATTAATTTTCAAGACGCAACATTTTCTCAAAATCATACTCTGTACTATATTAATTTGGATATGCTATTTTATGATGACAATGTGGCTACTAGAGTCATGCCATATTGAGTTAAGTCTACATAAAGTTTTCATTATGCTTTTGATGGGTGCGATTATAGTAGCTGTGCCAGCTTTGCCTGGGGGGTTGGGCACTTATGAGGCTGGAATAACATATACATTGACGTTATTATTTTTTGTTTCCAAAGATTTATCTTTGACTTATGCGATTGTTTCTCATGCGTCTAATTACATACCTTACATGTTAGTAGGGTCATTCTATTTTATCAAAAGTGGTCTAAAATTTGGATCAATCAATAAGGCAAGTTTTTAGTAATGAGTAAAAAATATGATTGCATTTTTCTTGATAGAGATGGCACCATAAACACAGATCCTGGATATATATCTAAATTACAAGATTTTAAGTTTTTTGACTTTGCTGTTGCGGCTTTAGATATGCTAAAAACATTAACTAACAATTTTATCATTATTTCAAATCAGTCAGGAGTTGCTAGAGGATTGATTCTTGAGCAAGATTTAATAAAAATAAATGAATATATTTTTGAAGAATTTTCAAAAAACAACCTTGGATTATTAGATATTTATTATTGTTTTGACCACCCAGACAATTCATCAGGTAGGAGAAAGCCAGGGGTCGAAATGTTTGTTGAAGCTTCAAATCAATACTGTCTCGATCTTTCTAGGTGTTTAATGATTGGTGACTCGAAAACGGATATATTGCCCGCAAAGGTATTAGGTATGGAATCAATGTTGGTTTTGTCGGGGGAAGGTGAAAAATATAAAAATAGTTTTTATGAAAAGGAAAAACCTGATTACATTTCTAAAAATTTAATGTTCGGGGCGATTGAATTGATAACATGAAAGTTGCAGTTATAATGGGCGGCTTTAGTGCTGAAAAAGATGTCTCAATAAAAACAGGTGAAGCCGTTGTTAGAGCGTGTTTAGCAAATGGTTTTGAAGTCTATCCTATCGTTTTTGACAATAACTACAAGGATTCCTTTCAGCTGTTAAAAGGCGTCGACATAGTATTTAACGGTTTGCATGGAACATTTGGTGAGGACGGAGCAATTCAAAAATGGTTCGAGCAAAATAATATTTTATTTACAGGATCTGATTCCTTTTCTTCACAAATTTGCATGGATAAAATAAAAAGTAAAAAAATAGCTAAAGAAAATCATATTCGCACTCCTGATTGGATTGAATTCAAAGAAAATGTTGATGTCAATCAAGCTTTTTATCCTTGCATAGTCAAACCAAATGCTCAAGGCAGTACCTTTGGTCTTTCATATGTCAATGAAGCCGGATCATTAGAGGAAGCAATAAACCATAGTCTTGCATTTGATTCGAATGTATTAATTGAGCAATATATTAGGGGTCGGGAGATTACGGTCGGAGTTTTAAACAATGAGGTATTGCCAATTGTAGAAATCCTACCAAAGCATAAACTCTATGATTACGAGTGCAAATACACGCCAGGAATGACTAATTATAAATGCCCGACAGAGCTTGATAATGGCCTAAGAGAAAAAATTAATATTGATACAATTAAGATATTTGAATTGCTTGGTTGCCGAGGTTATGGAAGAGTAGATTATATAATTGACAATAACAATAATCATTATTTTTTAGAACTAAACACTCTCCCTGGAATGACATCTACTAGTTTGCTACCTATAGCTGCAGAAAGCTCAGGCATATCATTTGATGATCTAATAAAAAAGATTATACATTTAGGTTTAAAGCAATGATATATGAGGTTTAAAACTTTTTGACAAAAATAATTGTAAATAGTAAATACTTATCTGTAAGTTATGAGGCTGTAGGTCTATTTTAATAATAAAATTGTACTTTTTATGTTTTTAAACATAAAAATCAGTGTAGCTAATTGATAATTATCAAAGAATTGAATTGCCACCGTAGCTCAGCTGGTAGAGCAACTGATTTGTAATCAGTCGGTCGGAGGTTCGAGTCCTCTCGGTGGCTCGCAAATTTGCATTCCTCTTTTTAAGTTTTATTAATGCGTAAGTTGAGTTTGTCGGGGATATGCCCGAGCGGCCAAAGGGAGCAGACTGTAAATCTGCCGGCGTATGCCTTCGGAGGTTCGAATCCTTCTGTCCCCACTTTGCGAGTGTAGTTCAATGGTAGAACCCCAGCCTTCCAAGCTGGTGATGTGGGTTCGATCCCCATCACTCGCTCTTTCCGCCTACGTAGCTCAGCGGTAGAGCACTTCCTTGGTAAGGAAGAGGTCACCGGTTCAAACCCGGTCGTAGGCTCTGTAATTCTTTGGTTTAGTATTTGATTTTTTAAATAAGGAGTAAAGTAAAAATGTCAAAAGCAAAATTTGAGAGAACAAAACCCCATGTAAATATTGGGACTATTGGTCATGTTGATCATGGTAAAACAACGCTTACTGCTGCTATTACGATGCACCAAGG
>JABGWJ010000056.1 GCA_018645565.1 bacterium | reverse complement strand
AATATTCTTTGGCATAACCGGTTTGTCATTAAGAGCTAAAAACCTATCTGTGCTTATCTTCGCTCTAATATTGGCATTTCCGTATGATGATAAAACGTCACTAAAATTGATTCCATCCGTGGAATAATACGAATTACCTGCGCTCGGGCTATTATTATCAAAAGGAACAGAGTAAGTATCATCAGCAAATTTAACAGATATGAAGAATTTTTGACCTAAAGATACAGGTATTGAATCAACTGAGGTAGATAACCAACCAGAATTATCAGCATAACCCGTTTTTGAAGGCATTAATGATTGCCCTGGGACAGTTCCATTAAATGAATCGTATATGTTTAATTCCCAGCTTATTGCTGATCGAACACCAAAGTCGACTTCCGTTATATATCCATCGTACTCAGCAGTAAATTCAACAGCAGACCACTTGTCTGAAGAAGTTGAATTTCCAAAACCATAGTAAGACATTCCTCTCTTATCGTATGCAATCGCATAACCTTTTCTTGGGCGGTATTGAATATCTAGATACATAATGGAGTCAGAATCACTTATGTTTTCAAAAGAAATATTTGTTTCTAAACTATCATATGTATTTGATGATGGGTAGGAATAATCATCAAAAACACGATTATTTTCCGTTCCAGGAAAAGGATCACCACCATCACCTCGATTATATTCAAAATCTAAATCATCATAGCCGTCTGCCTCTTCAATATCAACTAATTTATGATCATCATCGTCATTTACAAAGCCACCACTCATTGCATTCAGGCCATAATTTTGATTTTCATCTATGTGATATATCATTAATCCTTCTCCATTCAAATTGGAATCAAAGCCTGTTTTTTGACGGTTTTCGATTAAAAAATATCTGTTCCAATAATAATCATCTTCCCAAACTTTTAGTACTGAACCTGTAGTAGCGAAAGTACTAATATTAACACTAGAAATATTTTGATCGATTACAACTGGTTCTACCCAACCTAACTGTAATTTGCACCAAGATGACATATGAGCTGGTACATCACCCGCAAAGCCTAACCAACTACCCGAAGCCATTAAGCACCATTCTCCTAAGCCCTCAGAATCACCATTTGCAGAGTTTTTATCATACAAGTCAGGTAGTCCTAAGATATGACCAAATTCATGAGCATATACACCCATAGGCCTAATAACGTCAGTCCAACATTCTCCTCCACCAGCAAGTTCAGGATTTACAGCATAAGTACTAACAATTATATTATCGCCATTTACACCAATATCATTTGTTACATATTCTTCATCTAGAGAACTTTGATGAGGCCAAATATTTGAATTTCCAGGGCTCCATTCAGCGCCACAACCAGGATAGACAATAATTATACCATCTACATAACCATCATCATCTCCTGAATTGGGAATGTTATCAGGACCATCATTGTCATAAAGAGCATAATTAAAATCATCATCAGCTAAAGCAGCAATTTCAGCAACAAAACCCTTTGAGTTTTCAACGGCTTCACTCATTGATAAAGTGGATTGATACCAACCCTTAGCTTCTCCATCAACTTCAAAAGCACCATAGGATATTTCATCATAGTATTCGCTCATTGTACCAGTAGCGTTGTTATCGAAAAGAAGATTGTTAAAATCTGTCGCACTAAAATATGTATCTGAGACGTCGGAATATTGACCTAAAAGCACAGGCATGTTAAAGGTCATTTGGATATTTCTATTTTGCACGTTTCTACTATTCGCTATTCTTTTTATCCACCCTGGGTTGCCGTAGTCTGCTCCAATATTTTGATCGCGAAAATTCCGCATTACTTGCTCTGGAATTTTTCCTTTGCTTGGTGGGTTTATCGCCCAGAGGCTAGAATAAAAATAAATAAATACCAGTGCTATTTTTTTCATTATAAACATAATACCTAAATTGTAAATTTGATAATTTTAGTTAAAAAAAGAGGCACTATTAAAGTGCCTCTAAAAATAAGTTAAACGTTTTTTTGATACTACTTAGTAGCAGATTTTTTTGCAAAAAGTTTCTTCCACCAACTAGTTGATTTCTTTCCGCCTTTGTTCTTTTCTTTTAAAGAATCTTTTTTATCTTTTGGTTTTTCAATATCTTCTCCACCAGTGAGAGCTTTCTGTCTCCTTCTTTTTCCACTGCGAGAAGCCTTTTTTTTCCTCGGCATTTCTTCAGCGAATGCAAGAACAATATTACTTTCAGAAGTATTTTCTACTGGAACTGCAATTTGGTCTACTGAACCTATTCCTGCAAAAGCAGAGGTTAGTAACATCAAGGTCGCAAATAAAGTAACCGACATTCTTTTTAATTGATTTAACATAACAATAATCCTTTCTAATACGATTTAATTAATAAATACAATCTTAAATTATAAGCTACGTTTATGAAAGTCAATTATTTATATACTAACGCTATCGAATTCCTCTTCATCCATTTGCTTGAAAAAGCTTTTTATATATTCATCATTAATAATTTTATCTTTCATTAAATCGTATTCATTTTGATCAATTGCACCTTCATCCAGAGCTTTTTTTAAGTCTAAAAGCTCTTGGCCTTTCGTAATTGTATTATTGTAATGAAATTGGCCTTCTGCTTTATTTAGGGACCCACAACCACTAAAAAAGAATAATGACAAAATTAAAATAACTGATAAAAATGCATTCTTCATAATTTATTTT
>JABGWJ010000014.1 GCA_018645565.1 bacterium | reverse complement strand
GTTCTAGATTCTTCATTGCTTTCCAAAAATGACTCGAACTCTTTTATCTTTTTAAAAGTCATTTTTCCTTCTAAGTAATCAGATATTAAATCTTCAAATTCATAACGGTTCATATCAATATATACTCCTATTCTCTTAAATGTTTTAGTTCAACTTGCAATTGCAATCTAGCGCGATTTATTCTTGATTTAACTGTACCAATTGGGATGCCAATAATTTCACTAATTTCTTCATAAGGAATTTCTTGAATATCTCTCAAAATTATAACGGTTTTAAATTTTTCAGATAATTGATTAACAGCATTCTTTATAATTTCATTTACAACATCAGTTTGAACTTGTTGCCCGATTTCTAAATCATCACTTGGTATTTCATACGTCTTATCATCATTGCTAAAATGACTTAAAAAGGTGATTTTTCTGTTCTTTCTCTTTCTTAATTCAGTATTTGCTAAATTTTTTGCAATTGTGTACAGCCAAGTCGAAAATTTTGCTATTTCTTTGTAATAATGTTTTTTTTGATAAAGTTTTATCATCGTTTCTTGAACGACATCTTCTGCAGATTCGGAATCTTTTAAGTAGTGATAGATAAAATTTATAAGCTTGTCTTTGTATCTATTTACAAGTACGACATAAGCATTTTCATCTCCACCTTGAAATAAAGACATTAACTTTTCATCAGTATAACTATATTTATTTCTTTTGTTATCCAATGGCATTGTAAATAAAGTTGATGAGTTCTGATTCATCGTCTGTGTTTGTAGTTTTTTGTCTAATTTCAATTTTTTTTAACTCTTTTATTACTACTTTTGTTTCCTCAACTGTATAGTTATTTGCATAATTTGATATGTTATTCTTTAATAATGTTGATAATGGTATATAACTAGAAGGTTTAATAAAAGTTCCATTATTCATTTTCACGAATAATAATTCCTGAAATAAAGCCGCCATTGGAAAAATTAATGAAATCATTGTTTCTGAGCTATCAATAATAGACTTTCCTAATTTAATTGATTTTTTTAAATCCCTAGCCCCTAAGGAAGCCATCAGCTCCCATCTTTTTCTACTCCTTGAAAAAGAACTATCAAAATTAATATGCTCTATTTTTAGATTTTTTTCTTCAGTCATTAGACAAATTTTATCAATTTCATTTTTTAAGTTATAAAGAGAATCACCACAAATATTGATAATTTCTTTGAGTACATCTGGTGAAATATTTTTTTTATTATCCTTTACGAAAAATTTAGCCCATTTAATCATTTGACTTTGAAAGGGAGTAGTTACGTTTAAAAAAGGAATTTTTGAAGGTAAATTTTTGAAAAAAGAACTTTTATCTAAATAATTATCGCAAATAAGCACCAAAAAATGATTGATAATAGGTTGGCCGCAATAGCTAATAAGCTCTTTTGAAATTTTTCCCTTAATTTGTTGAGGATCTCTCAAAATAATTAATTTTTTTGAGTTAAATAGGTCTGAAGATAAGACCTTATCTAATATTTCTTTGCCTGATAATTCATTCGGTGTTAAGAATTCTTTCGAACACGATGAATCAAGAAATAATTTATTAGAAAGCTTCTCAATAAAAAAATTTTGAAGGAAAAGATCTTCGCCTTTTAAAACATATACATTATTTATTTCACCGGCTTTAAGATTTAATAAAATATGTTTTATATCATCCATATTATTTAATTAGATATTATTTTTTTAAAGATTATGAAAGAATAGCTACTATCCCAGCTATAACACAATAAATACCAAAAAAGTGGAACCTGCCAACCTCTAATATTTTTAATAAAATTTTTAAAGATAAAGTACCAACAATAAATGAGGTCAAAATTCCTGTAATTATAAACTTAGGTGTTAATAAACCGTACGATTCTAGTTCTAGAAACCCTAAAAGGCCAGCACCGATAATTACAGGAATTGAAAGCAAAAAAGAAAACCTTGCCGCCTCTTTGGGTGGTATACCAAGTAGCATTGATATTGATATAGTTGTACCTGACCTTGATATTCCAGGTATTATAGCTATAGCCTGAGCAAGGCCAATTAAAAGCGAATATAAATAGGACAATGATTTATTTTTATTCTTAAAATTAATTGAAAATGTCAAAATTGCGCCTGTCAATAATAAAGCATAACCAACAGGCACTATACTACTAAACAAATTAACTATATGACTTTTAAATATAAGGCCTATAATTACTGCTGGAGTTGTTGCAATGATTATGTAAATAACAAGTTTCTGCGTAGGTTTTTCATTTAAAGAAATAACTATCGATTTTATATCTTTATTGAAAACATAAAACACACTAAATAAGGTCCCTATATGAAATAATACCTCTAAGGTATTACCCGGTGACTCAATCCCAAGAAGGTATTGAGCTAAAACCAAATGGCCTGAACTACTTACAGGTAAAAATTCTGTAATGCCTTGTAAAATGCCAAGAATAACAATATCAATTATACTCATTATTCAAGCCAACCTAATAATGCATACATTCTTCCGGCAGCGTCACCATCTCTTCTAAAAGATTCATATAAGTCTTTGTTACAATAAGTACATTTATCAATAACAAATATTTTATCGTTTTTTATATTTAGATTCATAATTTGATTAACTGCCCATTTCTGAAGATCTACCTGATAGTGTTTATCATTAATTTTTGAATAGAATCTAGAATCAAAATGACTGAGCACATCACTTTGAATTTTAAAACAACATTTTTTTATGGATGGACCAATGAAAACATAGTTATCTGATGCTCTTTCATTATTTTTTTTTACATTGTTAATATATTCATTAATAATGCCTAAAGACAGTCCGCGCCATCCGGCATGCACAAGACCTATTGTTCTTGAAATTCTATTAATAAAATATATAGGTAAGCAATCTGCTACTTTAATAGAGCATACCAAATTCCCGCCAATGTTAATTATTCCATCTGAAGATTCATAATGACCTGCGCGTTTTACTGAAATAATTTTTGATGAATGTACCTGATTTATGGAAACTAATTTCTTAGAGTCCAGTCCAACATTATCACAAAGACTAAACAAATCGCCATAAGACTCAATACTACAACTCATATTTGAAAAAGCAATTCTTATTCTTGGAATAGGTAAATCAGAGCTAAAGTCATTCCATTGGTTGTGTGCTATTTTATTGATGGTTGATTTTCTACTAAACTTTTTCCATTAAAATACCCGATTGTACCCATCTTCCCTTTTTTATATTCAAGGACTCTAACAATTTGATTTTCATTTTTATTTAAACCGCCTAGTTCAATAAGAGAGGATGCACCCATAAATAAATCACCTTCCTGAAGTAAGTTTCTATATTTACGCCTGGAATTTGCACTTAATTTTATAAGTGAATTTATAAAATACCCCTGGTCATATCCCATTGAAAACACTCTATCCAAATCAGAAGAGTTTGTCATTCCAAACTTAGGATATTCTGAACTTAAAACCGTAAGACCTTGTAAATGTGGGCCAATTATATCTTGAGCTAAAATATCAATATCCATCCAAGATTCATTTCCTATAATTTTTGTTTCTAGATTATACATTGGCAATTGAGTACCAATGAACGATAAATCTTGCTTATTTATAGGCATATAAATTGCTTGAATAGTATTTAAACTGACTTTTAAAGAATCTCTTTTTGACATTTTATTTAACTCGTCAAAATCATCCGCAGGCTCCATAAAGTCAGCGACATCAACATCGAAAAGAGCATCCAAACTATCAATCTCTAAATCAAGATATTGAAAATTCGGGTCCTCTGTTGGAACAAGTGACCAAGCTTTTTTTCTTATCGCTGAAAATTGTCTGTTTAAATTTTCAGGGCGTCCGTAATACCACTCAATAGCTACAGCATCTAAACCTAATTGATTTAACTCCTCTATAAAAAATTTGGCATAATTTTTATTTAAATCATCAGCCGGAGATAATACTGCTATATTTTGATATCCTAATACTTTTACTACGTACTGAGCAGATAGCTTCGCTTGAATTTCACTACTTGTAGATAACAAGTATATACTTTCTGATAACATAGTTAATTCACTGAAATTACTCTTTGAAAGCATAATTGGTATTGAACTAGAATAGCTAGTTGCTGCTAAATTTGACACCTCAGAAAAATAACCAAGTATGGAGACCACACTTTTATCTAAGCTGATTAAATTTAATATTCTAAGAGTATTTATGTCTTCACTTTGATTATCATATATTTTAAAATTTGTTGCTAAATCATACTTGTAATCCATTGCCATCCTGGAAAGCCCAATCAAAAATGTTTGACCTTTCTCTTTTTCTTCTCCAGACAAGGGTAAAATGACAGCAATTGTGCCATGTACAGTATTTTCAGTACCAAGAAAAAGTGACAAACCTTCATAAAGATTTAAATAGTTTCGAGGTAGTAATGTAGCATCAATAACACTTAAAGATAATTCCATATCATTAACATTACCGTCTAATAGCGAGCGATATGACCTAGCTAAGTTCAAAATAGATTTAGAAACATTATTTTCACTTAGAAACAGCAGTTGTTCTATATTATCCGAATTAATGCCCATTACTATACTATTATAAAGACGGTAATCGATTTTGCTTAGCATTGTAGAATCTATTAAAGATTCTCTTAATGGTAATAGCTGTTCAAGTGCATAGGAATATTTTTCTTTTGAGATGAGAATATCACTTAACATGATTTTAATATTGAAATCGTATTTACTATTTGGATATTTATTTAGGTAAGAATCGCAAGTCCTTTTGCAATCGATCATTTTTCCTTGATGGAATTGAGACGTTGCCAACATAAAATGAGATACAGGATCTTCAAAATTCCGTTCTTCAATTAAAATGTTTTTAAATCCTTGTTCGGCTAACTGATATCGTCTGTTTTGAAAGTGTTTCATAGCAAATTCAAAGCTTTCATTGTATGATAAAGTACTATCACTAGGCTGCGCTTCAAGGAAGCACAGAAAAAATAGATTAATTATTAAAAGGTTTATTTTCATGATTTAACTTCTGTAACCAGCAATCTACATTGACACAAGCTTACCATTTTTAAAAAGTAAGTATTTTTTTTCATCTAAATTTTTACCATAAACCCACTGTTGACTAACACCGTTTGCACTAGAGGTATTATTTACTATTTCAGGGTTCCCAATAGATACTCTCACTTGTTCAAAGCTCATACCGTATTCAATCTTCTTTTTTTTTAAATTTTCAATAATAGTTTTTGACCATTCTTTTTTTAACGGATTTTCTTTATAATAATTATTTTGTCGTAGTTCAGTTTTAAACTTACCATTATATCTAATAAATGCGTTATGCTCAATACTAGTGTCTATTTCCAACCATATAGGCATATCCGTTTTACTATTCTGGAAAACTCTTATTCCGAGCACCATGACTTTATCAAATTTTTTGAATCTTTTTTCACTATTGTTTATAAAAATACTATCTGAATGAATTTCATTTAACCAAATATTTTTGCCAATGAATAATTTTGCCTCTTCAATTGCTGATAATGTGGCAAGATGACTAGGTAATGATCTACTAACCATAGGATTATATTTCCACTTGAACAAGTTACCGTTATTTGTCTGCACTATTAAGTACCTTTCAGCATTGTAGATGAAATCGCCTTTGATTTTACCTGAATTATTTTTCAACCTAAAATATGGCATGCTTTTTTCACTGTTTATCCTAGACCAGTTTTTATTTATTATTTTCTGATTTAATAAATCTTTGCTCAAATCAGCGAATACGACACGATCTCCTGAAAATTGCGTTTCAATTATTAATGATTTAATATTTAAAGAATTATATTTAATGCAAGAAAAAAGCGTTAAAGATATTACAAAAAATGATAATTTTGGTACCTTTGACATATTATTGCGCCTCAGAAGGATAATTAGTTTAAAAAAGGTTTAGACCAATTTTTTAATTTCCCATTTTTATCAAATTTTAATGTATAATCTTGAAATCCCCAGAATTCCTCTCCATTTGAAAATCTTCCTTTCCTATCTGGGTGGCCAAAACTAGTTTGGATTTTATTCTTACTTAAGCCCAGTTTCAAATCTTTCCACTTTGTAATACTAGATTTTTTATTAACCTTAATTTTTAATTCTAAAACCTGCTCTTCAAGCACTTCAATTCTTTTTTCAAGCTCAATATAGGAAGAATTTTCTGCCATTATTTTTACTGTAAAAAATTGAATAATCACTATAATATATAATATTTTTTTTGACATACGCTCTCCAAAATATAAGTTTTTATTTTTTTTAATTACATTGTAAGCAATGAAAAATACTTTCCATATCAATATGGTTTTGAATATTGTTTCTATACGATTCAAAAGGGTAAGATTTTTTATGAATTGGAGGATTGTATTCTTTAAATGTATTAATTAAGGAAACGATTACATTGATCAGCTTTTTTGATTTTTTATCAAGTATTGAAAGCTCATCTATATACTCTCGTTCAAGTTTAAAATCATAAGCCTGTTCAAAAGAATTAGATCGAACTTCTTTTAACTCCTCAGTTAAGATTGTTAATGACTCTAGATAAACATTATAATTAGTTTGATAGTCATTTGGGGGAGAAAACATACTTCTCTTTAAGGATTGATATTTTTTTTCTATTTCAGATATTTTTATTTGCATATTTTTGTTTGTAAATAGCGGTTTAACACTTGATCCATAAATATTTAATCCGAACAGATAAAGAATCAAAATGATTTTTAAAAAAGTATACATACTAAGCTCAAAATTAAGGATATGAAAAATTTGGCACCTGAGGGTTTATAAAGTATAGACCTTGAAAATTACCATCCCCGTTATATTTGCCTTCTTGCATTGGCGCACCATCAAAATACCACCAAGACCACTTATTTACAGGATTGTCTTGATTATATTCTCCCTCCAATTCCTGCTGCCCGTTCTCGTACCAATTTTTCTGCAACCCGTGCTTTTTGCCATTCAAAAAAGAAAGATTTGACCATTTACTTCCATCTTCATGCCAACTAGCCCACTTCCCACTTCTTCCATTAGTTGGAATGTTTGTTGATTTGTTCTTATTTTTTCCATCACCATCAATGAATTCACCCTCAGCTTTTATTTGACCGTTTCGATAATAAAATTTCCAATTCCCATTCATTAAATCATTCTTATAATATCCATCACTACTTATTTTTTTATTTTTAAACCAACTTTTGAAGCGCCCAGTTTTCTTACCATCAACATATGTAACTAATTGTTTCTTTATTTTTAAATCCTCATCCCACCAGTTGATGACTTCACCCTTCCAAATACTTCCATTATTTAATTTGGAAAGCAATTTCCCACTTTGCGACCATTTTGTAATTATTTTATTAACAATATTATTACTATTATCATATTTGAATTCAAGCGTTGAATCAATCTGCCCCTCTAAATAATAAACGTATCTTTTTTCTATTTTTAATCTTCCATCTATATAATTTTGCTTTGACTTCTTTTTACCCTTCTCACTCCATTTTACTGTAGAGCCATTTAAAAGGTTGTTTGTATAATTCTGCACAAGTTTTTTATTCCCATTTTCATACCAATAAGTAACAGGTCCAGTAATTTGACCATTTTTATAGTTGATTTCAGATTCTTTTTCGCCTCCTGCATACCACTCCACATTTGAACCTAATATTGGATTGCCATCAGCATATAACATTTTAGAACTGTCAGAACCATTTGGAGAAAAATAAATCCAGTTTTTTACTTGTTTACTATCTTCATAAATACCTGAAGAATATTTATTACCATTTTTATACCATTGATTCCACGACCCTACCAACATATCTTCATCATATTTACCCTCCATATACTTTTGGCCATTAGAAAACCACTGTTGCCAAAATCCATCATACTTATCATTAATATAATTTCCTTCGATCTTCTTTTGTCCATTTTCGAACCATTCTAGATGAACGCCATTAATTAAACCCTTGGTAAAATATTGTTGCTCTTTTTTTGAACCACTTTCATACCAACTAAACATGAGACCATGTTCTTTCCCTAAAGCAAAATTTTGCTCTTTATAAATTTCCCCGCTTTCATACCATTCAGTTAGCTTACCATTTTTGAATCCATTAAGATAACTACATTCATTTTTTTTCTTACCATTTTCATACCAAAATCTATAAAGCCCTTCTTTTTTATTACTTTTGTAATTTATCTCTGTCTTTTTTATACCACTTTTGTACCAAGTAATTTCTTTACCATTTTTTTGACCATTCCTATAAATCGCCTGAGATTGTTTTTGATCATTATTATACCAATCTGCCCACACGCCAGTCTTCATATCATTCCTATATATTCCTTTTGATTTAATTTGACCAGACGAAAAAAACTCTTTCCATAATCCACTTTTTATTCCATCTCTTAAGAGTCCCTCAGATTTAATCACACCGTCCTTAGTTAAGATAGATATTTTCCCAGTATAAGGTGTTTCTTCATCTACTTTATAAGCGACATTATTATTAAATATTATGTTGGGAATAGTTTTAACTCTTTGAAGTTGTATTTGCTTAGAAAAGAGAGAGCCAAATATTAATAAAGCGAAAATAATTTTAAATATGGTTGGAAGACTGTTCATGTTTTTTTTGATCAAAATCCATATCATTTAATATCAGTTTTTATTTTTTTATTTATTTCATCTAATTTTGATAAGTTATCCCATTCATCACCGTTGCTCATATTAATGAGAATTTTTTTTATAAATTCCTTATACTTTGCGTCCTTACCAACTGCCATTTTTTCAATTAAAGCGTTTATAATTGATTCATCTACTTTCAATTTTTCCTCTAATTCTTAAAAATTTTTTATAATGCATAATATATAACATTAATCATCAACCAAAACATAACTTTTATATTTAAGTATAATTGTGTCTACCAAAAAAGTCAGCACTTTTTTAAGATAATTAATTCTACTCCCACTCAATTGTACCAGGAGGTTTTGAAGTAATATCATAAACAACACGATTAACACCTTTCACATTATTTACTATTTGGTTAGAGACTAGAGATAAAATTTCAAAAGGCATTTTATACCAATCAGCTGTCATACCATCAACACTCGTCACAGCTCGTAAGGCTACAAGGTTTTCGTATGTTCTTTGATCACCCATGACACCAACGGTTTTAACAGGAATTAAGACTGCAAAAGCCTGCCATATATTTTCATATTCACCGGTGTCTTTCAATATTTGAATGAAAATAGAATCTGCATTTTGGAGGATTGAAACCCTTTCTCTAGTAATTTCGCCTATAATTCTTACTCCCAATCCAGGCCCTGGAAAAGGATGCCTGCTTATAAGCTCATTTGGAATATTAAGCTCTCTACCAACTGCCCTTACTTCATCTTTAAACAGGTCTTTTAATGGCTCTATAAGTTTGAACTTTAAATTTTTTGGTAATCCTCCTACGTTATGATGACTTTTAATCAAATGCGAAGAATTGCTAGCACTTACACCACTTTCAATTAGGTCAGGGTACAAAGTACCTTGCCCTAAAAATTTGTATTCACCTATCTCATCAGCAATACGATCAAATGACTGAATAAACTGATCTCCAATAATTTTTCTCTTTTTTTCAGGTTCAACTACCCCTTTAAGCCTTGAAAAAAATATTTCTGATTCATCATATAAATGTATATTTATTCCAAGACCATCTCTTAAAGAATCCACACATTGTTTTGCTTCATCTTTACGAAGTAAACCATGGTCAATTAATACTGCATAGCACCTTTTTCCAACAACATTATTAATTATGCATGCCATAACCGTTGAATCAACTCCGCCGCTTACACCAACAATTATATTATCTTTTTTAATTTCAGTATTAATTCTTTTAATTTGTTCATCAATAAAATTATTTGGAGTCCAGTTTTTTTCACATTTAGCAATAATAAAAAGAAAGTTTTTTAATAATGCCTCGCCTTCTTCAGTATGAGACACTTCAGGGTGAAATTGTGTCGCAATTCTTGATTGATCTTTATTTATTAAAGCAGCTATAACACCATTGGAACTTCTCGATATAACTTCCCAGTTTTCCGGGACAGAAGTCACTTGATCCATATGACTCATCCATACTTTTGATTTTGGTGACATGTTTTTAGTTATGCCATGCGTCTTACTAAAAGTCACTTCAGCAAACCCATATTCGCCTCCTAAACCTGGGCTAACTTTTCCACCATTATGATGCACTAGAAGATGAAGACCATAACAAATACCTAAAATTGGAATATCCAGGCTAAGGATATTTTTATCAAAGATAGGAGCATCTTTTAAAAAAACACTAGAGGGTCCACCTGATAATATAATTGCTTTAGGATTTATACGCATGATAGTCTTTAATGTTGTATTTGGTGGCAACACCTCAGAAAAAACATAATTCTCTCTAACTCTTCTAGCAATTAATTGAGTATACTGGGAGCCAAAGTCTAATATTAAAACGCTTCCTTTTTTTAAATTATCCATTACTTGATTGTACTTTTGAGCTTTTGAAATATTCTATTATCAGAAATTTTATAACTAATCGGTGTAATACTTGCGTAATTATTTTTTATTACAAATGAATCACTATCAAAACTTTCGTCATTATCAACCATTTCACCTTTTATCCAATAGTAGCTATTGCCTTTGGGGTCTTTGTAAGAATTAAAATCATCTTCAAAATACTCACCACCTTGCAAAGTAATTTTTAAACCTTTTAATTGATCTAGAGTACAATCTGGTATATTAACATTCAATGAAATCTGTTTTGGAATGTTCTGTTTAAGTAAAAACTTTATAGTTTCGCGAATAACATACTTTGAGGTTTCAAAGCTTTTAGGCTCGAAAGAGTCTACGCTAAAAGCAATAGAAGAAATATGCTGCATGGAGCCTTCCAATGCTCCAGCAACAGTCCCAGAATAAATAATATTATTGCCAAGGTTAGAGCCTAAGTTAATACCTGATAATATAAGGTCAGGCTTTTTATTTAATACCCTCTTTATGCCAACCTTTACACAATCTGCAGGCGATCCAGAGACCGCATGACCCTCGAACCCGTTACTCCTTTTAATATTGTTGATAAATAGAGGTTTCGATATTGTTATACCATGTCCAACTGCGCTTTTTTGGGATTCTGGAGCAACAACACAAGCTTGCCCAAATTCCTTTGCTACCTCCCAAAGTGCAAAGATACCTGATGAATATATTCCATCATCATTTGTAACTAAAATATTCAATTCAATAGATCTATAATGTTATGGAGGTGATTTTTCATTTTATCCCTTGAGATAATTCGATCAATAAAACCTTTTTCAAGTAAAAACTCTGAACGTTGAAAACCCTCTGGCAGATCTTGACCTATCGTTTGTTTGATAACTCGTGGTCCTGCAAAACCTATAAGGGCACCTGGTTCTGCAAAAATTATATCTCCTAGCATACCATAGCTTGCTGTAACACCTCCTGTCGTAGGATCAGTAAGAACCGTAATATATAAACCTCCTGAATCTGAAAACTTTGCTAATTGAGTACTTATTTTCGCTAATTGCATTAAAGATATTGCACCTTCTTGCATTCTAGCACCTCCAGATTTACAAACTAGAATCAATGGCTTTTTATCTTTTCTAGCTTTGACTATCGCTAGTGAAATTAATTCACCTAATGCAGACCCCATGCTTCCACCGATAAATCCAAAATTCATTATGCCAATAATCACGGATTTACTTTTGATACTTCCAGAATAAATTTCAATTGAATCAGTATTTCCACTTTTTTTGTAAGCATCGTTTAATTGATCATCATAATTTCGTCTGCCTACGAAATTTAAGAAATTTGATGACTTTATATTTTCAAATAATCTTTTAGATGAACCCTCATCAATGATTAAATCTAAATATTTTCTATAATCCATTCTAAAATGGTGCGAACAGTGTCTACAAACAGCTAGGTTTTTATCTAATTCTGGCTTAAATAAAATCTCTTTACATGATGGACACTTTTCCCATAACCCATCAGGAATAGCCTTTTTAATTTTTTCTTTAATTTTTTTATCTTTTCTTTTAAACCAATCCATAATCACTCAATCATTTTACTAATTTCATTATAATGGCATCTGAACCATCTTTATAATACGATTTACGCTTATTTATTTTTTTAAAACAATGCTTTTTATAAATACTAATGGCATTATTATTATTTTCATTTACCTCTAAGAAAATAGTACTTTTTTCAGGAATAATTCTTAAATAATCCAAAAGCATATTGGAACCATGACCTCTTTTTTGATGGGACTTATCAATTGCAATATTTAAGATATTAATTTCATCATCAAACCGTAAATCTATAATAAAACCAAAAATGGAGGAACCCTTTTCATAGACCCAAATACTTTCATTCGAATTATCAATTAGGAGTCTCTCAAACATTTTTACAGACCAATAGGGTTTTTTGTAAACTTGATTTTCAATTTCCACTATATTTTTTAAATCAGAAATATGTCCACTTCTTAAAGTCATTTATTTTTATTGATTATGAACGGAGAGACATAATTAGAAACTAGATTATGAGGTTCTGTCATTATAAGGTCATCAAATTTAAAATATGCTAAAACCCCAACGTTCTTTGAAGATAGCTCAGCCGCAATTAAATCTTCTGTAGTCAAAAGAGCATCACAATTTTTTTGAAAAGTTTTTTTGGAACTATCATATTCAGCTAAAAAATCACTCCAAGTCATGGCTCTTATTTCATCTACAGGCTCCGGTAAGTTGGATTTCCAATCTATCTTTTGGCAAAATATTTTTTCTCCATGAGAATGAATGATTCCCACCTCGGGTTTTTTACTATTACAAGAGAACGCTAAGGACATCATTGTTGAAACAGGTATCATAGGTAAATTGTTTGAGAACGCCAGCCCCTTTGAAAAACTTAACCCTATTCTAAGGCCCGTAAAGGAACCTGGCCCAATACTAACAGCTATTGCACTTACATCAGATAATTCAAAGCCTATGCTTTGCTGGAGACTTTTATAAAAAAGAGGTATTTTTTCGATATGTTTTCTTTCACTTTTTTCTTGGATAGTTTTTAAACATATTCCGTTTGAAATAAAAGAAATACCACATATATCAGAGGAAGTTTCAACTGCTATAATATTTTTCATATCATTCATTTTCTTAATTATCCATAGCTATTGTTAACTCCCGCCGATCGGGAAGACCTTTGAACCTACGAAAATCAACTCTAATTATATTAGTTGGTAAAACATCTGAAATTATGCTAGACCATTCAAATAAAGATATACCGTCAAAAGGCAATAAAAGATTTTCTCCACCCATATTAAGAAAATCATCAATTCCATTTAACCTATAACAATCAACGTGATAGAGCTTCATTTTAGCCCCTTGATATTCGCTCACTAGTTTGAAAGTAGGGGATCCAACATGTTCTTCAATGCCCATCCCAATCGCAAAACCTTGCGCAAATGTTGTTTTTCCCGCTCCCAAATCTCCATTTAAAGCAATTATTTTTCCCAATTTAATTGTTTTTGAAAATTTAGCAGCAAAGTTTTTCGTTTCTTCCATAGAGTTAGATTTAAATACCATATTACTTAAATCCTTTCATTTTTATTACGGGTACTAACATTTCTTCCATAGAAACACCACCGTGCTGAAATGAATCTAATAATTTGTTTTTATATTTATGAGCATCATTAGGATAAAGAAAGTAAGAATCATTTTTTGCGATGAGATAATTAAACTGCGGGCCAAAAGCTGGCAATCGATATTTCTGAGGTTCATCAATTTTTATTACATTTTTATTTCTTGTATTCAAATTCCGCCCGTATTTGTACCTAACGCCACTTGATGCATCCTTATCTGCAGAAACCATAACCTCTCTATTGACTTTCACACTACCATGGTCACTTGTGATGATAACTTCAAAATTACTCTCACTCAGTTGCTTCAAAACATCATTAAACCATGAGTTTTTCACCCAAGACTTAACAGTATGCCGATATCCAATATCGTCAGGAATAATTTCTTTTAAGACTTCCATTTTAGAGCTGTCATGT
>JABGWJ010000055.1 GCA_018645565.1 bacterium | reverse complement strand
CTAGAATTGAAAAATCAGATTACTGATTATGCAAAATTATGTGGCGGGAAAAATCATTTTTTATCACTAATTGAATCTTTACGAAAATCTCATCCGAACCCACTAATGTCGAAAGATGCTAGTTTTAGTTATGAAAAAGGCACTGTTAAGTGGGGAAAGGTTATATTTAAAGAGAAAGTTATTTTACTTATTGATATCATTAACAAGAGCAATGAAGATAATAATTTGATGCCAAACGAAAAAATAAAAGGCTATAAAACTATAAGAAATCTATTACGTACCATTGGTCCAATGAAATTTGTAGTAAGCCCAAAAAACACAAAAGACGGGAAAGGTTTTAGTATAAGCGCAATTGAAATAATTGATAGTAAAACATGTAGATTGAATTTTATGTTCGAAGTTTTGTTTTTTCTCCCTGTTTCTCTTGTAAAAAAAATATATATCGGACCTAAAAAATCTAAATAGACGATATTAAATCATAGGTTTGAAATTTATATGAAAAAAAAATGGATATTTTTTCTATGCTGGATATGCATTTCTTTTTCAAATCAACCCAATGACAGTGATTTATCTGTAGGGTTCTGGAATGTTGAGAACTTATTTGACCTAGAAAATGATCCAGATAAAAGAGATGACGAATTTTCATTAAATGGTAGAAAAAAAATCACAAAGGAAATTTACGATTTAAAAATAAAGAACTCTGCTGAAGTTCTATACGATTTGAACGTAGATGTCCTCGGCTTGTGCGAAGTCGAAAACCTTAAAGTATTAAATGATCTAAACAATTCTTACCTTTCTCGAAATTATAGTATTATTCATTATGAATCGCCTGATGAGAGGGGTATTGATAATGCTTTGCTTTACGATAAAGATAATTTCTCTATTATAACATCTAAACCAATCCGAAATAATTTAGGTGGGAATGATAAAACTCGGGATATATTATATGTAAAAGGTCTATATAAAAATTCAGTTTTACATATATTTGTAAACCATTGGCCCTCAAATTATGGTGGTAAAGAACTGGCAATCCCTAAAAGAAAATCTACAGCCTTATTAATTATGAAACAGATTTCACAGATACAGAAAAATGATAACAATGCAGAAATTATTTTACTTGGAGACTTCAACGAGGACCCTTCTGATGAAAATGTTAAACTTTTATATGATTTAGGGTTTGTTAGTTTAATGGAGCCCATGATTGGTGAACCAAAAACTGGAACCTATTTATACAGAGGTAAAGATTATTTTTATGATCAAATTATAATAAATAAGGCCTTAAATGACGACCAAAAACTAAAAGTAATAAATAACTCTATTTATATACTAGATTTACCTAAGTATAGGCAGCAAGAAGGAAATTATAAAAGGTATCCTTATCGTTTTTGGGCAGGCAATAGACTTTTGGGTGGTTATTCAGATCATTTAGCAGTAAAAGTTAACATTCGTAAAATAGCAAAATAATATGGCCAGGGAAAAGCGTAGACTAGTTGTTAATAATGAGGAATCCTTCTGGCTAGTCGATGGCAGACGACTTTCTGAAAAAGAGGCAAACGATTTACAAGTAAAATTAGATAAAAAATATTTTAAAATATCAAATAAAGATAAGGTGCCAGATTCGTGAAAAAATATATTATAGTGTTAGCACTTTTCTGTTTTTATAATTGTGAAGATAAAAAGTCTAACACCGACACAGTTTTTAAATATACATATCATGAAAATAATCGCGTAGCTTCGTTAAAAATGAGTTCCGATGAATATGAATCATGGATCGGAAACGATGGCTTTACAAATACTGAAGAAAGACTAAAAGTCATAAACGATATTTATGAGGTTTTTCCCGATAATTATGATTTTATTTTTTTAATACTTGATGAGCCGTCTATTCCTGAAAATTTAAATTATTATGGCAAACTTATTGGCGTGTCTAATAGCATTTCAGGTTTAGGATTTCAGATCTATGACAATTCTCTTGATTATGGCTCAAATGGGAAATTAAAAGCAGTAATGCAATTAACCGGCTTGGAATATCTAAAATACGGCCCAGCATTGCATGAATTAGCTCACAATTGGGCAAACTTTGCTTTACCCACACACTCAGTCGATTCACAAGGAGAGGAGCTAACATCTTACTTATATACAGGTCATTGGGGATTTACAGGCGGTAGTACACCTGGTCAACTTGGTGGATTTCAACAATCCTCTCTCATTGATAATGGAAATAATTCTTATACAGTTGATAGTTTTGGTCCCTTTGCTAATGGAGGGAATGGTGTGCCCTATAATGATTTTGAGTTATATCTATTGGGCATGTTAGATATTCAAGATTTAAATAATTTTGATATGTTTACTGATATAACTGCTTTATCGATAAATGAGACAACATTTGATTTTACAGCACATCAAAAAACTACTTTTACTTCAGAAACATTAATTGAACTTCTAGGACAACGATTTCCCACTTATGCTGAGTCTCAAAAAGAATTCAACCTTCTAGCTATTGTTATTACAGATAATTCACTTTCAGAGGATGATTGGCTAAAGGTTGATGAAACGGCTGAATGGTTTTCGAAATTAGAAGATGATGGTACTAGTTTATATAACTTCTGGGAGGCAACAAATGGATTGGGCTCATTATCAATATCTTATTAGATGTTTCATTATCTTTGCTTTATTTGCAATTGGAACTGGAAATAGTCAAAGTTTCAAGGACTTAAAAAAAGCAGCAAAAAAAGTCAGCAGTAAATTAGTTCTATCTGAAAAAAATAATTTGTCTTTTAGCGAAGAAGATGCGTCTAAAGCTCTAAAAGAGACACTTGAGAAAGGTATTAATAAAGGCGTTGAGCTATTATCTCTGAAAAATGGGTTTTTTAAAAATCCTAATGTTAAAATACCATTTCCACCTGAGGCAAAATCAATTTTTGAAAGATTGAAAAAGATAGGATTAGGAAAAGAACTAGATAAAGTTGTTTTAAGTATTAATAGAGCTGCAGAGGATGCCGTAATTAGTTCAAAACCTATCTTTTTAAAAGCTGTTAAAAAAATGAATATTCAAGACGCAATCACCATTATCGGAGGGGGTGAGCACGCAGGAACTAATTATTTGTCAAGTAAAACGAGAAATGATTTAGTAATTGAGTTTAGTCCAAATATAGAAAAATCTCTAAAAAAAGTAAATGCTACAAAGCATTGGAACGTAATAATGACTTCCTATAATAAAATACCCTTTGTGAAAAAAATTAATCCTAATCTCAAAATCTATGTTACCGAGCAGGCTGTTGACGGACTCTTTTATATCCTAGCTAAAGAAGAAAAGGATATAAGAAATAATCCAAGAAAGAGAAATAGTGAAATACTTAAAAAGGTTTTTGGTCGATAGAAAATGTTTGTTCAACAATGATTTTTAATAAGCATCAATATGAAACTATTAAATATAGTAATTGTCCTTACTTAAGGTAATGCTTTATAGATATATTGTAAACATACTAAATGACAAGTGTCCTGAATGCGCTGAGGGATCTGTTTTTTTAACTAGGTTTAAGATGAAAGAAAAATGCGATCTTTGTGACGCTTATTTTATAGAAAAGAATGGAGATAATTGGTTTTTCTTACTATTTATCGATCGCGCATTTTTTATATTTCCTGTTGTGGTAATGCTCTATTTTGGCTTGAGCATGACATACATGCTAGTTGGTACTCTTATTAGTTTGTTGGTTTTTATTTATGCAACACCATTCAGGTTGGGACTTTCATTATCTTTTGATTATTATATGAGATCTAATCAACGTTCTCATATTTAATTATTAAATGCTAACAATAATACAATTACATAAATAAAATTATATTACACATTGAATTATTTTTAGAGTATATCTACTTACCCTTGATGTGTCTTACTTGATTGGTCTAATATTATAAATACTGTATCTTAAAAATATTTCGAATTAGGAGAAAAGCATGAATTATGGCTATAAAAAAATTATTAAGGGAACATTAGCTGAGGTAGAAAAATTATTGAGAGAAAGCCTGCTCAATAATGGTTTTGGGGTGATTACAGAAATTGACATAAAAGAAAAGTTAGAAGATAAACTTGGAGTTGATTTTCGCAGTTACAAAATCTTGGGTTCATGCCACCCTCCATCAGCATACGAATCACTTAATATAGATTTAAATGTAGGTATTTTATTGCCCTGTAACTTTGTTGTTTGGGATAACAAAGATGGTTCAACTACAGTCGCAACTATGAAAGCATCAAGTTTGCTATCAGTATTAGAAAATAGTGAATTAAATCACTTAGGTAAAAAAGTAGACAAACTAGTTAATTCTGTTATGAATCAATTATAAATCTACAGTTTAAATTCTAATCCAATCTTTGCTTTGTAATATCTCTGTCCTTGTAGTTTATTAAACTTTCCGAGATTATATATAAGTATATTTTCAGTCAGCTTATATTTTATATCAAATACAGCTTCGTATTCTAAAATTTCCTCAAAATTGTCATTATCATTTGGAACTAAATAACCATCAAAAGACCCCAAAATTACCCATTTCTTAATTTCAGCAGTTCGTTTTACCTGACCAGAAAAAAAAGTGGAATAGTTTTTTAGATCGTCATCATCTGACCTTGTAGTAAAACCAAAATTTACGTATTTAAGTGTTTTT
>JABGWJ010000013.1 GCA_018645565.1 bacterium | reverse complement strand
ATTTACAAAAATAATTAACAAAGAAATTCCTGCTGATATTTTATTTGAAAATGATGATATATTAGCATTCAGAGATATAAACCCCCAAGCGCCAGTTCACTTTTTAGTCATTCCAAAAAAAGAAATTCAAACAATTAATGATATACAAGATGACGATAAAAATTTAGTTGGAGAGCTATTCATCATTGCTAAACAGCTAGCAAAAAAAGAGGGGATTTCAGAAAAAGGGTATCGAACAATATTTAACTGCAATGAACATGGCGCCCAAACCGTAAATCACATTCATTTACATGTTTTAGGCGGTAGACAAATGAAATGGCCACCTGGATAATTTAGGTTTTACGCCACTTTGTACCTTGAGGACTATCTTCGATTTCTATACCAAGTGCAGTTAATTCATCTCTGATTTGATCAGACATTTTATAATTTTTTTCTGATCTATACTTATCCCTCTCCATTATTAATTTTTCAACTTCTTTTAAATCCTTACTATCCATCTCATTTTGATATCCAAGCCAGTTCTCTGGTTTTTGATTTAAAAGCCCTAATAAACTTGCGCCACTCATGATTTGTGACAGCAACTCATTTTTTTGCTTGCCTTTAGCATGCTGAAAGTCATTAAAAAGAATATTTAATTTCCCAATAGCTTGTGGAGTATTTAGGTCATCGCATAAGGCTTTTATAATTTCTTTAGGCGGACTTACTGCCTCTTTTGATACCTCGCCATCAATTTGGTACAAAGTTCGATACATTTTGTCGAGCATTTTTTGTGATTGTAAAATTGATTTTTTTGACCAATTCAATGGCTGCCGATAATGCGTTGATAGTAAAACAAGCCTCAGAACTTCACCATTGTACTTTTTAAGTAAGTCATTAATATATACAATATTACCCAATGACTTAGACATCTTATCTCCATCAAATTTAATCATACCATTATGTAACCAATATTTTGCATAATGATTAATATCTTCAATCTTTCCATGCGCTCCGCAAGACTGAGCCAGCTCATTTTCATGATGCGGGAAAATTAAATCTTGCCCACCAGAATGGATATCGAACGGAACGCCTAAGGTTTTTTGCGACATTGCAGAACATTCTAAATGCCAACCCGGACGCCCAAATCCCCATGGTGAAACCCAGCCTGGTTGTTCACTTGTACTTGGTTTCCATAAAATAAAATCAGCTGGATCATTTTTATAAGAAGCTACTTCCACTCTACTACCATGCAATTGTTGATCTTTATCTCTTCCAGACAATTGACCATATTTTGGAAATGTTTTGACACTAAAAAGAACATGCCCCTCACTTATATAAGCATGTCCATTATCAACTAATTCTTTTATTTGAACTATCATTTCTTGAATGTGGTCTGTCGCTCTTGGTTGATGATCAGGCTTAGCGACGCCTAGATCTTTTAAATTTTGGTTATATACATTTTCATATTTTTTTGTCAGTTCAGCTATGGGTACTTTTTGTTCAATCGATGTAGCAATTATTTTATCATCTATATCTGTTATATTAGAAACATATGTCACTTCTTTATACAGCTGTTTAAGTAACCTAACTAAAATATCGGAGACTAGTGGTGGTCTGGCATTTCCAATATGCGCAAAATTATAAACAGTAGGACCACAGGTATATACCTTAACATGATCATTATCAATTGGTGAAAAATCTTCTTTTCTATTTGTTAAAGAGTTGTATAATCTTAGTTGTGCCATAATTAAAAGTATTTTATTATATCTTTTTACAAAATTACGAGATTTTTAACAAATGCTAAGTAAAGTATTTTCAAAACTATTTATTATGCCTATCCGCATATACCAATATACTCTGTCTCCTTTTTTAGGACAAAATTGTGCTCACCAGCCTACTTGCTCAAACTATGCGATAGGAGCAATTAATGAGTGGGGTGTTTTTTTTGGATTATGGCTCGCTATAAAAAGAGTCATTCGATGTAATCCTTGGTGGGGAACTCACGGACATGATCCTGTACCACTAAAAGAACAAAATTAATTTATTTTTGAATGCCAATATGCAATACCAATAAAAATAAATTGAATTGGAAGTCTAGCCCAAGCAATAGTTGCAGAAATATCCATAGCAGCACCATTTGTTTGAGCTAAATATATATTAGCAGGATAAACAGCGACTAGGAGCATTATAAGGCCCCATCCAGCTAGAAATCGTGTTTTTTTATATATTAACATTGTTCCAAATAATATTTCAAAAATACCACTAATGTATACAAGCGCTAATTTATAAGGAAGTACCGGAGGGATAATTTGTAAGTACAAAAAAGGCTTTGTAAAATGTGAAATACCTACAGAAACATAGAATACACTCATTATTACTACACTTATAAATTTTAAATCAAGTTTCATGACATAGATACTATGTTTAAT
>JABGWJ010000054.1 GCA_018645565.1 bacterium | reverse complement strand
GAAAACTTTTGACTTACTTTGAATGGTCTCAATGTATTGTGAATGAAAACAGTTCTATTATCTTGAATATTTTTCAATTCATCAAAAGTTGAAACTCTAGAGAATGAATTTTTAAAGTGATTAACCAATCTAGGTCTATTTATTTTTTCATCTTTGTAAATGTCATTTGCTTCTAAATCAGTAAGCGCTTTATCTATAATTACTGTTAACGCTTCTGGTAACCATAAAAGACTATCTAATTTATTATTCATTATTGCGTTGTAAAGAATTGGGTACTCATTTTGTATGTTTCTGCCAATAAACTTCATTTTAAAACTATTTATTTTTGAAATAGATTTAATTTTTTGTTGAAAATTAAAATCAAAGCCTAAACTATGTTTGGGATTGAAATTAAACATTGAATCTTTTATGACTAGATGAGATATAGTTTTCCAAACTGAATCAGTTTTAATTAATTCATATGAGCCATTTTTATTATTAAAAGGTGGGTGCTTAAAATCATTATCGAGTATATCTGTAGAATCTCCAATACTTGTAATCCTCAAGTATGTTTTGCCATCCGGTAGTATTTGAATAAAAATTTCGTTCTCGACACAAGACATGCTTATAAAAATAATTAATAATATGGAGAATTTTATTTTCACGTTACAATATGAATTTACGAAGTAATTATTTATCAGGGGAGTTGCGCAAATCATATAATTAATGTTATTTTTATATATGCTTATAAACTTATTAAAAAGCACTACCCTTGCCATTTTATTATTTGTTCCCCAATTATTTTCTCAAAAAACAGATCAACCTACTTTTATTGTTAATACTGATCATGGGTTTATTGATTATGCTAATAGAATAATTGTTTGTAGGGGGACATCTGAAATTGAAGAAAAAACTCCAGTAGATAACTCATTAAAACTTGTAGCAAAAAATTTAAAAATAGCAAAAGCTGAGGCTAGAACAATAGCCCGGTCAAACTTGATCGAATTAATGAAGCAGGTCAACTTTGATGGGCGTTTAGTTGGTGAATTGATGGACGATGAACCTCTTATTGAAAGTAGATTAGAAGGTTTAATCGGGAGTGCTTACCAGCAAGGTGAAATAGAATATTTAGAAGGTGATAAAGTTGCTATAGCATTAGCAGTCAGGATGTCTGGATTATCAGAAATACTTACTGATATAGAGGGATACAAATCAGACAACATGAATCCAGCTTATTTAATGACCAGTGCTGCTATTCCTAAAAGTCAACGAATATCTGGAATTGTAATTGATGCTCGAGAGCATGCAGTAGATCCATCTATGAGTCCAGAAGTAATTGATATGCAAGGTAACTTAGTTTATGGTACTATAAGTTATTCTCGTTCAAAAGCGGTTAACCGAGGCCCGGTTGGATACGCTTACTCAATGGATGATAGAAATGTTAGTCAACGTGTAGGTAGTAATCCTCTTTTCATTGAAGCCGTTGGGTCATTAGATGATGATATCTATATAACGAGCATGGATGCAAATAAAGTAAGAACTGCAGAAAAGAGTTTTGGCGTATTATCGAACTGTCGAGTTATGCTTTTGCTGCAATAGATGAAAGAGTTTTACTTTTATAAATCGAAAAAATATAATATTAGTTCATAATTGAACGGTCATTCATTTTTTGAGTGGCCGTTTTTTTTAGCTATTTTAGAAGAATAATTTAGATTAAGTCATGACAAACAGATCCGCAGTTTTAGTTCTTCAAGACGGGACAATATTTGAAGGCTCTTCTTTTGGTGCAATCGGTAAAACGATTGGCGAAGTTTGTTTTAATACAAGCATTACAGGTTATCAAGAAGTCCTAACTGATCCATCATATTCAAAGCAAATAGTCGCAATGACGGCACCTCATATAGGTAACTATGGTATCAACTCTGAGGATGTGGAATCAAGTAAGGTCCAAGTATCTGGATTTATTATTAAAGAGGAATCTATTTTGGCTTCAAGTTGGAGATCCCAGATAACGATCAATGATTATCTTAAGAACGAAAAAATTGTTGGAATAAAAGATATTGATACAAGGTCATTGACTATTCACATTAGAAATAACGGAGCTATGAATGGCGTTATATGCTCTGAAGGCACTGATATAAATTCATTAAAACAGGAAGTTAATAAATATCCTTCGATGAAAGGAATGGATTTGGCAAAAGTTGTTTCGACTAAGCATATATATCAATTTTCAAAAGAGGGTAAAAATAAAGTTGCTGTGCTTGATTTTGGGATTAAAAATAACATTCTAAATATTTTAAAAAGTCTAGACTGCCGTATTAATGTCTTTCCAGCAGAAACAAAAGCAAAAGATATTCTAGAAACCAATCCTGATGGTATATTTCTGTCTAATGGTCCAGGAGATCCCACAGCTGTAAGGTATGCGATAAACACTATTAAAGAAATATTAGGGCAGAAACCAATATTTGGTATTTGCCTTGGTCATCAGCTATTAGCTTTAGCATTAGGAGCAAAAACATTTAAACTTAAATTCGGTCATCGAGGGGTTAACCATCCTGTGAAAAACCTTATAACGAAAAAAATTGAGATTACTAGTCAAAATCATGGGTTTGCTGTAGATAGTAAAAGTCTAAGAGATGACATTGAAGAAACACATATAAACTTAAATGACAACACTAATGCTGGAATTGAATGTAAAGAGAAAGCTGCGTTTTCAGTTCAATATCATCCAGAGTCTAGCCCTGGGCCTCACGATAGTAGATACCTATTTAATAAATTTATTGAGTTGATGAATGCCTAGAAGAAGTGATATTAATTCAATCTTAATTATTGGCGCTGGTCCTATTGTAATAGGACAAGCTTGTGAATTTGATTACTCAGGGACACAAGCAGCAAAAGCTTTAAAAGAAGAAGGTTATAAAATAATATTAGTTAATTCTAATCCTGCGACAATCATGACAGACCCTGATATAGCAGATAGAACTTATATTGAACCAATTACTTTAGAATATGTAACTGAAATAATAAAAAAAGAAAATCCAGATGCCATTTTACCAACTGTTGGAGGTCAAACAGCATTAAACCTAACAATTGAGCTACACGAACAGGGTGTTTTAAAAAAGCATAAAGTAGAACTTTTAGGTGCTCAAATAGATTCTATACAAAAAGCTGAAAATAGAGAAAAATTTAAAGAAGCTATGGATGAGGTCTCTATTGAAACCGCGCGTGGCAATTTTGTCTACTCTTGGGAAGAGGCAAAGGATTTAGTTGGTAAAATTCAATTTCCAATAATTATTAGACCATCGTTTACAATGGGCGGAACTGGTGGCTCTGTTGCTTACAATTTTGAAGAATTTCAAGATTTAGTGAATAACGGTCTTTCTTCGAGTCCCATTAATGAGATTTTGATGGAAGAATCTCTAATTGGTTGGAAGGAGTATGAGCTAGAAGTTGTTAGAGATAAATCAGATAATGTAATCATTATCTGTTCTATAGAAAATATTGATCCCATGGGTGTTCATACTGGTGATTCAATAACCGTTGCACCTGCCATGACATTGTCAGATAAAGAATATCAAAAAATGCGAAATTGGGCGATTAAATGTCTTCGCACTATTGGTGTAGAAACTGGCGGATCGAATGTTCAATTTGCGGTAAACCCTGATAATGGTAGGATGATTATCATTGAAATGAATCCTCGAGTGAGTAGGTCCTCTGCATTAGCTTCAAAAGCAACAGGTTTCCCAATAGCAAAAGTTGCTGCCAAATTGGCTATTGGTTATACACTTGATGAAATACCAAATGATATAACAGGTGAGACCTTAGCAGCTTTTGAGCCTACAATCGATTATGTAATTACGAAAATACCACGGTTTGATTTTGAAAAGTTTCCTTCTGCTACCGGTCACCTTGGTGTTCAGATGCAAAGCGTTGGAGAAGCCATGGCAATTGGACGAACCTTTAGAGAATCAATTCAAAAAGCTTTTCGATCACTAGAAGTTGGTCTTGATGGT
>JABGWJ010000053.1 GCA_018645565.1 bacterium | reverse complement strand
CCCATTCACGAAAAACAATCTCAATAAATTCAATCTGACTCCACCCTTCATCTAAAATTTCTTTGATCCTATTAAGACCAATATCTTTATAATTATTTTCATTCATTTTAAAAACTTATAGTATTTATAAAGGTGCTTATTTAATACATGGTTAAACAGAATTTAGATTATCGAAAGTTAAACCTTTCTTGTTTTTCTTCGCTGTTATTAAAAATTTCCAAAATATTAACTAAAAGCTCTATCGTACTAATAATGAAACGCCAAAAAAATTTACTCCTTTGTTTTTTTACTATTTTCTCTTCTTCTTCTTTTTCAAGTTTTTCGGCATGCTCCTGCAGGCGAAGTGTCTCTTTATTTTTTTTATCTATATATGCTTCCATCTTTCTATTTGTTTCATCAACTAATTGCTCTACTAAAGATTCTATACCAATAGTATATAATTCATTTTTTTTACTTATTTGACCATCTAGTGAAGCGGTACTAATCACAGAGCCATCTAATATATCAACCATCTGAATAGTGGCAAATATACCGTAATAATCATTAATGCCATTAAATGTGCCAACAATAAGAAAATCGGCATTGGATATACCACTGAATTCGACATTGTCGCCGCCAGTGAGTCCGGAACTTTGAAGTTTCCATTCTTCCATTAACTGATTTACATCTCCTCGTTCTACTACCTCGAAACCGGCTGAGGATAATTCTTTTTCTAATTTATTTGAAAAATTACGAGAATAAAATCGATTAGGCCCTTCGATTTTAGAAACTGCTATCCTGCCAAGGTTTTGAGAAGAAATAAATAAGGGAATTAATAAAGAGAGAAAAAATATTTTCATTAATTACAAATATCGATATTCATATTTTGCGATAACTTTTTAAGTGCGTTAAGCCCTGCTTTTTCTTTTAAGTTAAAATCTGCACCTTTTGAATCCTTGAAAACTGAGTTTAGAACTTCTTCAGAGGTTTTATTATTTATAACACTGATTGAGCCTGTAGCATAAACAAAATAAGGATAATTATTTCCTAAACGTTTGGATCTTTGTTCTGTTGAAACGACAACTTTTAACATAATATCAGATTCTATTTTTGAATCGACAAATGTGCTGGAATAATTATCCTCCAAACATTCTTTTAAGGCACTAAAAACACTTGAGTTAGTAATTTGTTCGCCCAGATTACTTACGTTACCATCAAAATAAATTTTGGGAGATTTAAGTTTTACATCGAGTGAATATTCTTTTGGAATTACTTGAACAATTTGTTGAGCTTTCTGACTCATCATGTTTTCATAATCTAAAGTAAATATAAAAACATGATTTCCAGATGGTATATTTAATTGCTTTAATTGATACTCAGCTCTTCCATTTTTATCTGTTATTAAGAACTCATCACTCTTTTTGTCATTTAACCTTACGTTAATTCTAAGATTAGATACTTTGGTATTTCTATTATTACTCTTCAAGTTAATAACAATTTTTTTATTGTCATTTATAAGTGCCATAGCATCAATAGACGTCGGTGAAAATTGCAATTCTAAATCTTCATTATATTTTCTGATCATTTTTTCTGCTACAATAATTGCATTTACCTTTTTGCCATTACTATATGGATCACTTAACATTGGAAACAAATCAATAAATGGATTTATAGTTTCTATCGCCAGAGATATATTTGAAAGAGAACTTGAAGACATATCAACAAAAGATTGAGTTAAGAGGTGTTCTGCCTTAGATATAGCTTCTTCTTTTTTTCTCTTTATTTTTAAATAATACCTGTTTTTATCTAACCGTGCTAAAACGTATTGTCTATGTTTATCCTGATAACTATCTAAATTTTCTACATATTCTAAACTAGCATCAACCCTAGTCTCTATAATAGACTTAGAATATTCTTCAAAATCGTTATTTGTAGCCTGCATAACATCTGTTAGTGATGATTTAATATTTACTTTTAACTGCTCTGCTATTTCAGAAAAAGCTCTCTGCCTGGCTACCTGCCGTGGGTTATCAATATTAACATTAGAAATGCCAACGCCATACCAAAAAGAATCATCAGAGGGTTGACGAAAAATCCAATTGGGTTTATTATTTTCTATATCACTTAAACCAGGTTTTAAACCACATGATACAAGAAATAAACAAAATATAAAAAAAGATGTATTTTTAATCATAATTATTATAACAAAATAAAAAAGGCACGTATTTAAATTGGAGATACGTGCCTTAATGATTTAGTCTTTAATTAATAAACTATTCTCTTGGTGCTGAACCTGTTCTTCCTTCAAGTTTATCTATTTCTGCATCCAGTCTACTAAAAGCATCCCTAGCTTCTAATTCGCTCCTATATGCGTTTGATTTATTTACAGAGGCCTTTGCTGCTTCTTTTGCCGCTTTAGCCGCCGCTTTAGCATCATAGGAGACCATTACAAATACTCTTCCATCCCTTACATCGGTTTGTTCAATTAAAGAGTATTCTAAAGACATATTTACAACATTTCCACTAATATATTCTGTGAATTCACTGGCTTCAGCATCCATACCTATTCCAGAAGCTTTCTGAAAATCATTAAGCTTTGACTGTACCTGTGTTTTAATTTGCCTAGCTAATTCATCTCTAGCTCTAGATGTAGCAATTTTTTTAGAAAGACTTAATTGTGGTCTCATAGCATCACCGACAGCATAAAACTTGTTTTTATCTTTTGGTGGATTTAAATACCATTTTGGTACTTCACTTTTAGTGTGAGGTTTTGTTGAACCACAACCAAAGATTAGTAATATTATTGATGTAACTAGAAGTAGTTTTCTCATTTTTTATCTCCTTTGATATAATATAATGTAATATTTATTACACATAATCATGTTCTACTTTTTTTATAAAATACTATTTTCAAAAAAATAGCAGTTTTAAGCAATAAAAATAGATATAAGCATTCTATTAATTTTTGTTTTTTTTAAAAATGTTTCTATTTATTTATTTTTTACTAGTTTGAATAATAATCAGATATTTTTTTTATTAATTTTTTTGTTATTTTTTCTGAAGCTTGCATAGATAATTCACTACTGGATGGCGCAAATTTTTCTTTAGTGTTAACAAGTCGTTTATAAGTGCTACTTAATGCTCTTTTGTCGCCTTGATAAGTAGCCCAGGAGTGATAAAACTTTGAATTTGCTCTAATCTTATCTGTGTATACTAGTAGTCCACTTTTTAAGTCACTAATTTGGTAAGTCAATATCAGGGTTGATTCAGCACTTTTCTTAAAATTTGAAACTGTTGCATAAACAGTTTCTTTTATTTTTTTTGTTTGCTTCACGCCTTCATCATCAAAATAAGTCTCTTCCCTAACAACAATATTTTTTTCTTGTTTTATATTCTCCATGACAATTGTTTCAGGCGGTCTATTTGTCACCACTAAGGAAGCACTGAGGATTTGATTGGCTGCCGAAAGTTCTCCTATTTCTACAACTTGATCACTATCGACCATTCCCGATAATTGAAATTTTTGCTCGTCTAATATCGAGCTTACGTGATCTCGTGAAATAATTTGCAAGAACTCTTTTGATTCAGTGCTTTGAATCATCATTAATCTATTTCGGATATAATTAACCAAATCATTATCACCATTAAAGGGGATAACCATAAGTGTGATTAATGCAGCTTTTCTAGCTTTATTATATAATTCCGTTGAATTCTTATAATTAGGTACAAAATTTTGAGCAGATTTAAATGCCTTAGCTGCCATTTTTTGGTTTTTTTTGTCTTTCTGACTACGGTAGAACAAACCTTCGTTATAAGCATATTCAGCCGCAAGAGGACTTACCCTATTTAATTCTTCACTATAGTCTTTTGAATTAATATTTAGTTCGTTACTACTAATTAATTTTCTAATAGATATTAGCTCATTATTTAAATTTTTGAGTTCATCGTATACGTAATATAATTTTGGCCATTTTGAATTATCATTGATTTTTTCAAAGTTTATAATATTTGTTTTATGCTTATTGGACGCTAGTTTGAATGATTTTTTAAATAATTTTAAGGCTTTTTTATTTTTTGCATTCAGCTTTAAGGATTTTGATGAATAAAGCGCTGCTTGATAAAAGTCATCATTATTATGGAATGTTTTTGCTGTTTTGTATTCATTATAACCTTTTGTAAATATTCCACATGAAGAACAAAAAATGATTGTAAAGAACATTATAGAAAAAAAATTAATAAAATACTTCATAGATTAAATTATAATATAATATTTAAAAATCTCATTTTTTATGTTTTGACTATTTTTTTAAAAACAGCTTTTAACAAAACGACTAAAAAATATCCAAACATGTACGCCCGACAGGATTCGAACCTGTGACCTTATGAACCGGAATCATACGCTCTAATCCAACTGAGCTACGGGCGCATATATATTCAAAATTACTTAAAAACTAATAAAGTAAATTTAGCAAAAAAATATAGGATCAAGTTAAAAGTGACAACTAAGGTATGTACTGTTCAGCAGCTTCGATAGTGTTTTCAACTAACATTGCAATAGTCATAGGTCCAACTCCTCCTGGAACGGGAGTTATAAAGGAAACTTTATCAATTACAGAATTATAATCAACATCACCAATAATTTTATAACCCTTATCATTTTCAGCTTCCACCCTATTAATACCTACATCAATAATAATAGAACCTTTCTTTATCATATCAGCCTTTAAATAATTAGGCTTTCCAATAGCAGAAATCACCACATCCGCATTTCTTGTATACTGTTCTAAATTTTTTGTTCTGGAATGACAAATAGTGCAGGTACCATTTGACCATTCACCGTTTGAACTAACGAGAATTGACATCGGTCTACCGACAATATTACTTCTTCCAATTACAACAATGTCCTTTCCACTTAATTCAATATTATAATGCTTAAATATTTTCATTATACCTTTAGGTGTACAAGGTATGAATCTGGGCTTCCCAATAGAAAGCCATCCTACATTCTCTGGATGAAAACCATCAACATCTTTAGTTGAATCTATTGAATTGATAATTAGTTGTGAATCAATATGGCTTGGTAAAGGCATTTGAACAAGGATACCATGATAATTCGAATCTTGATTAAGACCATTGATAGTCTGTATCAACTCATTTTGTGATACATCATTATTGAGATAAATATTTTTTGATCTTAAGCCGAGTGATTGAAGCTTTTTTGATTTGGTTTTTACATATATTTGAGATGCGGGATCATCACCAACTAAAATGACACAGAGACCAGGAATGATCCCTTTTTTAGATAAAATATCTAGTCTATTCTTAAACGAAGCATAAACGGCAACAGCAGTATCTTTACCAGATAGTACTTTAGAGGTGTGCATTTTTAATATCTTTTATAGAGAATCGTCAATTAGTTCGATAAGTGAAGATATTTTTTCATCAATATCATCATCTTCGGAATCAAATTTTTTCCTAGCGTTAAATAATTCATCAGTTATATTCATCGCAGATAAAATTGCGATTCTATTTGAAGACTGAGTAGAACTAAAGCCAGATTGTACTTCACGCATTTTGCTATCAACATATTCTGCGATTTTTTTTATATAAGTTGGGTCAGCTGGAGCTTTTACAGAATATTCTTGACCAAATATTGTTATCTTAATTTGATTATCATCTTCAGACATAATATTTACTTCTCCACTTTATCTAAAATCTTAATCATATAATTGACATGTTCTTCTATTTTAGAAAGTTTCTGTGATTCTATGACATTACCACTATTATTTTTATTCTTGTCTTTTTCTGCTCTCAAGGCAGTAACAAGCGAAACAATTTTTTGTTCAAGCTCATTTAATAAATTGGAATCATTCATACTCTTAATTTAGCATTAAAATTCTTTTGAGCAATATCTATAATTTCATCAATAATAGGGTTTACATCTTTGTCTTCAAGTGTTTTTTCTTTGTGCTGGAATACCATTTCGAATACGACGCTTTTTTTATTTTCACCTATACTTTCAGCATCTTCAAATATTTCGACAGGGTAATAATCAATAAGGTCCTCACCGGCTTTATCTTTGATGAGATTTAAAACAGGTTTTATACTATCAGATTGGTCCATCACTAAATTTATTCTTCTCGCCATTTTCGGAAGCGCATTTATAGGTTCAAATTTTAACACGCTTTTTGAAAAATTTAATTTTTCAATGCAAATATCAAATGCGAACATATCTATCTTATCCACCTTAAGCGTTTTAAATATATTTTTAGATAATTTTCCAAAAGATCCAATTAATTCATTTTTATAAGATAGCGTAAAACCAAATTCGTAAAATGTGTCCTTGCTATCTATTATATCTAAGTTTTTATAGACTTTTTCGCCAAGTAAGGATGCTAAGATTCCTTTTAAGGAGAAGATATCGAATAATACTTCATCTGAATGAACCGAAGACTTTTGTTCAATACCAAAAATAATTCCAGCTAAACGAATTTCTTCTATCATTTGGTTGAGTTTTTGACCAGACTGT
>JABGWJ010000052.1 GCA_018645565.1 bacterium | reverse complement strand
AGCTTCTTTTTTTGCTTCTTCAAGCAATGCGTTTCTACATGCCTCAAGATTGACTCCGCCAGCATTACTTATCACTTTGATGTTCTTTTCTTTAATTTTTTTTATTAAAGGACCAAGGTGGTTTATAAAATCTTTTGCATAGCCATGACTACTATTTTTTAATTTTGCACCTGCCAAAATTGACATTGAAACTTCTGCTAAATAGTCAAAAACTAAATAATTAATGTTACCCTCATTTACTAGTTGAGGGGCTGCAATATCGGTATCACCCCAAAATCCTGAGGCACAACCTATTTTTACCTTTTTTATCAAATGCTATACCCTTCCAAACATTATTTGATTAATTATACAAAGAAACTAAGCATTCAAACATGAAAAATGAAATTCGTTAAATGTCTGTAATTATTTTTCATTTAAAGGTTTTTTTAACTTCAATAAACTAATACGACGTTTAAGAAAACAGTTCATCGATGTCTTTTACTGCATTAAAAAAAGAAGGTACTAAAAAACGACTACCAAAGGAATCAAATAAGTCATTAGATTTTACTTTAAATTTATTTATGCCATAATTTTCAATATATGAAAAAACACCTGGTTTTGGAAATCCCCAGCCGTACACACTGCCTACATTAGCTTCAGCTATAGAATTAAGAACTCCTTGGTCATAACAATTCAGGGCTTCAATTACTTGAGAAAATATCAAACGCTCGGACATTAGGTTTTTAGAAATTTTTATACGTTTTGATGTGATTTTTGTACCAAGACCAGACCATAATTTTTTCATTCCATTTTCAGGATATTCATAAAACCCTTTCTTGTTGATTCTTCCTAATCGACCAAATTCATTAATCATCAAACTAAGTACTTCATCCCATGGCTCTTCTAAAAGATTTGATTCTACACTATTAGTATTTTTTCGTTCTTGATTTCGAATGTTAAAAGCAACCTTTAAGCTAATCTCATCAAGGACAGCTAGTGGCCCAACAGGGAAGCCTACTTCTTTACCTGCTGATTCTATAGCATAAGCGTCATTACCTTCATGAAGTAAAGCCATTCCTTCCAATGCATATTTCATGAAAACACGGGTAGTAAAGAAACCAGGACCATCATTTACAACGATAGGTATTTTTTTTATTGCATTAATAAAGTCTAATGTTCTAGCCAAAGTATTAGAACTTGTATTATCATTTTTAATAATTTCAACAAGTTTCATCTTATGAACAGGAGAAAAAAAATGGATGCCAATAAAATTTTCTGGGCGAACTGATACAGTTGCCAGCTTAGATATTGGAATGGTCGATGTGTTTGATGAAAAAACACCACTACTTTTCATTATCTTTTCAGCAGCGATAGTTACGTCTCTTTTTAGCGCTGTATCTTCATAAACTGCTTCAATCACTAAATCACAACCTTTTAAATCAGACACATCAGTTGATACTTTTATATTTTCTAAACACTTTTCCATTTGACTATTTGAAAATAAATTTTGCTTAATTTCTGTTTTAAACATTTTTTCAATTTTTGAAAAAGCAGTCAAGACATTTTCCTTTGAGTTATCAATTAAAACAACTTTAAAACCATAATAAGATGAAACATAAGCAATTCCATGCCCCATTAGTCCAGAGCCAACAATTCCAATCTTTTTAAATTTCGATTTTAAGGAGCCCAATGGTCTTAAAGATTTACTTTTAACTTCGTTTAAACAATTTGAAAAAATATCTTTAATCATAAAATCTTTAAATTATTTAAAGCACTAATTAATTTCATTTACTTTTTCCATGTTTTAAAACAATCCTACCAATTTGCTCCCCCTCAAGCATCTTTTCTATCTCGGGAAACAGTTCATCAATAAGAACTGTTTTATGCAATAACTCTAAATCGTTTAATTTCCAGTCTGATCCAAATAAATTCCATATTTTAGATTTTTTATCAATTGAGGTTTCCGCAGAATCAATCCCAACTAATTGATTAGCTCTCAAAATGAAGGGATACACATTTGCATCAAAATTTGGATTACTTACATTCCCGCAGCATGCAATAATTCCACCATATTTCATGCTAACAATTAGAGCCGATAAAATAGAACCTCCAACAACATCAATTGCAAAACTCCAAGTACTTCTGCTTAGTGGTTTTTTCGTTGAATTAAGAAGTTCACTAACAGAAATAACTTCGTTAGCTCCAATCATCATTAAATATTCTTTCGAATCTATGCTCCTTGTTATTGCAGTTACATCAGCTCCCATCATATTTAGAAGCTTAATTGCAATAGTCCCGACTCCTCCAGTAGCCCCCGATACAACAACCTTTTTGCCAGAAATATCATTTTTTTTTATAATCATTTCAATGCATAGCCCAGCTGTAAGCCCAGCCGTTCCAATAATCATTGATTCTAAACTTTGAAGTCCAGTTGGTAGATGGCAAACCCATTCCTTTGGCACACGAATATATTCTCCAAAGCCACCAGCGGTATTCATTCCAAGGTCATATCCTGAAACAATAACTTTATCTCCAACATTAAATTGCGAGACAGATGATTTTTTAACAATACCAACAGCATCAATCCCAGGCGTGTGTGGATAGTTTTTTGAAACACCTCTATTACCAGAGAAAGAAAGAGCATCTTTATAATTTAAAGAGCTATAAGATACTTTTATTAGCAAATCATTTATAGGTAAATCAACGATTTTTTTTTGTTTAATACTTTGGCTAAATGCTCCAGTTGTATTTTTTTCAATCACTACAGCTCTAAATGTATTTTTATTCATCAAATTTTTATTTAATTATCGAAGAGTTAATTAAGTTAATAACTTATTAATAGATTTTTCATGACCTCTTACTTTTAAATCAATGTACTTATCTCCATAATCAGTATGTATAATTTCTGCCTGGTCTTGGATTTGGGACAAGATTTTTCCTTGCTCATAAGTAACCCTTACATTAAAAGTTTTAAAATTGGTTTCTATCTTTTTAATTAAATGAGCTCTTATATCAGCAAGTTTCAGATGATGTAATGCAGATATAAAAAGCCCTTCATTGTATTCTGATTTTAAATTTTTTATGGTTGATTCATCATCAACTAAATCAATTTTATTTAAAATAAAACTTTTTGAAATTTTATCAGCACCAAGCTCTGATAAGACTTCCATAATAGTATCAATGTGCTCGTTAATTATACTTGAGCTTGCATCCAATACTATTAAAATATGATCTGACTCTAACAATTCTTTAAGTGTACTTTTAAATGAGGCTACTAAATTATGAGGCAACTTTCGAACAAAACCTACTGTATCACTTAACAAAACCTGGTGTTTTTTATTTAATTTCAATTTCCGTACTGTTGTATCTAAGGTAGCGAACAATTGATCTTCAACATATACTTTGTTTCCGGTCAGCGAATTAAACAAAGTAGATTTTCCTGCATTTGTATAACCTACAAGGGCAACTCTGTATTCATTATCTCTTTTTTGACTTTGAGTTTTTCTTTCTGATTCGATTTTAATTAAATCTAATTTTAATTTAGAAATTTTATCTCTTACTAACCTTCTGTCTATTTCAATCTGCGTTTCTCCCATACCAGCACGAGTCCCTACTCCACCTCGTTGTCTTTCAAGGTGTGTCCATTGCCCTGCTAATCGAGGCAATAGATATTGACATAATGCTAATTCCACTTGAGTTTTGGCTTCTCGCGTTTTTGCACGCATTTTAAATATATCAAGTATTAATGCACTTCTGTCAATTACACTTATTTTTTTTGCAAGCTTATGATAATTTTTTACTTGAGCTGGACTTAGTTCATCATCAAAAATAATTAAATTTGCACCAATAAGCTGAGCTTGATCTATAACCTGCAATGCTTTTCCTTTACCAATGTAAAATGCAGGATTCACTTTTTGAAGTCTTTGAGTAACCATACTTAAAGTTTTAACGCTTGCAGTCTTAGCTAGCATTTT
>JABGWJ010000003.1 GCA_018645565.1 bacterium | reverse complement strand
TGGATACCTAGGTTTACTGCTTGTTGGTTCAGTGTATGCTTCTGTTGGTATGTTTTCAAGCGCGGTTACTGATAATCAAGTTATTTCTTTTATTGTAGGCATCGCTATTATTTTTGTTTTTTGGCTTTTTGATAAAGTTTTAATCTTTATGCCGGATTTACTTGCTGGTACGATACAATATTTAAGCGTTGAATATCATCTCTCCAACATATCAAGAGGCGTTATCGACACTCGAAATCTTATTTATTTCGGTTCCGTGATAGGTTTTTTCCTTTTTCTAACCACGAGACTTGTAGAGTCTCGGAGATGGAGTTAAATACATGTTAGTAAAAAATAGAAATTCTCTCACAATATATCTTCTCATTTTAATAGGAGCATTATTATTACTCAATTTAATTAGTAGAAACTGGTACAAACGTTTTGATCTTACTGACAACAAAATGTATTCTCTGAGTAGCTCTAGCGAAAACATCGTAGATAAAATTGACGACTTATTAACTATGAAGGTGTACTTCTCTAACGATCTCCCTGGCGAGCTATCTAATACTAAAAGATATTTACAAGATTTGCTTGAAGAGTATGAAGCCAAGTCTGATAACATTCGATTTTTCTTTACTGATCCGGAATCTAATGAAAAACTACAAGAAGAAGCACAAAAGGATGGTATACAACCTGTTCAGATGCAGGTCGTTGAAGATGACAAGTTAGAGATTAAGAAAGTATATTTAGGAATGGTGATGCTTTATGAGGATAAAAAAGAGACTATACCCGTTATTCAAACTGCTACTGGTTTAGAATATTTAATAACAACAAAAATTAAAACTCTTGTAAATACAAATAAAAAAACAGTGGGTATTGTGAACCTTTCAACAACCGAAGTGGTTAAAACTGAAAATCTTTCTAATCAATTACGACAACACCATAATGTTCAATCATTAGATCTTTCAAATGAAGATTTAATAATGGATAATATTGATGTAATGTTAATAAGTGGAGCTACGGATACTCTAGACGATAATTCAATTGCTAATATTCAAAGTTTTATGAATTCTGGCAAAAACATTTTTATGGCCCAAGGCGCTGTTTTAACTGACATGCAAGTTCAGCAAGCAAATCCAATAAACTCAAATATATTTTCTTTGTTAAAATCATACGGCCTAATTATAAACAAAAATCTAGTTCTAGATAAATCTTGTGGACGTGTGCAAGTCCAACAACAAATGGGTTTTATCCGGATGAACGTACCAATGGAATATCCATTTCTTCCAATAATTAAGGATTTTAATGATCAGGAACTAGTGGTTAGTGGTCTCGAGCAGATACATGTCTTTTTCCCAAGTGAAATAGTCCTAGATACATTACTAAGCGACGAAGTAATTGGGGTGACAGATCTATTTTCAAGTTCTAATAAATCTGGCATTATGGCGGGTAGATTTATGCTTAGTCCTGATCCAAAAAATAACCCGTTTCTCCAAAACCTAAATCAGGATAGTAAAATTGTTGGCGCTGCCTCTAGGCTAGCTACCGGTGGGGAGTTAATTCTAGTTTCTGATTCAAAGTTTCTAGCAGATGATGCAGGAATGTCTATTCCTGAGAATATGGTCTTTTTAATGAACGCTATTGATTATTTAGCAGGTGAAAAAGAACTTATTGCGCTTCGTTCTCGTGAAATAACTAATAGGCCTCTTGATGAAATTGAAGACGGAACAAGAACTAGATGGAAATGGGCTAATGTCCTTTTACCTTCTCTAATAATCGTTGGATTAGGCTTCTACAGATCAAAGAATGAAAAAACAAAAGCAGATATACTAAAACAAATATATGAATAAATCTTTAAAATACTTACTCATCGCCTTTGGCATATTGTTATTTCTTTATTTTATCAATCAAGGACAACAAAATAGGTACATAGGCACCTCTGAAACAATATTTGATTTAGATACAGATATTATTAATAAAATTATCCTCAAAGATTCTTCTGGTGAATCAATCACTCTTTTTAAAACTGACTCAGTTTGGTCTATCCTTGATAATGATTCATTAGTTGTTAAAGATAGGCAAATCGACCAATTCTTTGAAAAAGTTATCGGTGGAACTTATGATATGATTATGTCAAAAAATCCAAATAAATGGGTTACATTTGGCGTTGATACCGTTTCTGGAAAGCTCTTATCAGTTTTTCAGGATGACAAGCTGATAGCGTCGACTATATTTAGCAATAAAGGTCAAGACTATGCTCACAACTTTTACAGAAATATTGGTGTAGATATAGTATATCGTACTTCTGAAAATCTATTTTATATGCTTAATACACGCCCTTCTTATTGGGGTAGCAAACCAAAAGAAACACCACCCACTGTAATAGATTCTAAAAATAATTAAACTTTACAATATATTCTTTAGTGGGTTTATCAAGTGAAAAGTAAGAATAAACAAATCTTGGTTGTAGGTGACAGACTTTTAATTCGACCCGACAAAGGTGATAAGACTTCTCCAGCGGGGCTTTACCTCCCTCCTAGTGTTATTGAAAAGCAAGAAGTCAAAGCTGGTATTGTTGTTGAGGTCGGTCCTGGTATACCATTAGGGGCTCCTGATGATATTGTTGATGAGCCATGGAATGATTCTAAGAGCGATGTTAAATATATTCCTACTCAAGCAGAGATTGGTGATTATGCCCTTTATCTAGGGAAAGCTGCAATTGAGCTTGAAATAGAACAAAAAGGGTACCTTATTGTCCCTCAATCAGCAATATTAATCCTAATAAGGGATGATATCGATAAGATTGTTTCTTAGTACTTTATTCCCATCTCATAAAACATAAAAGCCCATTTTTCAGCATATTCTCTTATCTTTGTTTCTGTCGATTTACCTGCACCATGACCAGTTTTTGTACCTATCCTAATTAGAATTGGATCTACATCATTCATTTGATTACTTTGTAGCTTGGCTGCGTATTTATATGAATGAGCAGGAACAACTCTGTCATCATGGTCAGCGGTATATATTAGAACAGAAGGATATGATTTCTTTTTAATATTATGTAATGGTGAATATGATAATAAGTTCACAAAACTATTTTTATTTTCGACAGACCCAAATTCAACAGCCCATGCCCAGCCTATCGTAAACTTTTCATATCTTAGCATATCCATAACACCGACTTCTGGAAACGCGACACGAAAAAGGTGAGGTTTTTGATTAAGAACAGCACCAATTAATGTTCCTCCATTTGAGCCGCCCCTTATTGCTAATCTATCAGGTGAAGTAAAACCTTGGGTGATTAAAAACTCTGACGCAGCAATAAAATCGTCAAATACATTTTGTTTTTTTTCTAGCATCCCCTGACTATGCCAATCCTGACCGTACTCTCCACCTCCTCTAATACAGGCGATAGCATATACACCTCCATTTTCAAGTATCACTGGAATTGTTTTATTAAAATATGGCTTTTCAGATATATTAAATCCTCCATAACCATATAGCAGAGTAGGAGACAAACCATCTAAAACGAGATCTTTTTCATGAGCAATAAAAATTGGAACCTTTGTACCATCTTTCGAAAAATAAAACTCTTGCTTCATGATAAATCTATCTTTGTCGAACTTAGCTTTTGAATCATAGTGTAAATCTGATTTGAATTTATCAAAGTCATACATAAAAACCGTGGGAGGATGAACCAACGATTCAAAAATATACCAAGAAACAGATTGTTCTTTACTACCACCAAATCCATAAGATATTCCAGGCCCTGGTAATTCTACTTTTTGAATTAATTCACCTTTCAAATCATGAATTATCCAACTAGAAAGGACATCAACCATATAATGAGCAACTAGTTTATTGTTTATTATGTTAACCGATGTAAGGATATTATCATTTTGAGGAATGATAGTATCCCAGTTATTTTCTTCTGGATTTTTTAGATCTATTAAGACAACCTTCTTTCTAGGTGCATTTCTATCTGTAATAGCTAAAAGCTTACCATCAAGATTATCAATAATATCTATCTCAGAATTAAAATCATTAATAATACTTACAAAATCGCTGCCTTCATTTCTTAAGTCTTTAACTAATAGTTTATTACCGTATGTCCCTTTAGTTCTATAAATAATTAAAAATCCACCATCTTTTGTTGTTGATGGGTAATTATTTATTTTTGGGTTTTTAGAATCGGAAAAAACCAAGCGATCTGCGTCTTGACTTGTGCCTAATTTATGAAAAAATACTTTGCTACTATGATTAATCTCAGATAATTCGCGACCATCCTTTGGTTGAGGAAAAGCATTATAATAAAAACCATCATCGACCCAGGACATTCCACTAAATTTAATCGACTGCAGATGGTCATTTAAATTTTTCCCTGAAGATAAATCTTTAATAAAAAACTCTCTCCAATCTGAGCCAGATTTTGAGATTGAATACCCAAGGTATTTGTTATCATTTGAAAAATATATACCACTAAGAGCTACAGTTCCATCTTTAGATAATTTATTAGGATCTATTATTACTTTTGCTGAGGAATCAGAATCTTCTATGTTCGTTTTCGCGTATAAAATAGATTGATTTTGAAGGCCATTATTTTTGTAAAAATAAATTTTATCATTTTTAATAAATGGCATACTCATGGTTGGATAGTTCCAAAGTTCTTTAAGCCTTTTTTGAATCTTTTTACGAAAGGGGATTTTTCTTATATATCTGTCAGTAAACGCGTTTTGTTTTTGAATCCACGCATCAGTTTGTACTGAGGTTTCGTCCTCTAACCACCTGTACTCGTCTTTTACCTCTTTACCGTGGTAATTGTCACTGATATTATTATTCATATTGGTCTTAGGGTATTTTAAAGGAGTTGGAGCATATTTATGGAGTAGAATTATAATAACAATTAATAGAAATAGTCTTATGTATATATTTTTATAAAACATATCTTATAATTGTGATTTACCTTGGCAACTTTTTTTCCATATCAGAAACAACATAGCTCATTATCGCCATGGCAGCTATACAGTTATTAAATTCTCGAAAATCAATTTTATCAAAAGTATCAGCATTTGTGTGGTGGTACCAAAAGTATTTAGAATTATCAACATTAAGAGACATTACTGGAACACCGTTATCATTTAATGGCGCTACGTCTGCTGCTCTACCCCAATTAGTAATGGTCCCAGCTCCAATTGGGTCAAGTAAGGATGCAATATCTAGAATGTAATCTCTAGCTTTTTCACTTCCTGTAAAACCAAAACCTTGAGGCGCAAAAACACCACCATCAGATTCTATAGCAAGTATGTGATTATTTAACTCAGATAAATGTTCATTTTTATAATTTTCATTTCCCTTTCCACCATTTTCTTCATTTGTCCATAAGACTATTCTGATAGTTCTTCGTGGTTTTAATCCCAATTCTTTAATTAAAGTAACAGCACGCCAAGCAGCTACACAACCACCAGCATCATCATGTGCACCTTGCCCGACATCCCATGAATCAATATGCCCACCAACTACAATGATTTCTTCCGGGTAAGTAGAACCTTTAAGTTCGGCAATGATATTTCTAGACCACCTATCTTCGACAAATTTTCCATCCATATTTAATTTTAATACTACTTTTTGTCCTCTTTTAGATATCCTCGATATCATCATTGCATCTTCAGAAGTAATAGCAGCATGGGGAATTTTTTTGTGATAAGTATATTCTCCCATTGTACCAGTATGCGGCGTATTCATAGACCAAGATCCTATAGAACGAATTAAAGTCGCTTTTGCACCGTACTTTGCAGCTTTGTTAGGAGCATCATATCTGTACTTTACCGTTTCACCGTACGTAGTAAAAGGCACATTAAATAAAACAATTTTTCCCCTTGCTTTATACTTTACTTCTTCTAGTTCATCAAAACTATTTAGTACTAAAACTTCTCCACTAATTCCAGCCTTAGGTGTACCAACACTACCACCTATTCCAAGAATTTTCAAATCTTTTATATACGGAACTAGAATTTGCAATGATTCCTCCCCTCTTATCCAAGTAGGTACTTTTACTCTTTCACCTTTTACATTAGATAATCCATCGAGTTTCATTTCCTTTATAATCCAGTCGATTGCTTTTTCAAGATTTTTTGAACCACTAAGCCTTGGACCAAACATATCACAAAGATAAGATAATCTATTATAACCAACACTATCTGATTTAAGAGAATTAATAATTTTAATTGAAGTTTGCTCGTAACTAGGTTTGATATCTTCTGCAATTGAAAGAGAAACTAAACATAAAATAACAGCAATCTTTTTATATCGAACCATTATTTTTAAATAATCTTAAAATTAAAATATTTATTGGGAAAAGGCTCAATATGTAACGTAAAATGCCACCATTCGGCCTTTAAAGGCTTAAAACCATATTTTTTCATAACCGATTGAAGAAGTAGGCGGTTTTGTTTTTGAACTACATTGATATTCTCAAATGTGATCCATGATTCTTCACCAAAAAAATCGTAACATGTACCCATATCTAGTTCTAACCCTGTTTCAAAATCAATTATAGTTAAATCTACCGTGCTACCCCTTGAATGACCTGACTTAGAAGCAATATATCCTTCCTTAAATAAATTTTTCTTATTCACATTTGGATAATGAACACTTTTCATTTTTTGATTATTATTTCTAGCCCATTTTACAAAATGGTCGACTGATCTTTGCGGCCTATATGCATCAAAAACCTTCAACCCATAGTTAAAGTGACTTAAATCATTTTGTACATTTTTTAAAGCGAAAGCGGCGTCTTTTGATATGATACACCTATTTGAATCATATCCATTAATTTTAGTACCGATAAAATTATCTTTACTAAAATACTTTAAATCAATTCTTACTGTCGGGACAATTGAATCAAGGTAAACAAATCCTGAAGGTAAGATTGCATGAAGACAATCAATAAATAAAAAAAGCTTAACTAGAACAATAATAATTAGATTTCTAATGCCTAATCACCTTGAACTATTCTAAAGCCTATATTATCATCCCAATGATTTATACTGCTTACAACTTCATCTGCAACTCTACAGCTAACTCCACTATTTGCCCAAGATCCACCTTTCAGAACGATCATACTGTCGTTTGTTGAACTACAATATTCAAATACATTTCCAGACATATCAAATAGTCCTAGTTCATTAGGAGCTTTGAGGCCAACGGGCTCTGTCATCTTATTTGCATTGTATTTACACCAAGCTACTGGCTCCAACAAATTATTGCCACTATATGAATAATCATCGCCACCCTTTAAACCACCCCTAGCAGCGAATTCCCATTCAGTAACATTGGGTAGCCTGACCTTCTTTCCCGTAAGCTCACTTAGCCATTTGCAATACAATTCAGCATCATCGTAAGATATATTTATAACAGGTCTAGCCCCACGACCCCACTCACTGTCATCTGGTAAACCTCTACCTGTAGCCAAACAAAAAGAGTCATATTCATCAAACGTAATTTCTTTCTTACTCATTTTAAAACTTCCAGAAATAAGGTAAGTGGGTTTTGGTGGTGGAATAATAGTTTCATCCAGCATCTCTATAGAACCACCTTCAACAAAAATAAGTTCTGGAATATGGTACCCTAAAATTTTGATTTTATTATCAACGTAATTCATGTCACTATTTTTGTGATAATACAACTCTACATTATCCGCAATAATTGACTCTGATATACTAACGTTTTGACAATTTTCCAATACTGTTCCATAAATACCATTGTTTAATACAGAGTTATTAATAGAAATATTTCGTGAGTTTTGTCCGGCTAGGCATACTTTTCCATATCCACTTAAACTTACACCCTCCATAGTTATATTTGATGAATTCACAATGTTGACAACATTCGCTAAATTATGTTCTATAAAAGGTTCTTTAAAACCTCTAGTATGATGTAGACTACCATCATATTTAAAAAATGACCTTTCCCCATAAAGATTTTTTGCCAAGGCTAAAGCATCAGGAAAATCAACAGCTTGACTTCTGGATATACTAAAATTCTTTGTTCTTTTTTCTAAATCTTCGTAACTAATAATTAGGTTTTTTATAATAACATTATTTGATTTAAAAATATGTAAAATATCCGCGTCCTGTTTCAATAACCTTATCTCTGACTTTTCAGATCCTTGGATTGTAACGTTTGATTTATTACTAATAATTAGACCAAATGTACTATCAACATTGAAATCTGGATAAACAAAATGAATACCCGGTGGAATAATCAGCGTCTGGCCATTTCTTACGTTATTTATTTTTTCTTGTATAATAGATTTAGGAAATAGCTTTATTCTCATATTAGATGAAGGCATGAATTCTTTTTTTTGAAAACCATCAACAATTACATACATTGTATCGTTTGGAAAAATACGCCCAAGATCAAACTCACCAAATCGATTTGAAACAGCGCTGTTGTTTTGCCTACTTAAAGTTATTAACGCGTCTGGCAGCAACACACCATTCACGTCTTCCACTGTTCCCAAAACAGGAATTTTATTAATTGCATATAGATTTGTAAACACCAATAGGAGTGAAAGAAAAAACAAAAAAGTATTTTTAATAAATTGCGACATATGAATTGATATTATATGTCTAAATATAAAAAATTGCTCCAGGAGGAGCCATTATAAAAAATTAAAAAATTAAATACGATGTAAATGCAATAGATACAGCAATATACAACATGTTGGAATATGAAAAAATAGGGTATTTTTTAAAAGAGAATCTATTATTATCTATTTTATCAAATAACTTTTTTTGAGTATACATCAAGTGGAGTAGTTCAGACTTTTCATTATCAAGTTTCTCAGAAAACTGCCTGTCACTTTCAATTTTCTTGTGCAAAAGTGTTTCAAGCCCAAATTTTTGAATATTTAAAGAACTTGAAAATTTTGAACTCTGAGATTCCTTTTTAGACATAGTCTCTCTTTTTTTGACAGCAGTAAAACCTGAAGAATCAACATTTTTATTTTTAGAAGCCACATTTAAGTTATCAGATAATATTTTAGTATTTATATTTTGAGAATCATTAATTTTGCTTACAAAATCTTTAGAAACTTCATAGTTAGAAACTCGCAATTCTGAATCACTAACCTTATCTTTTTCTACTTGCATATTTTTTGGGTCAATATTCTTATTATCTGAACTAATAGTTTTATTTAATGATTCTTTACTAAACTTAATTTCATGATTAGCTAACCACATCTGATGACCATTAGAGCATTTATAAAGAGCTAAGGCCTCCTTATTTACTATCTCTGTTGAGCCAAGTGGGACGACACTTTTACCATCAAAAGCACAAGTTTGAGAAAACAAATAATTCCCTAAAAAAGCAAAAATTATAATATATAGTATCTTCAAATGGTTAATAACCTATGATATTTCAAGAGTACGATGCTATATACGATGTAATACATAGTTGATTAGGACAAACTAATGTTAACTAAAACACAATGATAGCAAAGAAAACTCAAAATAATTTACCTAAATAATCCACATCAACAATACGAAAAGTATAAAAATCAAAAAAATAGATAACAAATACTCAATTGCAATCAAAATAGCCTTACATGAAAAAATCAGGTAAGGCTATTATCGCGAGCGAGAGACGAGATTCGAACTCGCGACATTCACGTTGGCAACGTGATGCTCTACCAGCTGAGCTACTCTCGCATAGTTTAAATTTACATCTATGTTATTTATCAGACAATTCTGTTTTTGGAAATATTTCCAAAAATTTATTTTTTCTAAAATAAATTAAAACACAGAATCCTAAAAAGGTAAAGTTTTCAAATAACTTTTGAAAACCAACTAGCTCACCCTCTTTTAGGCCACATCCACATTCTATGTTAAAACCTCGAACCATTGCTTGCGCCACAAGTATATTAAACATAATTAATAGGGATGCACATATGATTACCGAACCATCAACCATAATTCCAAGAATGAGTGCAGAGCCAATAAAAAACTCTAACCATGGTAAAAAGATAGCAATCGTATTCTCTAAACCAAATGGCATAACATGATAATTTGAAATTTCTCTAGCAAACTTTGAAGGATCTATGATCTTGCTTAGACTAGCCCATAAGAAAACCGAGCCAACAATAATTCTTAATATTAATATAGAATAACTTTTTAAGTAATTCATGGTTTTTCAATAGGCATTTTATTATCTATCCACAGCTTCCAACCGCCTCGAAATAAATAAATACTAGTAAATCCTTCATCAAGCAACTGATATGAAAGTTCTTCGCTTGAACCACAGTCATCATCGCTGCAGTAAACTACAAAAAATTCATTATTTTGGATTCTATTATCGATTTCCATTGCAAGAGAATCGAAATCATCAAAACAAATTGCACCAGGAATGTGGCCTTCAAGGTAATATTCTTTAGCTCTGGCATCTATAAAAAGTATTTTCTTTTCAAATAAATCCTGAGCAATTTTTAAACTGACCTCTTTAATACCCTCATCATTATTTAAATTTAAATCATCTAAAGATTCAACTTTATCAAATCCTTTAGATAAATAATCAATAGAATCAGATCGAAAAAAATTAGTAGAGATACTA
>JABGWJ010000051.1 GCA_018645565.1 bacterium | reverse complement strand
TGGAGTATTACAACTTTTCATTAGACATACATCAGCATCTTTAACTATAAATGAGAATACAGAAGCTAGCGTTAGAAATGATTTTGAATATCATTTTAATAAAATGGTACCTGAGGGGAATCAATATTACACACATACAATCGAAGGTGAAGATGATATGCCAGCGCATTTAAAAACATCCATACTTGGCAATTCTTTATCTATACCAATTAAAAACGGGAACCTGAAATTAGGTGTGTGGCAAGGGGTTTACTTGTGTGAGCATCGAAATAACGCTAGTGAAAGGAATATTACGGCTACAATGAACGGTGAACAATTCAGCTCTTTTTAACTTCATTCCAAATATCATTTAGCTCTCTTTTTGAATGATCTTCTATTTTTTTGTTTGATTGATTTATTTTTTTCTCAAGGTTTTGAAAACGATTTATAAACTTTTTATTTGACTTCCTTAGAGCATTTTCTGCTGATATACCAAAAAAACGGCTTAAATTAACTATTGTAAATAAAACATCACCTATTTCCGATTCAATATTATCAAAATTATTCAGACTTTGTGCCTCTTTCAGCTCAATTAATTCTTCATCTAATTTTTCCCAAACTTCGCTAATCTTATCCCAGTCAAAACCAGTAGAAGATGCTTTATCCTGGATTCTTTGAGATGATACAATAGATGGTAAAATAGTAGGAACACCATCTAACCTTGAATTCCTTCCTTTTTGTTTTTGTTTTTGTTTTTCCCAAGATCTCATCTTTGAAGAAACTATTTTATCATCAAAATTTTCAAATATGTGAGGGTGCCTATTAATAAGTTTAATATTTAGGTCATCAATAACATTATTGATATTAAAGCCCATTTCTTCCGATGCAATCTGAGATTGAAAAACTATGTGTAGCAGAACATCACCAAGTTCTTCTCGAATGTTTTTGTTATCTTTTTTATCTATCCCTTCAATTAATTCATATACTTCCTCTATAAAAAAAGGGATCAATGAACTACTCGTCTGAACATTATCCCACTCACAACCTTTTGGACTTCTTAAGGTTTTTACAATATTGACAAGCTCCTCAAGTTTTAAGTTGGTTTCGTTATTATTTTTGTTACTCAAATAATTTTCTCCAAACAATATTTTTTAAAAAAAAATCCTCTTTTTTAACCATCTCTTTCTTTTTTTCTATTGTATTATCCTCATGCCCGATTAAATGCAATGTCCCATGTACAATTAACCTTGTGAGTTCTTTATTATAATGTTGATTAAATAAATCTGCATTTTCCTTTGCTGTTGGAATGCTAATATATATTTCGCCTTCAATAGTGTTTTTATTTTCTGAGTTTAATGGGAACGCTATTACATCCGTCCACTGGTCTGTTGAAAAAAACTGTTTTTTTAAATCACTTACATGAGTATCTGAAGTAAAAATTATATTAATATCATAATTATACATGCTATGATGCGCTAAAATATTTTCAACTATTGAAATACATAATCTTTTATTTGGCTCATTATAATTAGGATCAGTGAAGACATTAATATTTTTCATTACATAAAAAGGATTGTTTAAAGGTTTTTATCATCAGGATATTCTATTCGAATATGATAAATACCCCTTAAAACATGAAGCATTCCTGTATTCCCATCAACAGTACCTTTAATTTTATCTAATTCATTTAGTGTTAATGGACAATCACTTAACTGACCATCATCAACTCTTTGCTTTATTATTTTATCAATCATATTTTCGATTTTCATGATGTCTGGGTTCTTAATTGAACGTACTGCCGCTTCAATAGCTTCACATATCATTAAAATTCCCGTTTCTTTAGTATCTGGTTTTGGACCAGGATACCTGAATTGGCTTTCATCAATTTTTGTTTCATCTCCATTAACAGCTTCTAGTGCTTGTCTATAAAAGTATTCTACTCTAGTAGTGCCATGATGCATTGGAATGAAATCAGAAACAATTTTAGGCAACCCATATTCTTTGGCAAGTTGCAACCCGTTATTAACATGACTTCTAATAATTTTTGCACTCATTGTCGGTTTTAATACATCATGTTTGTTGTCAGTGGCATACTGGTTTTCAATAAAATAATCTGGTTTTATCATCTTACCTATGTCATGATAATAGGCTCCAACTCTGCATAATAATGAATGTGCTCCAATTGAAGTAGCACAAGCTTCCGCTAAATTTCCAACAACAATGCTATGATTAAATGTTCCATTAGTTTCTCTTTGGGCTCTTTTTAATAATGGCCTGTCGTAATCGAGTAATTCAATTAAAGTTAAATCGGTGGTGACTTCAAATACCATTTCAGTTAAACCTATTAAACCATAAGTAACAATTGGGGCTAAAAAACTATTTAATGTTAATATTTGTATATCAAAAATAATTTTTGCCCAAGAATGTTCTTTAAATAATCCTATAGCAATTATCACAATGATGCTGGCCCCAATCAATGCGAACATTGTTGTAAAAAGCTGGCTCCTTTTACGCAATTCACGAATGTTATACACCCCAACTGTTGAAATAAACAAAGATGAAATAACAAAATCAATATTTTGTCCCATCATTAAACCTACTAAAATTGATACAGCAACTGTCGACATAAAACCAATTCTAGCATCAAATAAAATAGTCAATGTTAGTGCCCCCACAGAAACAGGAACTAAATACTCTGAGAATTGAAAATAATTAATAATTAAGTACGCTAGAAGCATTTGAATTAACATGATAATAGACATCAGTAAAATCATTTTCCAATCAGAAAAGACATCTATTCTATACATATACAAAAATGTAAAGAATAGAGAGATTACTATAGATAAAAGAATAATTCTGCCTAAGTAGTTCCAAATATTATCTAAAGGCTTATCCTGATTCAATTGCGCGATTGAAAAAGATAGTGAATTTAATTTTTGTATGACACCTTCTGTTATTCTAATGTTTGCATCAACAATTAATTCGTTTTCTAAAACAACTCCTTTACTTCTTGGAACTTGCTTTATACTAAGCCTTTGATTCGATATTGTTAATTTTCTGTTAAATAATAAATTTGGTTTCATATGCTCAACAATTATATCATATCCAATATCAAAGAAAAAAACTTCTCCAGAGATCTTATTTATATACTCTTCTTTTGCTTTTATCCAGGCTACTTCTAAACTGTTAAAATCAAGTTTTTCTGCTAAAATAGGGACATTACCTTGATTTATCTTTACTTTATTACTTATTATACTATCTATTGGTATATCATAAATACCTTCGGACCATCTATTTTTACAAATTTGACTAACAATGTTTTTATGTAAAACCCAATCTTTCAATTTTCTTGGGTCCTCATTTGTTGTTAAATATTTATTCCATGATGAATCTTTTAAAGCCGTAAACGGGTATTTGCTTTGAAAATCATTCGAAATTATCTCAAGACTTGCACTATCTGCTATAAATTCATTTTTTGCTTTCTCAGCGGTGGCATGGTACTTCCTTTCATAATATAATTGCTTTGATTGATTAAATCTCCACTTTGACGATCTTAAATCATTTAATGAACCAAAAAAATCATTTAATTCAGTTAATTGGTTATTTACAACTTCTTGATTTCTGTTAAAAATATAAGCAACAGATTTTTTTTCTTCTTTTTTATCCTTTTCATAATTTTCGGATGTTTTCAATATAGGGAAAGTAAAGGGTGCGATTATCGGCTCCCTAGTAATATCATTGATTTTATAAGAATATTGTAGAGTTTTTCCACCAGGAAATAAAAATGAAATTAATAATACTAGCACGAAAATAATTCCAACTTGTTTGAAGTTTTGTTGAAAAAATTGAATTTCCTTGCTTAACAAGAAAAATGGTAAGTTATTTTTCTCCATAAATGTTCTCTCTGTAAATTAAATTTTGAGTTAGTCTATAAGCCGAGTCCTGTCCACCCAAAAAGGGATAGATGATCATTTGTCTGCGCTTAGTGTTGCCATTAAGCTGAAGCGATTTACCCGTTCATCAAATGATGCGAACAACATCTTTGAAACTATTCAACCTTGCACCTAAAGGGGTTTACAAGCTCAATCTATTTAAAGAAAGACTGGTGGTCTCTTACACCACCTTTTCACCCTTGCCTTTTGACAGGCGGTTTATTTTCTGCTGCACTTTCCATATCCTTACGGATTCCTTTTGTTAAAAGGCTTTATGTTCTGCGGTGCCCGGACTTTCCTCTCCATTAAAATTTATTTTTGATGGAGCAATCATCCAACTAACTCAATTAATTCTTTTTACTGTATACAAACCGCCCACAGCTATCACAATTGTGTAAATCTCCCGCTTTAATTTCTGATGCTTTTTGTGGGGGCAATGCAGCACCACAACCACCACAGGAACCTCCAGATAGAGGAACAACAGCAACACCAGACCTGGCTGAGATTACTTTGTTATATGTAAACATAATCTTTTCATCAATTTCTACAATTTGTTTTTGGCGAGAGTTCTCGAGAGATTTTTTTTCTTCAGATGTCTCTGATAGTGCTTTATCTAATTTATTTCGTCTAGACTCTAAATCAGTTTTTAATTCTTCTAAAGAAGATTCGTTATTTTTTACATTTTCTTCTAAAGTTTCTTTGTCTTCTAAATACGTAATTAATAGCGTTTCATGTTCTTCTTTTTGTGCTTTTAGGTGCTCAATTTCACTAGTTAATGCATCATATTGTTTATTGTTCGTAACCAAAAATAGCTGGTCAGTGAGTTTATCTATTTTGCTTTGTATATCTAGGTTTGCAGTTTCAGACTTACTAGTATTCAGACTAATATCTTTTAAGCTTGTTTTATCTGCTTCAACTTTATTTTTTATACTATTTTCTTTTTCGTTCAACTCATCAACCATTTTAGGTAAGTCTCCTAATAAGCTGTTCAAATCTTCTAATTGAGAATCTATATCTTGTAATTCAACAAGTCTGGTTATTGGCATTCTTTCCCCTGCTTTATAATTTTATTTTTCATGGACACTTTCATGTAAATACAATGAGAGAGTTTATTCTATGTAATTCGTCTTCATAAGTTATCTAATTAAAAACTATATTTTAAAATATAATTTTAAGATTATATGTTTCGAAATTAAAACATATATTGACATAAATTTGCTCTTCGAATTGCTAATCATTAAATAAGAAACCTTATGAAAAATAATAAATTTACTTTTTTAAATAGACACATCGGTCCAAGAGAATCCGATATTAAGGACATGCTTAAATCAATGAAGCTCAAAAACATTGATGACCTAATTGAGAAAACAGTGCCAAGAGATATTTATTCCCCTCTTAATGAAAATTTAATTAATACTAACTATTCAGAAGACGAAGTTTTAAAAAAACTTAAAAAATATGCTCAAGAAAACACCGTTTTAAAATCTTTTATAGGGCAGGGGTATTATGGTACAATTATTCCAAACGTTATTAAAAGAAATATTTTTGAAAATCCCGGTTGGTATACTCAATATACTCCATATCAAGCAGAAATAAGCCAGGGCCGCTTAGAAGCATTGCTAAATTTTCAAACCCTGGTTTCTAGTTCTACAGGTTTGCCAATTTCTAATGCCTCTCTCCTAGATGAAGGGACCGCAGCTGCTGAAGCAATGGCAATGTTCTATAATGCCACAAACGCACAAGAAAAAAGTAAGTTTTTAGTTTCAACGGGATGTCACCCTCAAACAATAGAAGTTCTTAAAACCAGAGCTGAACCTCTGGGGATAGAATTAATTATTGAAAATGAAACTGAATTCATTTTTGATAACTCTATTTTTGGCATGCTACTTCAGTATCCTTCTACTGATGGAAATATTAACGATTACTCAAATTTAATCGCCGACGCAAAAAATCATAAAATTTTTACATGTCTTGCTAGCGACCTACTCGCACTGAGCATATTAAAAACGCCAAGAACACTGGGCGCTGATGTATGTGTTGGAAACGCACAAAGATTTGGTGTTCCTTTTGGTTTTGGTGGCCCCCATGCTGCTTTCTTTTCAACAACAGAAAAATTTAAAAGAAAAATTCCGGGTAGGATAATAGGTGTTTCGACCGATAAATATGGCAACAGAGCCTTGCGAATGGCGTTACAGACCAGAGAACAACATATTAGGAGAGAAAAAGCAACTTCAAATATTTGCACATCCCAAGTCTTGTTGGCAATTATGTCATCAATGTATGCTGTATATCATGGACCTAATAATATTAGAGCCATAGCAAATAATATCAAGAATTTATGTCACCAGCTATCATCGTCGCTAAAAGATGGAGGAATTAAAGTTTTCTATAATAATTTTTTTGATACCATTCGATTTAAGCCTAATAATGATTGGGAGAAATTAGCCCATGATGGAAATTATAATTTTAGAATCTATAAAGATGGAAGCATTGGTATTTCTATTGATGAAACTACAGATCAGAAAGACATCGATAAAATTTGTGACATATTTGGTGTTTTAAAAACTAATGAGACCTCATATTATGATTTTCCTGAACAATTAAAAAGAAATTCTAGTTATTTAGAACATGATGTCTTTAACAAATATCATTCAGAGACAGAAATGTTGAGATACATTCATAAATTAGAAACAAAAGATTTATCGCTAAACACAAGCATGATTCCTCTTGGATCTTGCACTATGAAATTAAATGCTACAACGGAAATGGTCCCAGTAACATGGCCTGAATTTAGTGATATCCATCCTTTTGCACCATTGGGACAAGTTAAAGGATATTTAACATTATTTAAAGATTTGAAAAGTTGGTTATCAAAATTGACTGGTTTTAATGACTGTTCTCTACAACCCAATTCTGGAGCACAAGGAGAATACACAGGACTTCTTGTAATACGAGCTTACCACAATAGTTGTGGTAATAAGCATCGAAACATATGCTTTGTCCCAGATTCAGCCCACGGTACAAACCCCGCTAGTGCAATAATGGCAGGTATGTCAGTAGAGATAATATCCTGTGATGAAAATGGGAATATTGATTTACAAAATCTCAAGGAAAAGGCAGAATTGCATTCAGAAAATTTATCCTGTATTATGTTAACCTATCCATCTACGCATGGTATCTTTGAAAGTGAAATTAGAGAAGCATGTGAAATAGTTCATCATCATGGTGGGCAAGTTTATGTAGATGGTGCAAACTTAAATGCGATGGTAGGTATTTGCAAACCTGGCGAGTTCGGAGGAGATGTGATGCATATTAATCTTCATAAAACCTTTTGCATACCTCATGGTGGTGGCGGTCCTGGTATGGGACCAATTGTCTGCAAAGAACACCTTTCTGAATTTTTACCAAGCCACCCGTATCTAGAAAACAAAGGTAAAAATGCTATTAGTCCTGTCTCTTCCGCTCCGTTTGGGAGCAGCAGTATTTTGCTCATCTCTTGGATTTATATTGCCCTATTAAATACCAAAGGCTTAATAAAGGCAACAAAAGTTGCAATATTGAATGCTAATTACATGGCTGAAAAACTTAGTCCTCATTATGAAATATTATTTAGAGAAAAAGATGGATATAATGCTCATGAGTTTATTATTGATATTAGACCTATAAAAAAAGAATTTGGAATAAGCGAAGAAGACGTTGCAAAACGATTGATGGATTATGGTTACCACGCACCAACAATGTCATGGCCGGTTCCTGGAACGATGATGATTGAACCAACAGAAAGTGAATCTAAAGATGAACTTGATCAATTTTGCGATGCGCTTATATCGATAAAAAGAGAAATCATAGAAAATGCTAACTCGTCTGATAATCCATTAAAAAATGCTCCTCACACAGCTCTTTATATTTCTTCAGATTCTTGGAACCATAAATATTCAAGAAGTGTTGCAGCATACCCAACAGAATATCAAAAAGAGCATAAATATTGGCCGCCTGTTGGACGAATAGATAATGCATTTGGAGATAGAAATCTTGTTTGCACGTGCCCCTCAATCGATGATTATAAAAAGTAATGTTCAGACTACTGAAAAACAATCTGTTAAACATTCTTGATGAAACCCAACAAGAAAGGACTATACTAAAAATGCATCCTTTATATAGTTCTATAAAAACACAAAAACACTTACACATTTTTATGCAGAATCATGTTTACGCGGTGTGGGACTTTATGTCAGTGCTTAAATCACTACAAAGAGACTTTACCTGCGTAGAAATACCTTGGAGACCGAAAAATAATGGCAACTTATCAAGGCTTTTAAATGAAATAGTTCTTGCAGAAGAATCAGATATTGATCGTTATGGACAACACCTAAGTCATTTTGAAATATATTATCATGCTATGAAAGAAGCTGGTGCAAATACTACAAGCATAGAAAACTTTTTAAAAGAACTTGATACTCAAGATGTACCCTCTTCTTTGATAACTTCCAATGCACCTAAACCAGCTAAAAATTTTGTTCTAGATACATTTAAATATATAGAATCAGGTTTACCACACTTAACAGCAACAATTTTTACTTTGGGTAGGGAGGAAATAATTCCTGATATGTTTCGAGAATTAGTCTATGATTTAAATAATAATTCTAGTACAAACCTTAAATCATTTATCTACTACTTAGATAGGCACATTGGTTTAGATGAAGATGAGCATACACCCTTAGCATTAAAGATGATTAAAGAGATTTGTGGGGATGATGAAATAAAATGGAAGGAATGCATTAAATGTGGTAAAGATGTAATGAAATCCAGAATTAAGTTTTGGAATGAAATTTTATCTGAAATAGAAAAAAACTAACCTGAGGCTATAATTTCACCAAGCATGTATTCACCTCTAAAATCTAAAATCTTTACCATTTGAATAGTGTTTTCAATAGAACTCTCTGAACTAATCTTTACTTTTATATAGTTATCCGTATATCCAAATAAGATACCATTTTTATTATTTTCAACAAGTAAAGGCCTACTAGCCCCAATTGATTTTTTATAAAATTGAGCTTTTTTTTGATCTGAAAGCTCACGCAATAATTTAGATCTGTTAGATCTTTCTTTAAAAGGGACTGCAGGTTTAAGATCTATGGCTTTAGTATTTTCTCTTTCAGAATAGGTAAAAACATGTAAATATGAAACATCTTGATTTTTTAAAAACTCATATGTTTCCATAAAATCTTCCTCAGTTTCTGATGGGTAACCAACAATTACATCTACGCCTATGCAGGCATGACTATCTAAATTTTTAATTGTATTAATACGACTTTTAAATTCTTCAACTTTATATCTTCTCCTCATTGATTTAAGAATTTTATTTGAACCTGATTGTAGTGGAATATGAAAATGTGGCATAAATTTTTCTGAATTAAAACAAAATTCGATTATTTCATTTGAGAGAAGATTTGGCTCTATAGATGAAATTCGAACTCTATCGATATCCACTTGTGAATCTATTTCTTTTATTAGTTCCAAAAATGATTCATTATTATATACACCAAAGTCTCCTATGTTTACTCCTGTAAGAACTATTTCTTTTGTTTTAGATTTTGATATTTTTTTTGCAAGATTAACTGTTTGGTTGATTGAAGCGCTTCTACTTTTTCCTCTAGCCCTAGGAATTGTACAAAACGTACAGCTATAATCACAACCATCTTGAACTTTTAAAAAAGCTCTAGTTCTATCATCTCCAGAGTACGATGGATTGAATGAGCTAATCTCATTTATATCATTATTCAATACAACTTTTATATCATTTGAAATTTTTGCTTTATCTAAATGATTTAATAACTCAAATTTTTCAGCAGTACCTAAAACCATATTTACATCATCAATATTTATTAATTCTTCTGGCTTTAATTGAGCATAACACCCTATCAAAGCAATGAAAGCTTTAGGATTAATTCGCTTGCTCCTTCTTATCAGTTTTTTTGTTTCCTTATTTGCATTTTCTGTTACAGAACAAGTGTTAAAAACATATATATCTGCATATTCTTTTGAATTTACATTCTCATAACCATATTTTAATGAATCTCTTGACAGAGAAGATGTTTCAGAAAAATTGAGTTTACATCCCAACGTATGAAAAGCTATTTTTTTTGCAGGTGTTCCCATTATTTTTTTTAAAATTTGTTTCGTTCTTAGAAAATTATGATAGCTAAATTTATAATATTAGTATTTCGTATAATAGAAGGAATAATTAAGATATGAGCAAAGATTTAAAAAGTGTAATCACATGTGACTTAGATGGAAAAATTGAGACATTTAGTTCTGGCGCACAAGATATGTTCGGATACACAGAAGATGAAATAATTGGTAAAGGTCGCGTCAGCGATTTTAGCGCTGGCCAAATAGTTTTGGGTCACGTCGTAAATTGGCTAGCTGAATCAGTTGAAAAAGGCGCTTGGGAAGGGAACACAGTTTTTTTACACAAAGATGGTCATGAAATGCCATGTAAAATAAAAATAACACCGACAAAAGACAGAGATGGAAATCATATTGGATATTGCGGTGTCACATCTCCTCTTCATGATAAAACCCCAGAAGATGTTCGACCAAAAATAAATTTTGCAACAAAACTATTTAGTTGGATGGTAATAATGAGGTTACCATTTTTGACAGCAACCGTCGTTCCAATTTTATTAGGAGCCGCGGTCGCAAGTAAATTTGTAAATATTGATTGGTTTTATTTTACACTGACAATGTTAGGCGGCTTTTTTCTACATATTGGTACCAATACATCTAATGATTATTATGATCATATTAGTGGTACTGATGAAGCAAACTATAATTATATGGTCCCGTTTTCTGGCGGAAGCAGAAGCATTCAAATGGGTTTAATAACACCTAAAGGTATGCTTACCGTCGCTATAGTAACATTTGCTCTTAGTGCATTAGTAGGAATACCACTTATATACAAAGCTGGTATTAACATTCTTTACTTAGGAATCATCGGATTCTTATCAGGTTTCTTCTATACTGCACCACCATTCCGATTTGCATCACGGAAAGGTCTGGGCGAGTTGTTGATTGGCCTTAACTTTGGGCCATTAATGGTTGCGGGGAGTTTTTTAGTCCAGACTGGTGGAGAAATGATACACATAAACGATGCCATTCTTGCTGGAATTCCAATAGGACTTTTAGTTGCAGCAATCGTTTTTGTTAATCAGTTTCCAGATCATGATGGTGATAAAGCAACAGGCAAAAATAATCTGGTAGTAGTTTTTGGACCAGAAAAAGCTAGAATAGGGTATGTCGCTCTTGTTGTTGGTGCATTTGTTAGTATCATAGCATTAGCTTGGACTAGACCAACTACATTTCCTACACTATCGCTAATTTCACTAATAACATCTGTTTACAGCATATTCACGATAAAAACCCTCTACAAGCACTACGATAATAGATTATTACAACCAGCTAATGCAGGAACTATTGGATTACACTTCTTAACGGGGTTATTTTTCTGTGCCGGAATATGGCTTGGTTAAATCAATAAACTAAACTTCGGAGTAATCTATGAACAAATCTGACTTTCTAAATACGATAGAAAGAAAAATTGAAAAACATCACCTTCTTAATCATTCATTCTATAAGGCCTGGAATGCTGGTGAATTAAATAAATCTGTAATCCAAGAATATGCAGCTCAATATTTTAAACATGTATCTGCCTTCCCGAGATACCTGTCATCAATTCATTCGAATTGTGATGATATTAAAGTAAGACAAGAGATTCTTGAAAACCTTATTGATGAAGAACGTGGTGAAGAAAACCATCCTGAATTATGGATGCGGTTTGCTGAAGGAATGGGTAAAAATAGGGATAGCGTAGAAAAAACCACTGCTATCAAAGAGACCGAAGAGCTAGTAACTAATTTTATGAAATTATCTAAAGACGAGAAGTATCATAAAGGTTTTAGTGCGCTTTATTGCTATGAGTCCATGATACCTGAAATAGCTGAAAATAAAATTGATGGATTAAAAAAATATTATGGCGCAGAAAAAGGTGATGAAACACTAAAGTTTTTTGAAGTGCACAAGTCTGCTGATATTATTCATAGACAAGTAATTAAAGATTTGTTGGGTGAAGTTTGTGATTCTGATTTGAAAAAAGAAGAAGCTCTAGAATCTATTGATTTAGCTTTATCTTCACTAAACAACTTTTTATCTGGTATGGAAAGAGTATACTGCTAAAAAGGAATTAAGTTCTTATGAGCGCCGCTCTTCTTTAGATCGGCGTTCGTCAGATCTTCTGTTACTCTCTCTCCTCTCTTTTTCTACTGATAAAGAGTCTTTCCTACGATCCTCTGATCTTCTACTTTCGTTTCTTCTATCATTACTATGCGTTCTTTTTTCCGACATTATTTCTTACCCCATTTAATCTTAAAAATGTTAGTGCCCAATAATGAATATCGGGCACTAACTAATATGCTTTATTTAAAATAAAAAGCTACGATTTGAAATCAACGAAAAGAGTTGACTCCGTTTTAACTAAGCTTACTTTATCTTCCATATCTAAATCAGTAACCGCTTGCTCAACCATTTTCATTTCATTTTCATGAATGAATTGATCTGCTCTAGCAATATAAGCAAGGTTTTTTATAACCTTATACCTATCATCATCGGATAAAAACATTTCTTTGATTGCGCTAAGAGAAGAACCGTACTGGCCAAAACGAGAAGTTTCATCACCTAATGCAATGAACTTATCAATAACTTCTTTTTCAACCTGGTGATACTCGTCATCCCCCATATCAGGAAGCATAACTTTAACATTCCCACGCATTGCTTCTTTCTCAGACTCATCAACTTCTCCGTCTGCGAGAAAAGAAACACAAACAAATGCGTATACTAAATCATGACTATTTGTCCAATCTGACATAAACACCTCGTTATAATTAATTTACATTTATTGCTCATACTTAAGTCAATGAACTAATAAACTTAAAAGAGCTCAAAAGAATTTATCATCTGTACGTGTGAAGAACAATAAAAACCGATTGATTTCAATTTTTTTAAATTTTACTTGATACCTATTCAATATAAAATATTGAATACTATTCTTCAATATTGAAAAATTACCCTCTTAATCGTATTTTCTAGCCAAGTTGTTTTAGTACTTGACAAATGATGAATGATAAACTAACCATATTCTTTAGTAAAATTTTAGGGCTAATTAATAAAAATAGATCATTAGCCTCTCTTTTTTTCGTTTTTTTCGTAGTCCTTGGCACCGATTTCACGTTTCATTATTTTTACTCTGATATTGTATTACTTTTAGATAAATTATTTGGTTTAGGCAAAGAAACTCACGATGCAATAGACCTTACCTTTGCACCAGAAATTTGGGGCGGAGTTTTAGCCACAGTACTAGGTACATTAATTATTGTAATAGCAATTGCAGCTGAATCCACTCCTAAACTGATGGATTTATTTGTTAAAGATTGGGTAAGTCTTATTTTTATTTGGTTTTTAATTTTAGCATCAATTCACGCTACAGTGATAATGTATTATTTCGGACCGATGGAAAGGCTATCTAGTGTGATGCTAAATACATATGTTTATCTGCCAGCTTCATCCATGCTATCGCTGCCTTATATTTTTTATATACTTCTCTACTCTAAAACAGACAATGTAATCAAAAAATTATATACACTAAATATTGAAGATATAAATAGGTTGAAAAATAAATCTGTGCACTTATCAATGGACGATATTAAAAATGTTGAACACTACCAATATCAATTGATGTCTACTATTGATCAGTTTGATGATTTATTAGAATACATTTCTTTTAAAGAAGCGCAAACTGAAATAATACGTAGAGTTGGTGACACCGTAAGAGCGTACATGCGAAATAAAAGTTTTTATGACTCTCGCTTTTTTGCTGCCACAGACACAATTAGAAATAATCCCACTTTCAGAACATATGTTGAACATCAATATAAAGATTTAGAAGAAAGAAAAACCTTTTACGAAGTTAAAGCATTTAAAATGATGGGTAATGCATATATTCGAAAAATGGAAAACGGAGAATATGAGCTCGCATCTCTAATCGCCAGCGAAGTCTCATCAATTGGATTACTAGCCTTAGATTTAAAACAACACAGCTTGATAGTGGATATTAATATAAGGTTTAATACTTTTATGCGATTTGCTATTAAACACGCTGTCCGTAATAATGAACCTAGAAATTTATACAACCTTGCATTTCATTATTCTGCACTTTTAAAAGGATACGTTGATCATAATAAAGAGGATTTACTAAAGCAGAGTTATTTTTATTTTAAGTTCTACAGTAATGAGATTTATAAACAGGCCGCTAAAAATCCTTCATTATATTTCATTGTTGATGTACTAACAGCTGAGCTAAAAAAGATTACTATTTTAATATCGGAAGAAACTTGGGATAATCAACTTCAAGAACACCTATTAAAAGAAATTTTACAGCTTGATAACCCGCCAGACTATTCAAAAGAAGAACTAGATCAAAGTGTAAACAACGGAGTAAGAGTTTTACAAATTGGACTTGCTTTACATTTTATAAAAATTAATAATATTAATTTTGCTGAAACAATCGTTTCTGATGTCCTTGATGATTTAGCATTTTTTGATAACCAGACATACCTTAAACTTATGGAGGGTCTTTATAACAGAATTAGATTCAGTGGACCTACATTCTGGGAAGATACGGATCGAGGGAATACAAATATATACTATACACCAGACAGTGATAAAATAGATGATTTTAAAAAAATCTTATCTAAGCAAATGAAAGGGCGCCTCGAAAAACTTGATCGGGATGTTCAATTTTTAAGACTAGAGCTAGATAAGCTAAATTCAAAAAAAGACCAGACCGCAATAGAAAAAGAAAAAATTGTTGATCTCGAAAGTAAAATAAACACTCGAAGAAAAACATTTTTTAAAAGTTAAATATTATTTAGCTAATGCAAAAAAGAATGCTTGAGTAAGATTAGATATATCTTGTGTTGCAGTGGCTAAATTATTTACAGCTGATTTTGCAACTTCAAAATAAACAGAACCACCTATAGACGGGTGTTTATCTACTATATTCGAAAAATCTTCTAATTTTATAATCCCGTAATTAATGTCTGTCATAGCAGTAACATGCGATGTTCTTTTAGCATTATCAAGGACAAGAGAAAATTCTCCTATACCAAAAGCAGGCGCTTTTACAACTGAAACTGTTGGCTCGGTTATCGGCTTATTTGCTGGTGATGGGTCTGTAGTTTCTAATCTAATAATAGACTTAGTCGACATAGTAAACCCGCTAGAAGTTTTAACCATCATGTTCTTAGATACCTCAACTTGACCTTGAAAAATAAGTAGCATAGTATCTCCAGCTTCGCCTTCTTTAAGCAGAGTGGTTTTTGGAGAACATTTTTTTTGTTTTACTACCTTAGCAATTTCAGAACAAAGGTCTTCGGAGACTTTACTAAAATAGTTTATTTTTTGAATTTGTTTTGCGTTAACACCCATAATTTTACCTCAATACCAAAGCTTTATGTTTACCATCAATAATGTATTCATCATCTGGATTAATCTCAACTATGACGTGTTCATCGCTTGATAATTTTATTCCAGCACCATCTAATTGTTCTTTAATCATATCACGAATGATAGGACTGCCGCTTTCTCCCATTTGTTCTTCCAAACTAAATCCAGCTTTTTTAATTGCATAGCCAACCAATAGCCACTTATTTTTAAATTTATAATATGCTGAAACTTTATTGTGGGTTAGTCCTACTAAACCTTTAGGTATAGAAACAACTTGAATACCCTTATCCTGCTTTTCTTGGGTAATCAACTCATCAAATAATTGAGGCACACCTGGGTCTGTGACATGTTTCGCTAACATATGCGGTATATGCTCATCAGGAAAGACAATCTCATTTACATTAGCTCTATGCAAGTGAGAAATATATTCTTCATCTAAAATGTATGCGACAACTTGAATATCTTCTAAGATTGATTTTGCCGTAAGCGCAGTTAGAACCGTTTTATCTTCATCAGGTTTCTCATTTGGAAGCAGACCAGATTCATCTGGAACAATCATAAAAGTTCCGCATTCTTCAATAAAAGCTTTTTTGAGTACTCCCTCTTGAGTGAAATTTTCTGATAAATGAGTTATATCTAATCGATCAAATCCAGAAACAGCTCGCTTGATTATTTCTTCTTCAGTTTCATTTATAAGAATCACAACTGAAGCTGAATCTTCGTTAGCCTCAATGAGTCTTAATGCTGACTGAACCGCAGGATTCCAACCTGCGATAATTAAATGTCCATAAAACTTAGTTTCGTCCAATGTATCATCTCCTTTTAATCTAGCTGCAACCAAAACAGAGGAAACAGCACCTGTAAGCATTGTCACAATGCCTAGATTTAAAATCATTATTATTATCGTTAATAATTTACCTAAATGTGTTTCTGGGCTTACATCACCATAGCCAACGGTAGTAAATGTTACAACAGCCCACCAAAAAGTATGAAAAAATGTATCGACCCAATTGGGTTCGTCCCCACCAAACATAAATCCATCACCAACGTCATCTTTTACACTACCACTAAAAAGAGGATATTCAATAATAGTTAAAATTGTAGTTGAAAAAAATACAGCTACAAAACCCCAAAGAGCATATCTAAATAATTCATTAGATTGGTAATAATCAGAAAATTTTAAAAGAAAATTTCTTGTTTTAGAAACATCAGATTTTCTTGACTTTTCTTTTTTTTGAGCTTCATCATCTTTTGATACAATTTCGTCTACCAAAGATTGATGAAGTTGGTCATACAAAACTTGATTTGCGTGGATTTTTTTATCTATATCATCAATTGAAGAAAATTTAATTTCTGCTTTTTTATTTGTATCCATTGCCCTAAATATATTTATTCTTTTTTAAACAATGAAAGAAATTGTAAAATTGAAGATTCCATTAAAAATATTTTTTATGAGATTTTTCTAATTTTTCTGCTGAAATAGGTTGTGAGAAACCCATATAGAAAGCTAAAAACCACATAACAAAAATTCCAAAAAGTAAAAATACTATTTGCCAAACCCATATTGACGGCAAATTAAAGGGTGCCCAACTGGATGGATTGCTAGGGTCTGAAAAAAAAGTATTTCCAATAACGGCAAAAGGGCCAAACCCAAAGAGGAACCAAACTAAAACCATCCCATAAGCTAAAGGTATTAATTTTTTCTTTTCTTTAGGAACACCTGCTACTTCTGATAAAAAAGCATGTCTCTTTTCTTTGATTTTTTTTCTTTCAATACTATCTGGGAAAAAATAAGACCCAATACCTGTAAATATTATATTAAAAAATATTCCCCATCCTGCTGAATGTATAGTAAGTGGATATGCGCCCCAGGGGAGTGAAAACAAACTAGCCATTTTATCTGTAAAAGTGACTGCAATTAGTCCTGCAATTAAACCTAATGTAACTCCAGTTTTAGAAATTCTTTTATAATAGAGGTTGCCAAAAAGTGCTGGGTACATTTGAAACCCATATGCGACTGCTAGCCCGCCTAACATTACTAAAGCATCAGTTGAAAAAATAGCAACTAGCAGTGCTGCTAAAGCAACAACAATTACAAATATACGACCGATAAACTTTTGCTTGTTTTCCGTCACATCTTCATCATAAAAATTTTTATATATATCTCTAGTAATCATTGCACTAAATGTTGACATATAAGCAGAACCGGTACTTTGCATTGCCGCAAGTGCACATACAGCTAATAAACCTACAAGCCAAGGAGCAGATTCAGACATTAAATCAATTAGGTTTGGCACAAGCGTACTATCAGATATAGTATCGAAGACACCATTTAGGACTAAGACATCTGCTCCCATACCTTGTATAATAGTAAAGGAAAATAATATTATTCCTATAACTACAGAAGAAGCAATCACTTGTTGCCAGCGAAATGGTTCAGATGTTTTATTTGCATATGCCCACATTGAGAAGGCAGGAGAAGATTGTATACCCATTAATGCGAACATATATGTCATGCACATCATTCCTGTCCATACACCACCAATTGCGTTTGAGCCGGAGGATACAAACTGAATTGAACCAGGGATTGCAACTCTATTAGAAAACCCATCCGCAGTTAAACGGTTTCCAACAACTAAATCATTTTTGACCAGTACGCCTATTCCCTGCGTAAACAATTCCCATCCGCCTATCCATTTCAACGTGATAACACCTAAGATAATAATTCCAACTGCTAATAAAACAGCCTGAGCACAATCAACATAAGCGACAGACCTTAATCCTCCTGAAGCCACATAAATGACTACAACTGTTGACAAAAGAATCATCCCTAAATTAGTAGAGATTAAACCATCTGTTAAAACATCAAATAATGCTCCGGAAGCTCGAAGCTGAATTCCAAGATAAGGCACTGAAAATAAAAAAGCGACTAATACAGTTAATATTCTTATTGAGTTTCCCCCGTAATAATCTGAGTACATTTCACCAGGAGTTACATAATTGTAAACTCTACCTAGAACCCATTGCCGCCTTAAAAATAAAACGCCAGTAAGAGGGATCGTTAGTGCATAAAAAGAAGCAAATGCGTAAGGAAGCCCATCTGTAAGTATCTTCCCGGGATGCCCAACAAAAGTCCAGCCTGAAAAACTAGTTGCTGTTGCAGCAAGGACAAAAACCCAGGTTCCAATTGATCGCCCAGCAACAAAATAGTCTTCAGATGTTTTAGAAGTGAGAGCACCTTTAATCCCCCAGAAAATACAATAAGACCAATAAAGCCCAACAAATGCTAAAAGCCAATATATTTTTATATCCATAATAATTCGTTATTTTGCTAAAGCGCCCATAGGATCCCATGGCGGCAATAGTTTGGCTTCTTTTTCTTCATAAAGTTTTACGTATTCATCTTGTAAATATCTTTTATTTACGACGATTTCATATAGGTATTCATCAAACCATTCGTCAGACATTATATAAAACCCTTTTTCTCCATTTCTATCGCCCCAACTGTTTTCAACTCTCCATTTTTGAGGTACTCCTTTTGAGTCTAGGTCTACGCCGGTGAATAACATTGCGTGAGTCATTTTGCTCTCACCATATTCTAATCGGCTAGCTTTATCCAGAGAAAATTTTGTCCCGTAAAACAGATCAAAATCGAATAAATTAGTATCCATTACACCATGTGACCGATGTAAATATTTACCCACATCACAACCAAACCATACTGGGTCATCATTTTTAATTGATTCAATGGCAGCCTTTTTTAAAATGTCTATTTCAACATTTAGATATCTTATGGGCTGACCTTCAATAACATTACCAAGATATTTAACACTATAAATATCTTTATACTTTTTATCTGACATCGGACAATTAATTAAACAAATCAAATTACTAAGGTCGATAGAAACATGATCTTTAAAGAATGATTGTGGTGTTAAATCTTCAAATCGCATAAAATTTTTCTTTTTATCTCTAGTCTGCCAATTAAAATTATTTGGAGGTTCTCCTAAATGAATTACTAACATCTTATATACTGTTGAAATCATTTGATTCTTTAATTCATATAAGTCTTCATTATTAATATTGTTTTTAATTAAATATCTTAATTCTTTTGCGAACTCTCTAAGTTTTCTAGTAATCATACGATTCATCCTCATCGATTGACTAGATTGATAAGTCTCTGGCATCTCAGATTTTGGAACTACACCATACTTATTTATTAGATTTACCCACATATCCCATTGCCCACCATCTTGAATTGGACTTTCTAAAAGATGCATTATTATGCGACTATCAGATGAACTTTCAGCAGTCTGAATTATGCTGTTCAAAAAATAATTAGATTTTTCTAATTTATCCCAAAACATAAAATATGTTTGAGAAAATTCGAAATTGCGAATATTGTGTTTCCTTCCCAAATAAATTCTGAAAAGATTTAAACCCGCAAACCCCCAACATCGACCACTTGATTTTTGGTTTGTTATTTTCATTTCACCAGAGATTGTATTTGAAAAAGAATGGTCTATTTTTCTAAACTGATTCCAATCCATTGCTAAATCTGTAATCTCGTTCTGAGTAGCTGCATTGCGAGATAGTTTTAGTTTTGAATCAGTTTCGCAGCTCTGCTGATATGACTCAATCATCTTTAAAGTGAGTGATTTATTCATTTTAATTATCCTTATCTAAAAACTCATTATAGTAATAATACACAAAATAAAATATATAGTAATGTCAGCAGCACCAACATAATCTTTAGCTAGACGTTGTCCAAACAGCAACATCAGCAATACGACACTGCACGAAAGCAGTCCATAAAAAATGAAAGTTAAATCCGAATAAATCAAGCTATAAAAAATACCAAACGTATTTAGTGATGCAACAAAAAACTCAAATAATCCCAGGCTAGTTAATAGCATAGGAATAAAATTCTTAATGAAGGTGTTTTTAAAATGCTCATTAAAGAAAATAATATTATTTTCCTTATCAATAATTTTATCGATGCTTGATTGATAAAATACTATGGAAAAATAAATTGATACTAAAATCTGACTTATTTGGATATTACTAAAATTCAGTAAATTCATAATGTAACTAATCTACATATTCTTCAAATTTATTTCGCGTGTAATCTCTTATGCCTTCTACGGTAATATCGTTATATCTATCGTTATTAATAATATTAGAAAAATGGATATTAATTGTTCCTAAGCTTAATCTCCAATCAGATTTACTTTTTGCCTTATACGCGCCATCAATAATTACAGGTACAATTTTAACTCCCGTATTCTTGGCTATATGAAATGCGCCTTTTTTAAAAACACCTAAGTTCCCATCAATAGATCTCGTGCCTTCAGGGAACATCAAGATAGATACTTTATCTTTTAAAATTGCATCTTCCGCGACCTTTAAACTGGATAATGCTTTTTTGATGTTTTTTCTGTTTATCGGAATTATTCCATATGATTTCGCAACCTGACCCCAAAGGGGGTACGAAAAATGTTCCTGCTTAGCAATAGCCGTAACATAATGATTGATATAACATCCTATCACAAAGTGGTCAAAAAGAGATTGATGATTAATTAAATATAAATAAGGTCCATTTTTAGCATCTGGAATAGACCCTGTTCTTTTAACTAACTGACCTCCAAGAAGACAAAAGAAATAACACATTGGCCTTAAAAAATAATGAAAATACTTTCTATCAGAAATTAAAGTAAATAGTAGAAAAATAGGAAGAATAGCAATTAAGTACAAAAACCATATCGGCCAAAGAATTAACGAAACTACCGTTCTAAACATTCCAAGTTTTTTTTTTGAATAATGAGAAAACTTTATGATTCACTTTATGAAAAGGATAATTATTAATTTGGTTTTTTTCAATCCAAGAATACATGTTCTTTTTTTTCACAATACTGGTAGTTTTTTCACAATCAATAACAATTAATTTCATATTAAAATGTGAATAAGAGTGCTTTATCGCTGAAAAGACTTTATTTATTTTTACTGTTATACCATATTTATTAAAGATGAAGTTTTTAAAATCTTTTGTTAAATTTTTTTGATCATTAATTTTTTTCATCGGTATTTCCCATAACCCGTTTAGCATTTTTTCTTCTCTTTTTTGGATTAGAATTTTATTGCCAACTCTAATTAGACCTCCAACAAAAATATGAGAAGGAATCGTTTTTTTTACTACTTTAGCAGGGTATTCAGTTGGTTTCCCAGATATATATGCATTGCAAATTTTATTTATTGGACACTGTTCACATTTTGGATTTCTTGGTAAACAGACGCATGCGCCTAGTTCCATCATTGCTTGATTGAAATCTCCCGCACGATTTTTGTCCATAAATTTTAAAAGCTTAGACTTAATAAATCTCAAATTATGTTGACTTAGTTTTTTCCTAGATGTGAGCCTAGCCATAACTCTTTTAACATTACCATCAACAGCCACATAAGATTTATTAAATGCAATCGAAAGAACTGCACCTGCTGTATAATCTCCAACTCCAGGAAGAAGTCTAAAGTCATCCCATGACTCAGGTATTTTTGAATTAAAATTCTTTATAATGATTTTTGCTGCTTTATGAAAATTTCTAGATCTTGAATAATAGCCTAACCCTTCCCATGACTTTAAAACACTTTCTTCAGAAGCCTCAGAAACAGATTCGATATTAGGAAATTTTTTCATCCAAGCATTGTAATAGGGGATGACGGTATCAACTTTAGTTTGTTGTAACATTATTTCTGAAACCCAAACATCATAGGGTTTATTGTTTTTTCGAAAAGGCAATCCTCTCTTATTTAAATCAAACCACTCAAGCAATAGTGTGGATAATTCTGACATATTAATTTTTACCTTTTTAAGAAAGTTTTTCGCAATTCCCATTGAAAAGATGATAAATTTTCTAAAGAAATTTCTTTTTGACTTTGGCTAGTTTCAAAAAATATTTGTTTTCCAACTTCATCTAATTTTTTTTCAACATTTTTTTGGATACTCATCCCTTTCCTTTTTAAAGATACAATAATTGACCGCTTGTCAGACTTGTTTTTTGTTCTTTTAACAAAACCCTTGACCTCTAATCGCTCAATCAATCTAGTGACAGTACTATTATCTAAACCCAATGTCCACGATAATTCTGACATTTCAATACCGTCGCTAGGGATTATGACAATTGCCTGCACTTGACTATATGGCAAATCTTTAGGGACAACTTCTGTTCTAAAAATTCGTTGAAGGTCGATCAAAAACGATATAAGAAATTCACCATGATTCATAGTTGTATATTACAAATAAAAATAAATTATAAGCACACTAGTATTCGGGGAGAGACCATAATAACTGTGCATGATTAATATAGATAGAATCTAAAAATTTTCTTTTCCCTTTAGGAAGCATATGCCCAACACTTTGATAGTGGTCTAAATTTATTGGTTCGAAGGTATACCACTGCCCTTGAATAATAGGAACGGATTGATCATAATTAACTATTGTATCTGCACCATTTTGTCCAGTGGTTGGCCCGTTCATAGATCTGGAATTAACTATACCATCATTCTCCCACCACGTAGAATCTGTTTCATTTCCATTGCTAGTAAATACTACTCTTGAGCCTAAAAGTTTAGCTCTTGAACGAATTAATAGGAAAACATCTTTATTTGGTACATGATAACCCGTTTCTTCATCTTTAGAAGTAGCTGAAAATGAATAAGAGAAATAATAAACATCTGGGCTCGCATTTAAAAAACTGTTTAGTTCTGAGGCGCCATCTAAACTTAAATCCCAAGAGCTTATATTCTTTGTGCCCCATGCATTATGACTCCGCATTCTTTGAACATAATTATACCAGTTTTCATTATCTTTTCGATTTATGTTCCACTGACTAAGATCAAAATCATAAAAATTTGTTCCAACCACTCCAGCAACACCAATGAAATACTGAATAAAAGGAAAAGTCTTCGTAACTATATCGGTCAAAGTACTTCCATCGTGTGGCGTTGCCAAAGAAGTAATGCTAGACACCCAACCTTCTTTAGACTTGCCCAACAAGTCTGAGTCCTCTATAAAAGCCAAACTATCGTCAATAAAAATTTCATTTTCTAATAAATATTGAAGCATTCTTGCTGTCTGCCCTCCCATACTATGTCCAACTAGATGAACCGGATTTTCACTGCTCCATTCAGGATATAAGCCATTGTAAATTTTATCTATTGGCCTTTGTTCAAGACCATATTTTTTAGAATGATTAAGCCCATAATCTACTTGCCCACCTTTTAACTGATAATACACCTCCACGGCTCTATCCCAGTTTGAAGATATTGGGCCAACTGAAACATTAAATACCTTAAACCCTTTCTCCTCTAACATTTTTTGAATGTCTTTTTTACCACCCCAATATCGATAATCTCCCATTTCATTATTGCCCCAGCCAAAAAAGCCATGAATTAAAACTATGGGGTATTTATTTTGAGCAAATAAAATATTACTGAGGATTAGATAAACTATAATTTTTTTCATTAAAAATTTATAGTTAAATCTAATCCATTTGAGAAACCTCCCGTACCATAGAAATACAAACCATATCCTATTGTAAGATCTTTGTTTTTATAATTGACTCCAAGACCGCTTGAGCCAAAAATTGTGCTTGTTAGGTTTTGCTCTGTGTTTTGGCTATATTTTCTTGTAGATGTACCTATAGTCAAATAAATATTTTTAGAAATTGTAAAAACTCCACTTATAAAATAATCTTTAGGTCTTAAATCATTGCTAATTATACAATCTATTGAAAGCTTTAAAGGTAGGTAGGTTAACTTTTTACAAAATCCCATTTCTATCTCTAATGAATTATCGCTAGCACGTATATCTGTACTTTTGTGAATTAAAAGGATGTCTTTAATCCTTCCTCCAATATCTAAATTGTATTTATCCAAATTCCAAATAATACCAAAAGAGGAGTATACTGAAGTAGAATTATGGTTTTCGAGTTTAGAAATATATATCTGGTTTGAAATACCAAAACTTACTGGTATTGATTTTGATGCCTTTGAATAGCCTAACCTAATCCATGTATCGCTAGCAGTGTAGTTTTCTGTTTTTTGAGCATTTTCATCATAACCATTGAAAGTTCCGTAGGATATATGGTTTATTGATGTAATCATAATTTTATCATTCTTTGGGTAAATCAATGAAGCAGATTGTGCTTGAATACCCGCTGGATAAAAAATAAATGAAGTTGAGAAAGATTGATTTTTAACAGACGCTATCATATTTACATTTCTTGAGTTTGGCGTCATTAAAAACTTACCCCCTCCAGCACGAGATAGTTCAGAGGCAGAAAACCAGGTAGACAAACCAGGTCGATTTTCATTCGCAAATAAAGATGCTATTAATATCAATCCTAGCGCTATTTTCATATCATTGTAATTGGGTCAATATGAATGTGAATTTTATTTGAACCTGGAATTGTTTTGTTATACTTGACAAAGTTTTGACTAACAAAAGAATGTAGCTTATTGCTATTTACATCATACTTTTTCGATGATTTTAATATAATTTGAAATCTATACTTATTATTTACTTTTTCTTTGAAACAGGGTGCGGGGCCTAATATTTCAAGCCCTTTATATGGATTCATTAAATTATTACGGATTTTATTTGATAATGAAAAAACAGATTTTGGATTTGATCCAATAAATTCAATTTTTGCAACCCAACTATAAGGTGGATAGTTAAGCGACTGCCTATCATCTAACATGTCCTCATAATATTTTTCTAAATTGAGTCTAGATGCCGCTTGGATAACTGCGTTGTCTTTATCGTATGTCTGAATAATGACCTCTCCTTTTTTTTGACCTCTTCCTGCTCTCCCTGACGCTTGATATATCAATTGAAAAGTTCTCTCACTAGATCTGAAGTCAGGAAGATGAAGACCTAGGTCCGCATTAATTATTCCAACTAAGGTAATACCTGGGAAATCTAAACCTTTCGCTATCATTTGAGTACCTATTAATATATCGACCTTCCCATCAAGAAATGATTGCAGTATTTTCATTGCAGACGCATCTTTTTTAGTGCTATCATGATCGACTCTTGATATTTTAGCATTTGGGAAGGTTTCTTGTAAAATGTCCTCTACTTTTTGTGTCCCAGTTCCAACATATAAAAAATTTTGGCTCATACAATCTTTGCAAGTATCTAAAATCTTTTTACTTATAAATCCACATATATGACATTTCAGTTTGTTATCATACTTATGAAAAGTGAGTGGTGTTTTACAAGCAGAACACATAACAATAGATCCACAATCGGAACATTTAATAGTTGGGGAATGACCTCTTCTATTCTGGATTAACAATACTTGCTCCTTGTTTTTTAATTTTTCTTCTATTTTTCGTTGTAATGTTCCAGATATAACTATATTGAATTTCCCCGTTTCTTTACTTTCATCAATTAAGTCCACAACTTTTACAGTGGGATATACAGCTTTGCCATATCTCTTTGGCAAACTTAAATACCTATGTTTGGAATTTTTATAATTATAAAATGTTTCCAAACTAGGTGTAGCGCTAGATAATATAACAGCGCACTCTTCGATTTTTGCTCGCATGATAGCAACATCTCTCGCGTGATATCTAGGCGAAGGAGAATCTTGTTTGAAAGAGGAATCGTGCTCCTCATCAACGATAATTAAACCTAATTTTTTTATTGGTGAAAAAACTGCACTCCTAGCTCCTATGACAATTTTACAATCACCATTATTTATTTCATTCCAAGTTTTTGCCCTTTGAGATTTTGTTAATTGAGAATGCCACAAGGCAATGTCCTGACCGAATACATCTTTAAATCTACCTGCGATTTGAGGGGTTAATGAAATTTCCGGAATTAAAATAATGGCTGATCTTTTCATTTTGATTACAGTTTTAATGACTTCAATAAAAATTTCTGTCTTACCGCTACCTGTGACTCCATGCAACAAATTTGATTTGAACTTTTTAGTCCTAAGAGTAGATTTTATATTATCAATAACCTTAAGCTGGTCTTCATTATAAGAAATTTTTTTCTTTACAGGATTAAACGTTAATCTATTCCCACCTTGACTATCATCTTTTTTTACTAACTCAATACACCCTTTGCTTTGGAGTGCTTTACAAATTGATAAAGGATTAGAGCTTATATTTTTAAAAGAAGATACTTTAATATATTTCTGAGAAGATAGTTGAATAGCTTTGTAAACAAGGTACTGCTTAGGAGATGTTTTTTTTAATAAAAGATCTATATCTTCACTAATATTTTTCACGAACCATGATTGACGAGGTATATAATTTTTTGATATGTTAAATGAGAGCACAGTATTATATACCACTCCAATTGGTGTGATATAATAATGGCTTATCCATCTAACCAACTTCCATAAATTTTGAGAAATAATCGGAGCATCATCATCAAACCTAGAAATTGATTTAACTTCACCACTAAAAGAAGTGCTGTCCATTAATGATACTATGACTCCACTTACTTTTCTATTACCAAAGGGGACGGTAACTCTTGAGCCAATTAAAGATTGGCTCTCTAGATTTTCAGGAACTAAATATGTAAATGTTTGGAATGAAGATATTGGTAACGATACCTCTGCAAACATTATAAAATATTAGAGCGCTAACCCTTAATTACATATAGTTTAATATCAGATTTTATATTTTTTGCTACTTCAACAGTTGCATGATATATACCCAATGCCTTAATAGGATCTTTAATAGTTATTTGATTTTTATCTAAATCAAAACCCTTAGCAGCTAATTCTTTATGAATATCTATATTTGTAATAGAACCAAACATTTTTTCTTCTTCGCCAACGTTTACTTCAATAGTGATTTCTACCTTGCTGAGCTTTTTAGCTAAATTCTGTAAAGCGCTATTTTCACGCTCGAGTTTGGTGTCAGCAACTTTCTTGCGTTCACTTGCAACAGCGACGTTTTTAGTAGAAGCTCTTAATGCTAGGCCTTGGGGTATTAGTCTATTCCTAGCATGCCCCGGCTTTACGGTTATAACATCCCCAGCTAGTCCTAAGTTTTCGACATCGTTAAGTAAAATAACTTTCATGATATAATCTCCGTATTTTTATTCAGAACCGCTATCAACAAATGGCATTAGACCAATAGTTCTAGCTCTTTTAATAGCACTAACAACTTTTCGATGCATTTTTGCACTAGTGCCGGTTACCCTACGTGGCATAATTTTACCGTTGTCATTAGTAAACCTTTTCAACAATTTAACATCTTTATAATCCACAGCTGTGATATTATTTTCTTTGAAAAAGCAATATTTTCTTCTTGTTTGAAAAGCCATTATTCAGCCTCCTTGTTTTCTTCATCTTTATTTTTTTCTTTTTTTAGATTTTTTTCATCTGAGCTTTTGTCTTCTCCCTTTTCAGCAGTATCGTTTTCAGACTTATCTTCTTCAAGACTTTCTACAATGTCAGGTTTTCCATCTAGCTTTACAATCATATGTCGAATAGCTAAATCACTAAGCTTTAACCAAGAGTCAAACTCACGAAGCTTATCATTATCACCGCCTTCATAATGAGCAAGCATGTAAGTTCCATAGGTATTATTTTTGATTGGATAAGCTAGTTTTTTCTTTCCCCAAACAATATGATTAATGATTTTTGACCCTGTTTCTTGTATTTTTTCACCAATTTCTTTCATGGCTTGGTCATTTTTTTTCCGTTCAACATTTGAACTGACAATATATATTAATTCGTAATATCGCATATAATCTCCTTAAATTTTATTTTATTAACGGTGCAATTACTAATGACACTACTGACATTAGTTTTATCAAAATATTCAATGAAGGTCCAGAAGTGTCCTTAAAAGGATCTCCGACTGTATCACCCACAACAGCAGCTTTGTGCGCCTCAGAACCCTTGCTTAATTTTTGCCCGTCTATCTCTACACCTTCCTCAATCATTTTTTTAGCATTGTCCCAAGCCCCTCCTGAATTTGATTGAAAAATTGCCAGGCAGACACCAGTAACAGTAACCCCAGCAAGTAATCCGCCAAGGATTTCAGGACCTTGATTACTGCCAAACATCCTTGGTGCAAAACCTACCAGTACTGGTGTAACAACAGCTAAAAGACCAGGGAGAAGCATTTCTCTTATTGCGGATTCAGTTGAAATCTCTACGCACTTTCCATGTTCTGCCTTACCAAGAGCATCATTATAAACTTTATTATCTTTTTCAGACCAATCTTCCCTTTTCTTGAGATTCATTATTTCTAGAGCCTTTTTTAATTCGGGAATTTCTTTAAACTGGCGACGTACTTCTTCAATCATTGCCATAGCAGCTCTCCCAACAGCACCCATAGCCATTGAAGAAAAAAGAAAAGGTAACATTCCACCAATGAACAATCCAGCCATCACCATCGGATCAGAAATATTAATTATTTCAATCCCCGTTTTAACTTTAAACGCAGCAAACAGAGCTAACGCTGTTAAAGCAGCAGAACCAATAGCAAACCCTTTTCCAATAGCAGCAGTAGTATTCCCTACAGCATCAAGTTTATCAGTCCTCTCACGAACTTCCTTAGGAAGCTCAGCCATTTCTGCGATGCCTCCGGCATTATCAGAAATTGGACCATAAGCATCAACTGCTAGCTGGATACCTGTGTTAGCTAGCATTCCTAATGCGGCCATTGCAATACCATATAAACCAGCAAAGTGATAGGCTCCCATAATACTTCCTGATATAATTATTATTGGAACTGCCGTGGACTCCATTCCTATACCTAGGCCAGCAATTATGTTAGTGGCTGGTCCGGTCATAGATTGTTTGGTTATAGACATTACAGGTTTTGTTCCCGTTCCAGTATAGTACTCTGTTATTTTACCAATACCTAAGCCACCAAACAGACCAATAATAGTAGCATAGAAAACACCTAAGCTATCATATGTGATTCCAGCACCCTCCTGGGTTGTAAACTTTTCTGGCAACAAGCTTGTTATTAAAAAATAAATAACTACTACCATTATGATACCGCTACCGAACTCACCTTGATTTAACCCCTTTTGAGGGTCTCCTCCGTCTTTCACAGAAACCATGAAGGTACCAATTATAGAAACTATTATCCCTGCTCCGGCTATAACTAGAGGTAAAATAACAAAACTTATGTCAAACCCTGCTCCGTATGCAAAAAGAGTTGAACCTAGAACCATTGACCCAATAATCGAACCAACATATGATTCAAATAGATCTGCTCCCATTCCAGCTACATCACCAACATTGTCACCAACATTATCTGCTATTGTAGCAGGATTTAGCGGATGATCTTCTGGTATGCCAGATTCAACTTTCCCAACTAAATCTGCCCCAACATCAGCTGCTTTGGTGTAAATGCCACCACCAACTCTTGCAAAGAGCGCAATCGAAGAAGCTCCTAATGAAAAACCTGATAAAACATTTAAAATCATTGAAGTATCATTATTAAAAATTGCCATAGACCTATAACTATAGAATAGAATACCCAGACCTAAAACACCTAGCCCAACAACGCTCAAACCCATAACAGCACCACCACTAAAGGCAACGTTTAGAGCCTTAGCTAAACTTGTTTCAGCAGCATGCGTGGTTCTATTGTTAGCTTTTGTAGCAACTCTCATACCTAAAAAACCAGCTAAACCTGATGCAGAAGCACCAACAATAAAAGAAAGAGATATGAGCGCGCTCGAGTCGGCTCTTCCTGAATTCGCATACCCAAGAATAAAAGCAACTGCTACAACAAAAACTGCTAGAATCCTATACTCTGCACGTAAAAATGCCATCGCTCCATCCGCAATACTTTTACCTATGGATTGCATTCTCTCATTTCCTTCTTTTTGTCTGTTTATCCAAGAAGTTTTCCAAAAAGCAAATGCCATGGCTATCACTCCAGATAATATCACAAACAAAATATAATTATTTTCATTTTGCATTATTTATTTTTATCTCCATTATTAAGAATTATAAGTATTCATTGTCTTATTTAAACCATTAAAAATAAAGCTATCCAACGCGTCTGCTGCTTTTTTAATTGTTTCAATAGAAAAAGATTTTTCTTTTTCGTTTTTAAACGGCTTCAACACATAGTTTTCTGCAGGCCGCATTTGCTCGTCAGTACCAATACCATACCTAAGGCGTGGGAATCTATCAGTTCTCAATGTATATATAATGTTTTCTAAACCCCTATGAGAACCATCACCACCTTTTGGTTTAATCCGTATTTTACCCAAAGGAAGGTCCACATCGTCTACAATTATACAAATTTGTTCTGCTAGCAACTTTTTTGAATCTATTATTTGCTTAACAGCGTTTCCACTGCGGTTCATACCTGAAGTAGGTTTTACAAGAAAAAACTTGTTTGTCTTTGCTGCTATCACGTAATCACCTTTCCCCGGTTTGAAAGAGACATTATTCCTCTTTGCCATCTCATCAATTACCCAAAATCCAGCGTTATGTTTTGTTTCTTTATACTTATCACCAACATTCCCCAATCCTATAAATGCAATCAAAGCTAATTCTGACTTTATTATTCAGAAGATTCTTTTTGATCACTACTATCTTCAGATTTTTCGTCTTTTTCACCGCCGTCTGCAGAATCATCAACAGAATCATCAACATCAGCTTCGGTAATTTCTTCTTCCGCTACAGGAGCCGTAATTGAAGCTACATTTATATCTTCAGCGCTAATTATATCCACTTCTTCATCATCATATGAGACATCTGCAATACTAATAGAAGAATTAAGCTCCATATCATCAATATTAACTTCTATTTGTTCAGGAACATTTGTCGGGAAACAACTTATTTCAATCTGATTAAGCGCTTGAGATAAAATACCACCCTCTGTAACACCAATTGGCTTACCAACGAGTACAAGAGGAACAGATATCGTCATCTTTTCTGATCTTCGCACTCGCATAAAATCTAAATGCAATATTTCATCAGTAACAGGATGATACTGAACTGCTTTTACCATAACGTACTGAGACTCGCCTTCTAATTCTATTTCATAAATACGCTGATCAGATTTAAGAGCTTGATATAGCTTTAATTTTTCAACAGCAATGCTCTCCGGTTTTTCCCCTTTAAAATAAAGTGTACTTGGGACCATGCCTGCTCTTCGCATTTCTTTTGTTGCTTTTTTACCAACTGAATCTCTGTTTTCAATATCTAACTTATAATAAGATGTACCCATCTCTATTTCTCCTTTTTAAAATTCAAATAATGCACTAACGGATTCACCGTTGTGTATGCGATTTATAGCCGCACCAAATACGTTAGCAACTGTTACAATTTTCATATTACTTAATCTTTTTTGTTCTGGGATAAAAATTGTGTCTGTCACAACCAAACTTTTTATTGGAGATTCTTGCAGTCTTTTGATTGCAGGCCCAGATAAAACTCCATGAGTAGCTATTGCAGAAACAGATTTAGCACCTTTTTTCATCGCTGCTTCTGCCGCACCTACAGTTGTACCTGCGGTATCAATCATATCGTCAATTATAAGTACATCCATCCCCTCAAGCTCACCGATTAGATGACTGACTTTAGCCTGGTTAGGCGCGAATCTCCTTTTATCAATAAGAGCAAAATGCATACCCAACCGCTTTGCGTAAGCCTGACTCATCGCGGCAGAGCCGACATCAGGAGATAAAACAGTTGAATTTTTAGGATTCAATTTTAATTGAGATATTGCATCCATTAAAACCATTCTACTATAAAGGTGGTCAAATGGGATTTTTGCAAAACCTTGGATTTGAGTTGAATGCAAGTCCATTGTGACTATTCTATCTGCTCCGGCACTAGTTAAAATGTCAATCATTACTCTCGATGATATCGGAACTCGTGGTTGGTCTTTTCTATCCTGTCGGCCGTAGCCAAAATAAGGAACAATGATATTTACAGTACTCGCAGACGCTCGAACTGCAGCGTCCGTCATAAGTGCTAATTCTATAATATTTTCAGAAGGGGCGTTCGTAGATTGAATTAAAAAAACATCTTGCCCCCGAATATTTTCTTCATATTTAACCCAAATTTCACCATCAGAAAATGTCTTTATTGACATATCACCTAGGTTGCAACCAGCTGACTCAGCAATTTTCAAAGCTAAAGCAGGGTTACTCCTACCGCTAAATATTTTTAATTCTCTTTTCATTTTTACATTAGTTGCTGGGGCGAAGGGAGTCGAACCCCTACTGCCTGGACCAAAACCAGGTGTCCTACCATTAGACGACGCCCCAATTTTTTATTTTACCAACTAATTAAACAGGATGTGCGATAAATGTCTTGTGTCTTGGAAAAAAATGAGAAAATGCTTTATCAATATTAGCATCATCATCGAAAATCCCATACACAGTCGAGCCAGAACCCGACAGACTGGCAAACTTTGCTCCTAGAGCAATTAGCTTATTTTTTATTGCACCAATCTCTGGATATGTTGGAAAAACAACAGATTCAAAATCATTCTCAAAAAACTTCAACGTATCAAGATTAATTGTCTTGCCACGAAATGAGTCAGAAAACTTAGCAGGTGAAGAACAGTTATCCAAATTGTTTTTAAATTGCGAATATGCCCATTTTGTATCAATTGGTATGTTAGGTGTAACTATTAAATATTGAGCATCCATTAAAGACCTTATACTTGTTAACTTCTCACCAATCCCTTCACCAACTTGAGTAGAACCATTAATAAAAAATGGTACATCAGCGCCTATTTTCGAACCAATTTTTATAAGTTCGCTATCTGCCACCTCCAAATTATAAATTTCTCGAAGTCCTTTCATTGTGGCCGCTGCATTTGATGAACCACTTCCAAGTCCACTACCCCTTGAAATGTTTTTTTTTAAAACAATGTTTGCGCCACCAATCTTATATATATTTTTAATATAGTTATATGCTATTACACAAAGATTATTTTGGTCATTTTGTAACCACTCTACATTTGAACTGAATTTTAGAGGACCGTCAGATTTTGAAATAGTTATACTATCAAATAAATCAATTTCTTGAAAAACAGTACTGATATTATGATATCCATCGCTTCTTTTATTTAAAATCTTAAGTCCAATATTTACTTTGGCATAAGAATTTATATTAATTGATTTCATTTGAATCATTGATTGTGGCAATTGACATTACACTCCAACCTTTTGATTTTCCAACATACCCTAAATAATCAGTAGTAGTGGCTTTAATAGAAACGACTTTATCATCAATTTCTAATATGTTGGATATATTTTTTCGAATTTCAGGAAGATAGTTTTCTATTCTCGGTTTTTGTAATATGATTGTACTATCGATATTTGATATTTGAGCCCCATGATTGGATAAAAGCTTCTTTGTTTCAAATAAAAATAGTTCGCTTTTAACACCTTTCCACCTTTTCTGATTGCTGGGAAAATATTTACCTATATCGCCAAGACATGCCGCACCAAGCAAGGCATCAACAATAGCGTGAATTAAAGCGTCTCCGTCAGAATGCCCTAAAGATCCAAAATCAGATTTAATTTTTATTCCCCCTACATATAGATCAAGCCCACTTTTTAATTGATGCACATCAAAACCTATTCCCGATCGGACCATTTTTATGTTTTACCCCCTATTAATTTTACTAATTCCCAATCAAGGGCTTGAGTAATCTTTAAATTATTTGCATCTCCTTCTATTATTTTTGTTGTAAAACCAGCTAGTTCCATAATCATACTTTCATCAGTAATATTGACCTGAGGAAATAGTTTAAATGCCTTTAAGAGTTTTTCTTTTTGAAAAGTTTGTGGTGTCTGAGCCATCCAGATATAATTTCTATCTATCGTCTTTTTAATTATTTCATTTTCAACTTTTTTAATGGTGTCTGTGGCCGCAACTGCTACAATTGAACTATCAAATTCAGAACAAGCTTCAATAGTTTTTTTTATATATGAAGATCTCACAAAAGGCCTGGCTGCATCGTGAATGCAAACAAGATTGTATTTAT